>DASVNU010000316.1:0-8017 GCA_036383655.1 Sphingomonas sp. | reverse complement strand
GCACGTTCGCACGCCGCGGATCGACCACGCGCGGAATCGGTTCGGCGCTGTTCGCCGCCACCAGGGCCGCGGCGATCGCGGCAGGGCTGAAAGCGATCAACGCGACGATCCGCGCCGACAACACCGGCGGACTGACCTTCTACGCGAAGATGGGCTTCGCCGATTACGCGGTCGCGCGCGCCGTTCCGCTCGCCGACGGCACGCCCGTCGACCGCATCTCGCGGCGCTACGATCTGATCTAGGGTCCGTACTCGATTACCGTGAGGTCGTGACGGAGCCGATTTTGGTGTCCGGCGAGGAGCAAGGAGGAAGCGATGCTGATAGCATCGTGACCGACGTCCGGGCGCCTGCTTGCGCGTAGCTTTCAGCTACGCGACTGCGCTGCGCTCCTCGTCGGCGGGCCCCTGCGGGCAATCACGATCCTCGCGGTAATCGAGTACGGACCCAAGACCGCGACTGGGCAGTGCGCGGGCTGCTACCGGGCGATCGTCGCCCCGCGCGGCAGCGTGATCCGCGCGCTGAGGCCGCCCGACGGCGCCGTGTCCAGCGCGAAGTCGCCACCATGCACCGCCACCGCGCGTTGGACGATGGCAAGGCCGAGGCCGAATCCTTGCGTATCGCGGCCGCGCGCGGCATCGAGGCGGACGAACGGTTCGAGCGCGCGGGCGCGGTCCCCGGGGGCGATGCCGGGTCCGTTGTCCTCTACCGCGATCGTTACCTGATCGGGAGTGGCGTCGAGACGGATATCGACGCGCTTGCCGTAATGGAGCGCGTTGTCGACCAGGTTGGTGAGTGCGCGCTTGAGCGCGACGCGGCGGACAATCAGCTCGCAATGGTCGGGGCCGTGATATTTTGCCTTGCCGCCGCGATCGATGACGTCGTCGGCGAGCGTCGCGCACATCACCGCTAGGTCGGTCGCGGTCGGCGCCTCGGCATCGCCTTCGTCCTCGCCCGACAGATAGGCGAGCAGCGAGGCGACCATCTGGTCCATCTCGACCACATCGTGCTGGATAGCGTCGCGCAATTCGTCTTCGTCGATCGCGTCGGCACGCAGGTGCAGGCGGGCGAGTGGCGTGCGGAAATCGTGGCCGACCGCGGCCAGCGCCTGGGTGCGGTCGCCGATCAATCGGTGGATCCGTGCCTGCATCGCGTTGAACGCGACGATCACGTCGCGCACTTCGCTCGGGCCGCGCTCGGGCACCGCCTCGACCGCGCCATGGCCGACGCGATCGGCGGCGCGCGCGAGGTCGCGCATCGGCCTGAGCATCTGGCGCACCAGCAGCCCGCCGATCAGGATCAGGGCGACCGCCGGGGTCAGCGCGAGCAGGATGCGGCTGACCGCCATGTCGAGCGCGCGCACCGGCTGGCGCGTGCGGAACGTGATCCAGCTGGCGTCGTTGAGCCGGAACGCGCCGGTGATGAATCCGTCGCGCCCCGGTGAGGTCAGGCTGAGGCGCAGGTCGCGGCCGTCGAGTTCGGGTTCCCAGTCGAGCACCTGCTGGGTCAATTTGTCGAGCGATGGCGCGACCGCGGGTGATTTGGGCAGCACCGCGCGCCAGCCGACCGCGTAGCGCGACGTGGTCAGTTCGGCGGCCATCGAGTTGCGCTCACCGAGCGGCGCCTCTTCGACCAGCTTGCTGGCGATGACGAGATGTTCGGCGAGCCGGTGCGCCTCGTCCTGGCGCACCGAGAACTGGCTGGCGCGCTCGTACATGAAGGTGCTCGCGCCATATTCGACCAGCACCGCGAGCAGCAGGATCGCGAAGACGCGGCCGATCAGCCCCAGCGTGAGGTGGGGCAGGCGCGTCAACGCCGCTCGACCGCGACGTTGAGCATGTAGCCGACGCCGCGCACGGTGATGATCGGCGCCGGCTTGCCCGCGCTCGACAGCTTGCGGCGCAGCCGGCTGACCAGCACGTCGACGCTGCGGTCCGAACTGTCGCCGAGCCGGGTGCGCGACAATTCGATCAGCCGTTCGCGCGCGATCACGCGCTGGGCATTGTCGCACAGGCTGACCAGCAGGTCGAACTCGGCGCCCGTCACCTCGACCGCGGCGCCGGTCGGCGACAGCAATTCGCGGCGCGGCAGATTGACCGTCCAGCCCTCGAAGCTCAGCTCGCCTTTCTCGCGATCGGCGGGGCCGCGCTCGATCGCATGGCGGCGCAGCACCGCGCGGATGCGCGCGATCAGCTCGCGCGTGCCGAATGGCTTGGCGAGATAGTCGTCGGCGCCGAGCTCGAGCCCGACCACGCGGTCGGTCTCGCTGCCCCTGGCCGAGATGAAGATGATCGGCACGTCGCTGGTGCGGCGAAGCTCGCGGCACAGATCGATGCCGCTGGTCCCGGGCAGCATGATGTCGAGCAGCACGAGGTCGACCGGCCCCTGTTCGAACGCGCGCCACATTTCGGGCGCGGTCGCGGCGGGGCGGACATTGTAGCCATTCTCCTGCAGCGCGCGGGCGGTGAGCGTACGGAGCGGCGGGTCGTCCTCGACCAGGACGATATTGGGGGCGGTCATCGGACGGCCTCTGGGCGTGTCATGCAGCGGACCTAATGCCCCGCCGCCTCGCCCTCAAGGCTGGGCCGGGCATCGGGCAATGATTCGTTACACAGCGGCAAGGCCGAAGCGGACCGCGGCGTGGCAGGGACGCGCCTCAATCATGAGGACCAATATTGTGAAATCCATCCTGATCGCCGCGGCCATCGCCATGGTTCTGCCTTTGCCCGCGGCGGCGCAATCGCTCGACGAAACGCATGAACTGGTATGGCACCCCGCCGGCAAGACACCGCCACTGATCTATCGCCAGCGCGATCGGGCGGCGTGCGTCGCAACGCCTGGTCATCATCAATCGGGCAAGGCGGCGATGCCGGCGCCGAGGAAATGTCCGGCGGCGACGGTCGCCAAGACGCCGGCCGCGCCCGAGGGCGGCGAGGCGGCGCGATAGATTTGGACGTCACGCGTTCGCCGCAAGGCTGAGCCCCAACGAACGAACGCGCCATTTCGACAGCGGGCATCACCTTGCGTCCGCCGATCTGCTCTCATACTCCAGCCGCCGGTTCCGCGCGTCGAATGTGCGGTTGGACAGATAGAGAAGATCGATGACCCATTATGTCTCCGCGGCATCGGCCGGTGCGGATCGCCGGACGGGAGCCATAAAGCTGCACGGCGCCGGGGACTTCGCGGGCATGCGCCTGGCGGGCCAGGTCACGGCGTCGGTGCTGGACGCCTTGACCGACAGGGTGGAACCCGGCGTCAGCATCGCGGCGCTTGATGATATCGCGCGCGAGGCGATCCTGGCGGCGGGCGCCGTACCGGCCAATATCGGCTACCGGGGCTATGCCTATGCCAGCTGCATTTCGATCAACCATGTCGTCTGTCACGGTATTCCCGGCCCGCGCACGCTGAAGGAGGGCGATATCCTGAACATCGACCTGACCTCCATCGTCGACGGATGGCACGGCGATTCCAGCCGCATGTATCTGGTGGGCGACGTGCCGTTGAAAGCGCGGCGGCTGGTCGATGTGACCTATGAATGCCTGATGCTCGGGATCGAACAGGCAAAACCGGGCAATCGGCTGGGCGATATCGGTCACGCCATCCAGCGCCACGCCGAAAAGCACCGCTATGGCGTCGTCAGGGATTTTGTCGGCCATGGCGTCGGTCGCGTCTATCACGATGCGCCGGACGTGCTGCATTATGGACGGCCCGGCACCGGCCCCGAACTGAAACCCGGCATGATCTTCACCATCGAGCCGATGATCAACGCCGGGCGGCCCGAGGTGAAGATGCTCGATGACGGCTGGACGGCGGTGACGCGCGACCGTTCGCTCTCGGCGCAATTCGAGCATTCGATCGGCATCACCGAAGCCGGCTGCGAGATTTTCACCACCAGCCCCAAAGGCCGTCATCGCCCGCCATATGCGTGAGGGGGCAACGTCCGGCTGACAGGAGCGGGCGCGTTGTCAGGCCTCACGGCAGCGCTAATTGCGCCTTGGCGATATGCTGCAACTGGACCGCGATCCGCGGGTCGATGCCGAGATCGTCGGCGGCGCGCTCATTGGCGCCGAGCCGGGTCGGGTCGAGCCCGGTGATGCGGCCGAACACGATCAACGCCTCGAGATAATAGCCCTGGATGCTCGCGTGGTAATGGTCATAGGTCCACAGATCGACCTGGCCGAACGCGACGCCGTCATAGGGATTGGGGTCGGCGACCCCGCTCGCCATCGCTCGATTCCACGCTTCACCCACCGGCAGCACGCCGCGGAACAGCGGCGACAGCGCACGCACGCCGTCGGTCGCGCGGCGCAAATCCTGCGCCATCGCGGCGATCGGCTTGCCCGACCAGGGGCTGCCCGGCTGATAGACCAGATCGGCGCGGCTCCAGGTCGCCATCAGATAGATGTCGACCCTGGGGTTGTTGCGCGCGAACATCGCCGCGAATTGCGGGGCATAGGTGCGGAAATCGGTCGCGTCGCCCGGACGATCACGATCGAGCGTGCTCAGTTCCTGGAGGACGACGACATCCCATTGCCGGTCGACCAGCTGGCGGCGCTGGTTCCAGTGGAAGCCGAGCGTCTTGCCGCCATCGGTCTCCAGCGCGACCGCGTAATTGAGCCCCGATTCGGCGGCGAACAATTTGAACAGCGCCGGCACGCCGCCAAAGCCGTCGCCATTGAGGTCGTTGATCGTGTTGTTGCGATAGCGTTTGACCGCCGAATGCGCGCCCTGGGTGAAGCTGTTGCCGATGAACAGGATCGAGCGCGGCCGGACTATTGTCGTCGCCGGGGCCGTGACGGTCGGCGCCGGTGTCGGGGGCACCACCTGCGCCGCCGCGGGGATCGCGGTGGCGGCGGAAAACGCCAGGCCGAACAGGGCAATCAGTCGTTTCATCGTCAGAACTCTTCCCGATCTGCAGGTGCCAATAGCGTCCATAGGGCAGGTAGAGCGAGCCGAGATAGCCCGACTCGGTGATCGGCGGCTGCTTGTCGAAGATGTTGCGCGCCGAGCGTTCAGGTCAGCGATCCCGACCAGCGCCATTCGGGCTCGTCGGTGACCTGGAGCAGGCTTCCGGCGTCGGTCAGCGGGGTTGCCGGGGATCGTGCCGAGGGACTATCGCGGAACTTGACCGCGCTTTGATGTATCGAGGCGCGGTGCGGTGGCGCCGACACATCCCCCCCGGAAATGCCCCGGGGTGCGGCCCCATCCTCGCGGATTGGCCAGCGTTCCCCGGTTGCAGCGCCACCGAGCGGACCATTAGCGCAGTTCGGTGTCATCGCCGTTGAACACGGAGCCCACTGACTTGAATGAGCGTTTCAGATATATCGATTAACGATCTTGCCCAGCGGGATTTCAGCGCGTCCCCCTGATATATCCATAGAATTATTCAATCTTCCGGACGGGTCAGCGTCGCCGAGGCGCGAATCGGGCGCCGGGGAAACTCGCCTGGTTGAACGCACGTTCCGGGGTCGCGATCACTCTCCAATCGTCGTCAAGCCGATCAATTGGCGTCGATAGGCACTGGGGGCGACGCCATAGCGGGCACGAAACGAGCGGGAGAGATGCGCGGCGTCGCTGAACCCATAAAGGTCGGCCAGCGCCTGTAGCGGCTCGTCGCTGCCGGGCCGGGTCAATATCTGATGCACCGCTTCGAGCCGGCGGTTTCGGATATAGGCCTGGACGCCGCCATCGTCGTCGAACAGGCGATGCAGGCTGGTCCGCGACAGACCGAGTTCGCGGCACAAGCGCACGATGGTCAGACTGGCCGATCCGAGATGCGCGTCGATCAGCGCACGCGCGGTGTGGGCCGCGGCGGCGCGACGCACCGCCTGTGCGCTTTCGGGCTCCGCGGAGCGCTCGGTCAGCACCAGCAGGTCGATGATCGTCCGCGACAATAGCGGGATATCTTCCTCGCAATAGGCGTCGGCGGTCTGCAGCAGCCGGTCGAGATAGGCGATCAGCGCGGCACCGGCCGCAGAGCGGACGACCACGCCATGCAAGGCCGTGACGTCGAGGCCATTGCTTGTCGCGAGCGGGCGGGAAACCGACACCAGGAGCGTCCGGCTCGCGCTCGAATCGTGGCGCGAGGGCTGCGACAGGTCGACAAAGTGCACGCTGCCCGGGCCAGTGCGAAACGGGCGGTCGCCCATCACGCCCGCCGCGCGCCCGGCCAAAGTGATCGCGATATTCAACGTCGCGGGATCGTTCGCTGCTATCAGCTCAGCATCACGGACCCAGCGCTGCGCGGTGAAATCGGCGCGATGCACGATCAGATCGCCGAGCAGCAGCGACGCGGCCGAGGCGGCGAACGGCTCGTGCGGCGTGGTGCGGTAGAGCGCGCCGATGCTCGGCCACGGCCGTTGGACCCAGGCGCTATGACTCGAGTCGCCCGAATCCGCCTTGAAGTGGCGAAGCTTGAGGCGCGGGGTCGATCGCATCGGCGTCTCCTATCAGCGGCGGCGACGTTGGGGGAGCGCCGAGGCCGACCTCGACCGGCCTCGCCAATGTCCGAACCTTGCCGCCGCTACCAGACGTGGACGCGGTCCTCGGGCGCCAGATACAATTTGTCGCCCGGCTTGACCCCGAACGCGGCGTACCAGGCGTCCATGTTCCGGACGATGCCGTTGACGCGATATTCCTCCGGGCTGTGCGGATTGGACAGGAGTTGCGCGCGCAACGCGCCTTCGCGCGCCTTGCCTTGCCAGCTCTGCGCGTAAGCGATGAAGAAGCGCTGGTCGCCGGTATAGCCGTCGATCACCGGCGGCTCGCCATGACGCGCGACATAGCGGCGGTACGCGGCATAGGCCGCCTCGAGCCCGCCGAGATCGCCGAGATTCTCGCCCAGGGTCAGCTCGCCCTTGATGTGGACGCCGGGGATCGGCTCGTAGCCATTGAACTGCGCGACCAGCTTCTGCGCGTGCGCGGTGTAGCGGTCGGCCGATTGCTTGGTCCACCAGTCGCGCAATTTGCCCTGCGCATCGAACTGCCGCCCCTCATCGTCGAAGCCATGGCCCATTTCGTGGCCGATCGTGGCACCCGTCTCGCCATAATTGACCGCCGGGTCGGCGGCGGGATCGAAGAACGGCGGCTGCAGGATCGCCGCCGGGAAGGTCACCTGGTTGGTCAACGGATTGTAATAAGCGTTCACTTCCTGGACGTTCATGTCCCAGAGGGTGCGGTCGACCGGCTTGCCGAGCCGCGACAATTGGAGCTTCCATCCGAAATCGTCGGCGGCGAACGCGTTGGCGAGCGGATCGGTGCGCGACACCGTCATCGCCGAATAATCGATATACTTGGCCGGATGCCCGATCCGCGGATCGAACGAGGCGAGCTTGGTCAGCGCTTCCTCGCGCGTCGGCTCGTCCATCCACGCCGCATTATCGATCTTCTCCTTGTACGCGGCGCGCAGATCGCCGAGCAGCTCGTCCATCTGCTTCTCGGTATCCGCGGTCCAGTGGCGCTGGGCATAGAGCTCGCCGACCGCCTCGCCGAGATTGTCGTTGAGCAGACGTACGCCGCGCTTCCAGCGATCGGGCTGCGCCTGCACGCCCTGCAGGGTGCGTCCGTAGAAATCGAACTGCGCGTCGTCGAACGCCTTGGGCAGGAATTGCGCGTGGCCGCTGATGAAGCGGAAGGTCATCCAGTCCTTCCAGACCGCCAGCGGCGTCGATGTGATCGCCTCGCCCGCCGCGGTCACCGCGCTGGGTTCGGCGACGATCACCGTCGGCATCTTGCCCAGGCCGATTTTCGCCAGCACCGGGGACCAGTCGAATTGCGGGGCGAGCTTCGTCAGGCCGGCGCGGTTCATCGGGTTGTAGGTCTTGACCGGGTCGCGCCGCGCCTCGGGCGTCCACTGGCTTTTGGCGAGACCGGTTTCGAGCGCGATGATCGCGTCGGCCCTGCTCGCCCTGGCCGCCGGGTCAGATACGCCGGCCAGCTCTTCGATCTTCATGATGTAATCGCGATACGCCTTGCGAAAGGCGACATATTTGGCGTCGGGCAGCAAATAATAGTCGCGCGA
>DASVNU010000315.1:0-5607 GCA_036383655.1 Sphingomonas sp. | reverse complement strand
CGCTCAAGGACGGGCTCGATTCGGGTCACATCGCCGGCGCCGCGCTCGACGTGTTCGTCGAAGAGCCGGCCAAGGCGAGCCCCTTGTTCGGCACGCCCAATTTCGTCTCGACCCCGCATCTCGGCGCGTCCACGACCGAAGCGCAGGTCAATGTCGCGATCCAGGTCGCCGAGCAGATGGCCGACTTTCTGGTCTCGGGCGGGGTTACCAACGCGCTCAACATGCCCTCGCTGTCGGCCGAGGAAGCGCCGCGGCTCAAGCCCTATATGGCGCTGGCCGAGAAACTCGGCTCGCTGGTCGGACAGCTGACGCACGGCGCGATCGGGCGCATCTCGATCCATAGCGAAGGTGCCGCCGCCGAGCTCAACCAGAAGCCGATCGTCTCGGCGGTGCTGGCGGGGTTCCTGCGCACCCAGACCGACACGGTGAACATGGTCAACGCGCCGTTGCTCGCCAAGGAGCGCGGGATGGAAGTGCGTGAGGTCCGTACCGAGCGCGAGGCCGATTACCACACGCTGATCCGCGTCTCGGTCAAGACCGATACCGGCGAGCGGTCGGTCGCCGGCACATTGTTCGGCGATCAGGCGCCGCGCCTGGTCGAATTGTTCGGGATCAAGGTCGAGGCCGACCTCGCCGGCCACATGCTCTACGTCGTCAACGAGGACGCGCCGGGCTTCATCGGCCGGCTCGGCACCTTGCTCGGCGAATCGGGCGTCAACATCGGCACCTTCCACCTCGGCCGCCGCTCGGCGGGCGGCGAAGCGGTGCTGCTGCTGTCGGTCGATGAGGCGGTCGACGCCGAATTGATCGCCCGCGTGCGCCAATTGGCGGGCGTGAAGACCGTGATGGGGCTGTCGTTCTGAGCTATCTTCTCCCTCTCCCCTCCGGGGCGCATCGGGTCGACCATGCCCCCGGCATGGTCTCAACAGCGCGGGGCGCTGTTGACCCGATGCGGGTCGGGGAGAGGGGCAGTGCCTAAAAAGGACAAACGCCAGTTAGACAACGCCAAGGCGATGCGAAGCGAGCCAACCGGTCCCGAGGCGCGATTGTGGTATCAGCTCCGTGCCAAGCGCCTAAACGGCGTGAAGTTCTCGAATCAGGTGTTGATCGGTCCATACACGGTCGATTTCGCCGCGAGATCGCGAAAGCTGGTGATCGAACTCGACGGGGATAGCCATGCCGGTCAGGAACGCTATGACGCGCGGCGAACCACGTGGCTCGAAGAGCAAGGATATCGGGTGATCCGTTTCACGAATTCCGACGTGACGACGAATGAAGCGGCGGTGCTGCAGGCCATTATCGATGCGCTTGCCGCTCTGCCCCTCTCCCAACCCTCTCCCCAGAGGGGAGAGGGCGAATAACCATGACTCACGCGCTGCTCCCTTCGGGCTTTCACGATCGGCTGCCGCCCGACGCCGATGCGGCGGCGCGGTTGGAGCGGCGCGTGCTCGATGCCGCGCATGCCCATGGCTATGAACGCGTCGATCCGCCGCTCGCCGAATTCGAGGATGCGCTGGCGCGTCGGTTGAAGGCGGCGCGCGCGCAGGATGCGGTGCGCTTCGTCGATCCGATCAGCCAGCGCACGCTGGCGATCCGACCCGACATCACCGCGCAGGTCGGGCGCATCGCGGCGACGCGGATGGGGCACCATCCGCGGCCATTACGGCTGAGCTATGCCGGATCGGTGCTTCGGTTGCGCGCGTCCGAATTGTCGCCCGAGCGCGAGCGGCGCCAGGCCGGGTGCGAGCTGATCGGGCTCGATACGATCGCCGCCGCGCAGGAAGTCGTCACCGTCGCGGTCGAGGCGCTCGAAGCGGCCGGCGTGACGGGCATCTCGATCGACTTCACGCTGCCCGATTTGCTCGGCACGCTCGCCGCGGGACCGCTGCCGCTGGGCGACGTGTCGCTCGACGAACTGGCCGACCGGCTCGATGCCAAGGATGCGGGTGCGGTCGCGGCGATGGCGCCCGCCTACCTGCCGATGATCGAGGCGGCCGGGCCGTTCGAGACGGCGCACGACCGGTTATGCCGGTTCGATGTCGGCGGCGCTCTACGCTCTCGGCTCGACGGGCTGTGGAAGGTCGCCGAGGCGGTCAAGGGCCGCGTCGCGCTGACGCTCGATCCGACCGAGCGGCACGGGTTCGAATATCAGACCTGGCTCGGGTTCTCGCTGTTCGCCGACGGCGCGCGGGGCGAGATCGGGCGCGGCGGCAGCTATACGATCGTGCGCGACGACGGCAGCGAGGAGACCGCGATCGGCTTCACGCTCTATATCGACGCGATCGTCGCCGCCGGCCTGGCGCAGGACGAAAGGCGGCGATTGTTCGTGCCATTGGGCGCGGATCCCGCGATCGCGGCCAAGTTGCGCAGCGAGGGCTGGGTGACGGTTGCTGCGCTGGAGGCAGGCGACACGCCCGAGGCGCAATTGTGCACGCATGTTTTATCAGGTGGTGAGGTTCGCACGCTCGCCACATAACCCGACCGTCACCCCGGACTTGTTCCGGGGCCTAACGTGCCTCAGGCGGTATCGCCCGCGGATAGTTGGATGCCGAAACGAGTCCGGCATGACGAATTGAAGCGAAGGAAGAGCAAGTGGCCAACGTAGCCGTGATCGGCGCCCAATGGGGTGACGAAGGCAAGGGCAAGATCGTCGACTGGCTGTCGGAGCGCGCCGACGTCGTCGTCCGTTTTCAGGGTGGGCACAATGCCGGGCACACGCTGGTCATCGACGGCAAGACCTACAAGCTCGCATTGCTGCCCTCGGGCGTGGTGCGTGGCACGCTGAGCGTGATCGGCAACGGCGTGGTGTTCGACCCCTGGCATTTCCGCGACGAGGTCACGCGCATCGCCGAACAGGGCGTCAAGGTTACGCCCGAGCTGCTCCATGTCGCCGAGACCGCGCCGCTGATCCTGCCGCTCCACCGCGACTTGGACGCGCTGCGCGAGGATGCGCTCGACGCCGGCAATTCGGGGCAGAAGATCGGCACCACGCGCCGCGGCATCGGCCCGGCCTATGAGGACAAGGTCGGCCGCCGCGCGATCCGCATCTGCGATCTCGCGCATCTCGACCAATTGGGGCCGCAGATCGACCGCCTATGCGCGCACCACGACGCGCTGCTCGCCGGGTTCGGCAAACCGCCGGTCGACCGCGAAGCGCTGCTCGCCGAGCTTCGCGAGATCGCCGATTTCGTGCTGCCTTATGCCAAGCCGGTCTGGGTCACGCTCAACGCCGCGGGCGAACGCGGCAAGCGCATCCTGTTCGAAGGCGCGCAGGGCGTGCTGCTCGACGTCGATCATGGCACCTATCCGTTCGTCACCTCGTCCAACACCGTGGCAGGTACCGCCTCGGCGGGATCGGGCCTGGGGCCGTCGCGGGTCGGGTTCGTGCTCGGGATCGTCAAGGCGTACACAACGCGCGTCGGATCGGGCCCCTTCCCGACCGAGCAGGATAACGAGATCGGCGAATATCTCGGCACGCGCGGGCGCGAGTTCGGGGTCAATACCGGGCGCAAGCGGCGCTGTGGCTGGTTCGACGCGGTGCTGGTGCGGCAATCGGCGGCGGTCAGCGGTATCACCGGGATCGCGCTGACCAAGCTCGACATCCTCGACGGGCTCGACGAGATCAAGATCTGCACCGGCTATCGGCTGGGCGACAAGACGTACGATTATCTGCCCCCGCATCCGCAGGACCAGGCAGCGGTCGAGCCGATCTATGAGACGGTGCCGGGCTGGTCCGAATCGACCGCCGGCGCGCGCAGCTGGGCGGAACTGCCCGCCGCGGCGATCAAGTACATCCGCCGCATCGAGGAACTGATCCGCTGCCCGGTGGCGCTGGTCTCGACCAGCCCGGAGCGCAACGACACGATTTTGGTGCGCGACCCCTTCGCCGATTAGACTCGGTTACGGCAGCGAAGCTGCAAACAACTCAAGAGAAGGGCCTGCCCCCGCGGCTAGCGCACGCCAGCACCAACCGCGAGGACAGGCCCGCTAGCCCCGACGGCCCACGCCAGGTCAGGCGCGGGCCGTTCGCATGGGGTGGGCTGGGGCTATCAGCTCTTCTTCTTTTTCTTCTTCTTGCCGGTATCCGCCGAACTATCGGTCGCGGCGGTTGCATCGGGCGTTGCCGACGCGTCCGCCGGAGCGGTTGCGTCGGGAGCCGGCGTTGAGGCGGGCGGCGTTGCCGTCGACGGATCGGCCGTTGGGGCCGACATAGTGGTCGACGGAGTCGTTTGCGGGGTCGTAGGTGCCGGAGTCGTCTGGGCGAACGCGACACCCGAGACGCCGACAATCAGGGCGCCTGCAAGCGTGACAAACTTCATTCGATACTCTCCCGTCCTGAATGGACTGGAGAGGAAAAGGGCGGGAGCCTGAAAGGGTTCCTAACCAATAACCGTTACATCCCCTGAATCGAACGGCTTGCCGAAGGATGAGCCCTGACTGGGACTAACCGACGGAGAATTATCCGTTTTGTGCCCGATGCAGGAGTTTCTGATCGGCCAGAACGAGCGCCACCATCGCTTCGACCACCGGGACGCCGCGGATGCCGACGCACGGATCGTGGCGCCCCTTGGTGCGGATTTCGGTGGCGTCGCCGGCGCGCGTGATCGTCTCGACCGGGGTCAGGATCGAACTGGTCGGCTTGAACGCGACGCGGACACGGACCGGCTGGCCGGTCGAGATGCCGCCGGCGATCCCGCCGGCGTGATTGGCCAGGAAATGCGGGCCGCCGGTCGCGTTGCTGCCGGGGCGCATCGCATCGGCATTCTCTTCGCCGGTCAGCGCCGCCGCGGCGAATCCGTCGCCGATCTCGACGCCCTTGACCGCGTTGATCCCCATACAGGCATGCGCGAGCTCGGCGTCGAGCTTGGCATAGAGCGGCGCGCCCCAGCCGGGCGGCACACCGGTTGCCTCGCACGCCACGACGGCGCCAAGCGACGATCCCGCCTTGCGCGCCTCGTCGACCAATGTTTCCCATCGCGCCGCGGCTTGGGCATCGGGGCAGAAGAACGGATTGTTGGCGATCTCGCCCGGATCGAACCGTGCATAGTCGATCGCATCGCCGCCGATCGCCTCGACCCAGGCGAGAATCGAGACCTCGGGAATCACCAGCCGTGCGACCGCGCCCGCCGCGACCCGGCTGGCGGTCTCGCGCGCCGACGAGCGCCCGCCGCCGCGATAGTCGCGGAAGCCGTATTTGGCGTCATAGGCATAATCGGCATGGCCGGGGCGATAGGCCAAAGCGACTTCCGAATAGTCCTTCGAGCGCTGGTCGACATTCTCGATCATCAGGCTGATCGGCGTGCCCGTCGTGCGCCCCTCGAACACGCCCGACAGGATGCGCACGCGGTCGGGTTCCTGACGCTGCGTGGTGAAGCGCGACTGGCCGGGGCGGCGGCGATCGAGCAACGGCTGGATATCGTCCTCGCTGAGGTTCAGCCCCGGCGGGCAGCCGTCGACGACCGCACCGATCGCGGGCCCGTGGCTTTCCCCCCAGGTCGAGAAGCGGAAGACGTGGCCGAAGGAATTGTAGCTCAACGAAAAGCCCTCTCCCCTCCGGGGAGAGGGGCAGTCGGGGACGCTCCTATGCCGCACTGCCCCCCCCCCCCC
>DASVNU010000314.1:0-4255 GCA_036383655.1 Sphingomonas sp. | reverse complement strand
GCTGAAATGGCCGGGATTGATCGTCTTGACCAACAGGCTGAGCGCCGCGGTCGCGACCATCGCGGCCACCCAGATCTTGCCGAGCAGCCGGTGGATCTTCGTGCCCCGCGGCCGCAACAGCATCCACGGCGTCAGCGTCAGTGCGACCAGCACCGTGGCCAGATGCGCCCAGATGACGCCGGGCACCTGCGGCCATTGCGCCATGCCCCGCGTCAGCGCGACGATGACGGTCGCGAGCAACAATATCGCCGCGCCCGACAGCGCCTTGTCGTACCAATTGGGCGCGAGCGAGCCGACCTTGGCATCGGCTTTCACGAATAAGGTTGCCATCTTGTCCCCCGATCTTGTGATGGAGCGACCCTAGGGGTGGCTGCGGAACGATGGAAGCTTCACTTCCTGCGTCACCCCCGCCTTGTGCCGAGGTCTGCCTCTCCACGACCGAAGCCGGCAATTGTTGCACGGCGGATGCCGGGACAAGCCCGGCATGACGGTTGGGGATAGGCGCAGTTCGCCTCGACGTCGTCGCGGTCGGAACGGGCGTCCCCACGGCCCTGCGCCACCGTCGGTCCTGCCTTTTTGCGGGAGCGTGGCGGTAGAGGAGGAGTCTACTTCCCCTCTTCCTCGGCGGCCTTGCGGTCCTTGTTGATCAGCTTGTTTTCCCTGAACTGCTGTTGCGAGCAGCCGAGCGATCCGCCCGGGCCGATCGCCGAGCACGATCCGATGCCCGATGCGCCGGTGTTGAGTGTGCCCTGCGCGCGCATCGCCCAGCTCTCGTTCTGCGGGGTGACCTTGAAGTCGCGCAATTCCTTGGGAACGCGGAATTGCTCGGCGGCGTCGCGACGCGTGCACACGACGATCTCGTTGCCGTCCTTGTCGGTCGGGCATTGCTCGTTGCCGTAGAGCACCAGCACGCCGTTGACCGGCGCGTTGCGCGACACCTGGCCGGGCGTGGTCGGCTTGGGCGGCGGCGGCACGCCGGGGCCCGCTACCTGTGCTGTGGCGGGCGTCGCGACGATCGTCGCGGCCAGCAGGCCCAGGGCAATGTTACGCATCCTCATCTCCTCCTCCCGCCAACGCCTAGAGGCGCTTGGCGGTTGCGATCGCCACCCGGCAGCCGAGCCGGATCAGCGCCGACATCAGCGGATAGCCCGGCGCCGATTCGGCACCGTGCGCCAGCGCGGTCTCGCGATGCTCGACCTCCTCGGCCTGAAATTCCGCGATCGCCGCCGACAATGCGGGATCGCTATCGCCCAGTTGCTGAAGCTGCTCTGAATAATGGTTGTCGATCTCGGTTTCGACCGCCGCGGTGCAGGCCATCGCCGCTTCGGGGCCGATCGCCGCGGTCGCCGCGCCCAGCGCGAACCCGGCGACAGCCCAGAACGGCTGGAGCAGGGTCGGGCGCACGCCGCGATCGGCGATCATCCTGTCGAAGAACGCGCGATGGCGTTGCTCCTGCCGCGCCATGCCGGCGATTTCGCGCGCGGCGGGGGTGCGGTCGCCCATGATCGCCAATTGTCCGGCATAGATGCGCGTGGCGCCATATTCGCCGGCCTGGTCGACGCGGATCATCGATGCCGTGCGGGGCTTGCGATCGCCGGGGCGCCAGCCGGTCATGCGGCACGGCTCCGGCGGGTCAGCAGGACCAGGATGACCAGCGCGCCGCCCAGCGAGACGATCGCGTTGAACCCCGCCAGCGAAATGCCGGCGAAGGTCCATTGCGGTGCGTCACAGCGCACCACCGGCGCGTTCATGATCGCGCTCAACGTGTCACCGCCGCTACTGAAGGTGGAGGTGCACGGGGTGAATCCCTGCCACCAATGATATTCGACCCCGGCATGCGCCACGCCGATCGCGCCGCTGACCGCGATCGCGATCGCCGCCAGCGCGACCAGCGGCCGTTGCGGCATGCCCGGCACGAACGCCAGCAAGGCGATCGGCAGCGCCGCGTAATGCGGCCAGCGCTGCCAATGGCACATCTCGCAGGGGTAAAGATGCCCGATCAGCTGGAATCCCCAGGCGCCGGCGAGCAGTGCGGCGGGGATCAGCAGCGCCAGTGCGCGGGCCCTTTGCAACGCGGTCATGACGGCCTCAGCGATTCTTCGGCGTGACCGCCGCGGTGGTCACGGCGGGCACCTTGGCCAGCCGCCCGATCGTCTGCAGCGCATACCACAATTGGAAGTCGGTCACGCCCTTCTTCTTGAGTTCCTCGGGCGTCGCGGCGAAGCGCGGGTCGGTCTTGGTATCCTCTTCGAGGATGGCGTTGTCGGCCTTGACCTCGTTGACCAGATGCTTGCGCAGATCGGCCTCGCGGAAGATCGGACGCGACTTGTAATCGGGGTCGGAAATCTGCGGTACCGAAATATCGGGGCGGATGCCGCCTTCCTGCACCGATCGGCCCGATGGGGTGTAATAACGCGCGGTGGTCAGCCTCAGCGCGCTGTTCTCGTCGAGCTGGAGCAGGGTCTGGACGGAACCCTTGCCGAAGCTGCGCTCGCCCATGATCAGCGCGCGATGGTGATCCTGCAGCGCGCCGGCGACGATCTCCGACGCCGACGCGGTGCCGGCATTGGTCAGCACGATCACCGGCAGGCCGTTGGCCAGGTCGCCCGGCTTGGCGTAATAGCGCTCGATATCCGACGCCTCGCGCCCGCGCTGGCTGACGATCTCGCCATAGGACAGGAAGACGTCGGATACTTCGATCGCCTGGCTCAACAGCCCGCCGCCATTGTCGCGCAGGTCGACGACATAGCCGAGCGGTTTGTGCCCAAGTGACTTGTCGACGCTCGAGATCGCCGAGCGCACGTCGGCGCCGGTATTCTCGGAGAAGGTATTGATGTTGATATAGCCGATACCGTCGCGGACTTCCCATTTGACCGGCTTCTGCACGATCACTTCGCGGACCAGGCTGACGTCGATCGGCTTGTCGCGGCCCGGGCGAACCAGCGTCAGCGCGATCTTGGTGCCGGGCTTGCCGCGCATCGCGGTGATCGCCTCGTCCAACGTCTCGCCGAAGATCAGCTGGCCGTCGATATGCGTGATGTAATCGCCGGCCTTGATCCCGGCGCGCCAGGCGGGGGTGTCTTCCTGCGGGGCGATGACCTTGACCGCGCCGTCCTGCATCGTGACCGACAGGCCGAGGCCGCCGTAATTGCCCTCGGTCAGGATCTTCATGTTCTGAAAATCGACCGCGTCCATGTACGACGAATGCGGGTCGAGGCTGTTGAGCATGCCGTCGATCGCGCCGCGGATCAGCGTCTTGTCGTCGACCTTGTCGACGTACGACTTCTTGACCTGGTTGAAGACCTCCATGAACCGGTCGATCTCGCGATAGGTATCGCCGTCGGACGCCGCCATCGCCGCGGTCGCGGTGGGGACGAGCGCGATGGCGCCGGCGATCGCGGTCGCCTGGAGCCAGGTAAAAGCACGGGCCATGGGGTTACTGCGTTCCGATCTTGCTCAACGTCTGTGTCATGTAGCGATATTCGATCGGCCTAGCCAGTCAGCGCCACCGGATCGACCGGACGGCCCTTGCGGCGTAGTTCGGCGGTGACCTGGCGGCCCTCGCCTTGCGGCGCTGCGCCGAGCAACGCGCCTTGTCCGACCCGCTGGCCGGTGGTCACCGACAAGGTGCCCAGCCCGATCAGCACTGTGCTCCAGCCGCCGCCATGGTCGATCATGACGATCGTGCCGTACTCACGAAACGGGCCGGCGAAGACGATCTTGCCCGCGGCGGGTGCGGCGATATCGGCGCCCCCGGCGACTGCCCAGGTCAGCCCGCGCGAGGTGACGCCGGCGTCGGACGACACTTCGCCGAACCCGGTGACGAGCTTGCCGCTGACCGGCACGCGATAGGGCGCGGTGCCGCCGGTCCACGACAAAGGCGGCGCGGCGCTTTCGCCTGGGCGCGGCAGCGGGCCCGACAGCGCCGCCAGCGCGGTCGCGGTCGCGCTGGCGTTGGTCGTCTCCTGCATGTTGTCGACCAGGTCGCGGGCGCGTTCGCCCAGCCCGATCGCTCGGTCGCTCTCGGCCAGCGCGGAGCGGCTGAGGTCCTGCGACTTCAGGCGATGCTGGGCTTCCAGCCGCGCCAGCGCGATGCGGTTGGTCTCGAGCCGCTGGCGGCCTTCGGTCAGGCTGCGCGCGGCGAGCGCCGCATCGGCGCGCAGGCGGCGGGTGTTGTTGAGGTCGGCGCGCAAGCCGGCGGTGCGCGCGCGCACCTGGGGCAGGGTGCTGCCGATCACCGCGCGGACATGGACCA
>DASVNU010000313.1:0-8038 GCA_036383655.1 Sphingomonas sp. | reverse complement strand
GTGCCGCCGCCGCGTTGACATGGACGCGCGGCTTGGGCATGGGGCGCCCTCGCTTTTCGAAGCGACCGTCCTTCCTCGAAGGGCGAAGACCTGGGGACAGGTGGCCGAGTGGTTAAAGGCAGCAGACTGTAAATCTGCCCGTGCAAGCGTACGCTGGTTCGAATCCAGCCCTGTCCACCATTTCGCCGGTCGCCGCGCGATAGTCGCTCATGCTTCACGGGCAGAGCGATCTAGCGACGTCTGAAGCGCGCCCCTTCATACGTCCGCACCGCATTACCACGCTCCAGTTCGCGGTTCTGATCCCACAATACGCGCTTGCCACCGGCCTCGTCCGCGCGTCGACGATCATCGAGCAGCATGGCGAGCTTCAGCCGAGCGACCTTCTTATTGGCGAATTGCGATCTCTGGTCCTGCGACATCGTCGTCAGGCCCGTGGGGAGGTGCGTGGCCCGCACGGCACTGTCGGTCTTGTTGACGTGCTGTCCGCCCGGCCCCGACGCCCGGAACGTCTGGAAGCGGATATCGTCGTCGCGCAGATCGAACATTTCCGTATCCGCCCTGACGCGCTGCACCCCGACAAACCAGTTGCGGCGCTTGTGGAGTGGGCGGAACGGACTGGTCCCAATCCAGCGAACCGTGCCGACACAGGCAGCGGCGAACGCTTCCGCGTCGGGTCCCGATATCCGCAGCAAGGCCGATGCGACCGGGCCGGCGATCGGTTCGACCGGTTCGCAAGTCAGCCCTGCTGCCGCCCCTTCCCGGCACAGAGCGCGAGCAAGCTCCGACACCGCCCATTCGCATTCTTTCGGCCCCTGTCCGGATGACAGGTGCAGGATGATCTCGGTCATGCGCGCCTCGTTTTGTAGGTGATCAGTGGGCGCAGCGTCGCGATCAGGTCGATCAGCCCCGCCTGCTCGAGGTCACGCACAACCTGATGGATGTCCTTGTACGCTTGGGGCGCTTCCTCGTAGATCAGATCGCGGTCCTCGCAGATCACGCGACTGCCGAGCTTGGTACGCTCCAGGTCGGCGATCGTGAAGCGGTGGGCGAGCTTGTCCTTGGCCTCGCTACGGCTCCATTTCCGGCCGGCGCCATGCGCCAGCGAATGCAGCGACTCATCTGCGCGATCGAGGCGGGGACGAACGAGATAGGTCATATCCCCACGCGATCCGGGGATCACCACCAACCCCCGATCCGCCGGCGCCGCGCCCTTGCGATGCAACCAGCCGCCACGGTGCGGAGTGACGCTATTGTGGCAGATGTCGAGCAGCCGTTCACCGGTCGTGCCAAGCCGATCGAGGAAGCGCTCGGCGATCACCGCGCGGTTGAGGATCGCCCAGCGCATCGCGTCGTCATGCTCGGCCAAATAGCGGTGGCACGCATCCTCGCCGGCGAGCAATCCGGCGACATTGTGCCGGGTCAGATGCCGGTCGAGGATCGCCTGGCCCAACCCTCGCGAGCCGCTGTGCACCATCAGGTAAAGTGCGCCTGGATCGAGCTCAGCATCCCCATGCAATGTCTCGACCCGCAACATTTCCGCGAAATGGTTGCCTCCGCCGATCGTGCCAAGCGCGTCGCCCGGAAGATCGGCGGGCAATCCTGCCTTAGCCAGACGCACGACGTGATCGCCAGACCAGGTCTCCTCCAGCCCGCGCAGCTTGCGCTCCGCGGCATCGAGCCGGAACTTGCGCAGCGGCATGGCACAGCGCCACATGCCCATGCCGCAGCCGATGTCGCTTCCGACCAGGTGCGGATAGACGTGGCTTCGCGACCAGAACGCCGCGCCCACCGCGATGCCGCGGCCGGCGTGGAGGTCCGGCAGACCAACGATGCGGTCGATGCCGTCGAGTCTCGCGGTCTGGTGGAGTTGGTCCACCGCCGTTTGCTCGATCCAGCTATCCGGTGAGGCGACAATGTGGATGGTTGCGTTGGTCATCGCGCGGCATCCTTCCATCCAAGGTGCCGTTTGCCCGGCGCGACGATCTGCCCTTGATCGCGCCAGAACCAGACGCGATCCTTCAACACGCCGTCACGCGGATCGACATAGAACTCGCGGCCGCGACAATTGCGGCGGTCGGGACGCAGGACATGCCCCTCACGCAGCAACTCGCCATGTCGTCCGCGCGAGATGTCGAACAACACGAAGTCGCGGAGATGCTGGCGGACGTGCATCTTCACGGTGCTGCCGGTGTCGAGATGCTCGCAGATTTCGCTGAACACGTCGTCCCAGGGCCGACCAACCCGCCGCTGGATGAAGCGGACAAGCGGCGCGAGATTCTCGTTGAGTGATTTGGTATACGCAGCCTGCTCGCGAGCATGCCGCGTGAGTCCGATTTGCTTGAGGTCGTTCTTGTCCTTCTTGAGTTTTACGGGAGGCGCATGACCAGCGCCCCAGCGCGGACGCTCGACAATGATCTTGAACATGTCAGCACGCATGGCGGACCTCCCCCAATGTGGAAGTGCCATTCAGCCGACGAGTAATATTGAAAATCGGCGCGGCCAAACGGCCACGAAAAAAGGTCAGGCGACCGCAGTCACCCGCAAGGGACTTGCCCATGTGATATGTTCCTGAACACAGAAATAGGGAGTGATGACGAGTGCGGGTACGGTTCGCATTTGCTCACTCCTTTCCTTGGTTCGAGAAACAGTGTGGCGGCATCTATGCCAACTGCGCGACAATCGCAATGCTCGATCGGTTTAATAGCCCGGATGACGGCTTTTGGGGCGGGGCGCGCCTCGCCTTAGTGACGCCTTTTGTGGCGATGCTCAGCGTGTCACCACGCGATCGAGCTCGAGCCAGGCTGCCATCGCGGCGAGCGCCGCGTTCAATCGATCGAGCGTTTCGGGTGGCGCAAGCGCCTCGAAATGCGCCCCGGCGATCAGCACGCCGGCCTGACGGTCGGCCTTGAGATCGACCCGGGCAACCAACTGCTCGTCGAGCAGGAACGGCAGGACGTAGTAACCGTGGGTGCGCTTGGCGGCGGGGGTGTAGATTTCGATGCGATAGCGAAAGCCGAACAGACGCTCGGTCCGGTCGCGGTGCCAGATCAGCGGATCGAACGGCGCGAGCAGCGCGCTCGCGGAGATCCGGCGCGGGCGCCGGGCGTCGCGATGGAGATAGGCGCGCTGCCGCCAGCCCTCGACCTCAATTGGGACCAGCGTGCCGGCATCGACCAGCTCCTGGATCGCAATATCCGCCCCGCCCGGCTTGAGCCTGAAATAATCGCGAAGATCCGCCGCCGTCGCGATGCCAAGTGCGCCCGCCGCGCGCTCAATCAACGCGCGTATCGCATCATGCTCGGCAGGCGTCGGCAATGCCACGATGGCTGGCGGGATGACACGCTCGGTCAGATCGTAGACGCGCTCGAAGCTGCGACGCCGGGTCGCGGTGGTGATATGCCCGGCGTAGAACAGCCATTCCAGCGCATGTTTGGTGTCGCCCCATTCCCACCATCCGGAACGGCTCTTGCCTTCGGGGAAATCGGAGGCGGCAAGCGGCCCTTCGCCGGCGATCCGGGCGAGAATGGCGTCCGCCTCGGGCCGGCGCTCGGTCGCGAACCGGCGGATGCCCGTCCACCCCGCTTCACCGCGATCGCCACGCGCCATTCGCCAGCGCAACAACGGTTGCAAATCGAGCGGCAACAGCGAGGCTTCGTGCGCCCAATATTCGAACAGACGGCGCTCGCGTTTTCGACCCCAAGCCGAACTGTCGAGCAGGTCGTGACCGTACGCACCCAGGCGGGAGAAGGCCGGCAGATAATGCGCGCGCGACACCACGTTCACGCTGTCGATCTGGCATAGACCCAATCGCTCGATGACCCGGCCGAGCTGCGCCCGCCCGACCGTAATGGGAAGCTTCGGCCCAAAGCCCTGCGCCGCGAGCGCGATGCGCCGGGCCTGCGCAAGGGAAAGACTGTCAGGCATGCGAATGGGCTTATGGCGCAGATCGCACGGCTTCAATGGCCGTTATGCGGACCCGCCTGGCTAAGCCGCTATCCAGCCGCGCTACGGCTTGATAGACCATTCCTATGACGCGACGCCTTCCAGCCTCGCGCCGGATCAAACCGGCAGGCAGTTGCCTGCGAGGGGCGCCAGGGAATCGGTCGTGCAGTTACGCCTGCTTCAATATTTCGTGACCTTGGCGAAGGAGCAGCATTTCGCGCGCGCGGCGCAGCAGTGCAACGTGACCCAGCCGACGCTCTCGTCCGGGATCGCCGCGCTCGAGGAGCAATTGGGCAAGCGCCTGGTCGTCCGCGACCGCCGCTTCGTCGCGCTGACGCCCGAGGGCATCGCGTTGCTGCCCTGGGCGCAACAGATCCTCGCCGCGTGCGAAAGCATGAAGGCCGCGGTCGCCACCGATACCGGGCCGGTCCGCGGCGAGTTGCGGCTCGGCGCGATCCCCGCGTCGATGCCGGTGATCGGCTATTTCGCCGAGGCGCTGCGCCACGCTTGTCCCGAAGTGTCGCTGATGGTCCGCTCGCTCACCTCGCGCGAGATCGAACGCGCGCTGGGCGCCTTCGAGCTCGACGCCGGCATCACCTATCTCGACCATGAAGCGCCATCGCACGTGCTGTCGATCCCGCTTTATGCCGAGCGGCTGATGTACGTCGTCGGCCCCGGCTTCATGGAGGGGGCGCAAGGACCGGTGTCGTGGCAGGAGGTCTCGCGCGAGCCGCTGTGCCTGCTCCATCAGGGGATGCAGAACCGCCGGATTCTCGACCTGCATCTGTCGCGCCTCGACATCGCGGTCCGGCCCCAGGCGACCGCGGATTCCTATGTCGCGCTGCTCGCGATGGTCCATTCGGGGGCGTTCGCGACGATCATGCCGAGCAGCTATGGCGCGCTGCTGCCGGGCTGGGCGCGGATTTTCGACTTCGATCAGCCGCTCGCGCCGACGCGGATCGGCGTCATCGTGCCCGACCGAACCCCGCAGGCGCCGCTCAGCCTCGCCGCCGCGATGATCGCCGAACGACTGCATCTACCGGGCGATTTCACCGGCACGTGATAGATATAATCTATCAAACATCGATCCTCTCGATTTGACGTGGGCGGTCGCGCCGATCATCCGAAGGACAAGGATCAAGGTGATTGCGTGGAAGACCAGACATTCGCGGCTGACGGCACAAGCGACACGGCGCTCGACCATATCATCGCGCGCGAGGGGGGGCGGCCGGGCGCGCTGCTCCCCTTGCTGCACGCGGTGATCGAAGAATTCGGCTATATCGACGACCGCTTTATTCCGCGCATCGCGCAGGGCCTCAATCTGAGCCGCGCCGACGTCCATGGGGTAGTGACCTTCTACCAAGATTTTCGTCGCACCCCCGCGGGCGAGCATCGCGTTCAGTTGTGCCGAGCGGAGGCGTGCCAGGCGCGCGGTGGCGTCGCGATCGAGCGCGCGATGGTGGCCCGTCTCGGCGTCGCGATGGGCGCCACCCGCCGCGACAATCTGGTCACGCTCGAACCGGTTTATTGCCTAGGCCTATGCGCCAGCGGCCCCAATGCGCTGGTCGACGGGCAGCCGGTGTCGCGGATCGATGCCGACCGCGTCGAGCGGATCGCGCGCGGGATCGGCGCATGACCCGCGCCTTCGTCTCGCGCGACATGGCGTCGGTGGCGCTGGGGGCCGATGAGGTCGCCGCCGCGCTGGCCGCCGCCGGGGTCGAGGTGGTGCGCACGGGTAGCCGCGGACTGTTCCGGATCGAACCGCTGGTCGAACTCGAAAGCTCTGAGGGCCGGATCGGCTTCGGCCCGGTCGGGCCGGACGATGTCGCCGCGATCCTCGACGGCTCGCATCCCAACCGGCTCGGCGCGATCGAGCAACTCCCCTTCTTCGCCGCGCAGCAGCGCCTGACCTTCGCGCGGTGCGGGGTGATCGACCCGCTCGACCTCGACGCTTATCGCGCCCACGGCGGCTGGCGCGGGCTCGAGGCGGCGCGCGATCTGGAGCCCGAAGCGATCGTCGAGACGGTCAAGAGGTCGGGATTGCGCGGGCGCGGCGGCGCCGGTTTCCCGACCGGAATCAAATGGGACACGGTGCGCCTCGCGCCGGCGACACCGCGCTATATCGTGTGCAACGCCGATGAGGGCGATAGCGGCACCTTCGCCGACCGCATGCTGATCGAAGGCGATCCCTATTGCCTGATCGAGGGGATGGCGATCGCCGCGCGGGCGACGGGCGCCTCCTATGGCTATGTCTATATCCGCTCCGAATATCCGTTCGCGGTGCGGACGATGGAAGAGGCGATCCGGCGCTCGGCCGCGGTGATCGCGCCGTTCGCGCTCGAAGTGCGGGTCGGCGCGGGTGCCTATGTCTGCGGCGAGGAAACCGCGTTGCTCGATTCGATCGAGGGCAAGCGCGGCCAGGTGCGCGCCAAGCCGCCCTTGCCCGCGCATGTCGGCCTGTTCGGCAAGCCCACCGTGATCAACAACGTCCTGTCGCTGGCGGCGGTGCCGTTCATCCTGGCCGAAGGCGCCGAGGCCTATGCCGCGATCGGGGTCGGGCGCTCGCGCGGGACGATGCCGATCCAGCTGGCGGGCAATGTCCGAAACGGCGGGCTGTTCGAGGCCGGGTTCGGCGTCACGCTTGGTGAACTGGTCCACGATATCGGCGGCGGCACCGAGAGCGGGCGCCCAGTCCGCGCGGTTCAGGTCGGCGGTCCGCTCGGCGCCTATTTCCCGCCGGGGATGTTCGATCTGCCGTTCGACTATGAAGCCTTTACGGAGGCCGGCGGGCTGATCGGCCATGCCGGCATCACCGTGTTCGATGACAGTGTCGACATGGCGCGCATGGCGCGGTTCGCGATGGAATTCTGCGCGGTCGAAAGCTGCGGCAAATGCACGCCGTGCCGGATCGGATCGACCCGGGGAGTCGAGCTGATCGACCGCATCCAGGCCGGCGGGCGCGAGGGCGATGCGCTCGAGGCGATGCCGCAGATGCGCAACGCGACCGCCCGATCGCGCTCGGTCGCGCAGGAGATCGAGCTGTTGCGCGACCTGTGCGATACGATGAAATACGGCTCGCTTTGCGCGTTGGGCGGCTTCACGCCTTTCCCCGTGCTCAGCGCGCTCGACCATTTTCCCGAGGATTTCGGCACGGCGGCCCCCGCCGAGGCCGCGGAGTAAAGTCATGGCGTGGATCGGCGAAACGGATCTTGGCACCAGACCCCCAGCGGCGTCCGCCCGCGATCAGGTGCGGCTGACGATCGACGGCGAGACGATCGAGGTTCCAGAAGGCACGTCGGTGATGCGTGCCGCCGCGCTGATCGGCAACAATATCCCCAAATTGTGCGCCACCGACAATCTCGAGGCGTTCGGCTCGTGCCGGCTGTGCCTGGTCGAGGTTGAAGGCCGCAACGGTTTCCCGGCTTCCTGCACCACGCCGGTTACCCCCGGCATGGTGGTGCGGACGCAGACCGATCGCCTGAAGCAGCTGCGCCGCGGCGTGATGGAATTGTACATCTCCGATCACCCGCTCGATTGCCTGACCTGTCCGGCCAATGGCGATTGCGAGTTGCAGGATCAGGCCGGCGCGGTCGGCCTGCGTGACGTGCGCTATGGCTATGAAGGCGCCAATCACCTCGCCGCGGACAAGGATCAGTCCAACCCTTATTTCGATTTCGACCCGACCAAGTGCATCGTCTGTTCGCGCTGCGTGCGGGCTTGCGACGAGGTGCAAGGCACGTTCGCTCTGACGATCGACGATCGTGGCTTCGCCTCGACCGTCAGCGCCAGCCAGAAGCAGGATTTCCTGTCGTCCGAATGCGTATCGTGCGGCGCCTGCGTTCAGGCCTGCCCGACCTCGGCGTTGCAGGAAAAGAAGGTCATCGAGATCGGCACGCCGGACCGCGCGACGGTCACCACCTGCGCTTATTGCGGGGTGGGCTGCACGTTCCGCGCGGAGATGCGCGGCGACGAACTGGTGCGGATGGTGCCGTGGAAGGACGGCAAGGCCAATCACGGCCATAGCTGCGTCAAGGGCAGGTTCGCCTGGGGCTATGCCAATCACCAGGAACGCATGCTCGAGCCGATGATCCGCGAG
>DASVNU010000312.1:0-5073 GCA_036383655.1 Sphingomonas sp. | reverse complement strand
GTTGTGGGAGCGGTAGAGTTGTCCGAGTTCGAACCGAACAGCTGGACCATCAGGCGGCCCGGCGCGGCGGTCGAACTGGTCCTGTCGCAGGAAGAAGTGCTGACCGCCGAATTCGGCCCCAGTGTCGTCGGCGGCTGGTCGCTCGACACCAGCAAGATCGATCCCGATGACGACGTGCCCGACGAGATCGCCAAGCGCGCGCGCGTGATCGTGATCGAGGTGCGCCCGGACCGGCCGGGCTCGCTCGCGCGGCTGGTCAGGCTGCACGTCGAAAATCCATCGATCGCGGTGATCGCGGCGGTCCGCAACCCGACGGTCCCGACGATGCAGGCCCTGCTCCGCGCCGGCATCAGGGACGTCATCGCGCTGCCGCTGGTTCGCAACGACCTCGAAATCGTGCTCGAACGGATGCGCGAGGAAATCGAGCGCGGCCCGGCCCAGGCGACGCCGACCGGCAAGGTCGTGTCGATCATCAAGAGCGTCGGCGGGGTCGGCGCGACCGCGCTGCTGACCCAGGCCGCCGCGCTCTATGCGCAGCGCGAGGACGCGCGCGGGTTCAAGGCGTGCCTGTTCGACCTCGATCTTCAGGGCGGCAATGCCGCGACGCACCTGGGGATCAGCCCGACCCTGACCGTCAGCGAATTGCTCGACGCCGGCAAGCGGCTCGACCCGGCGGTGCTGGCGTCGGTCGCGGCCGAACATTCGTCGGGGCTGCGGATCGTCGCGGCGCCCACCGACCTGATGCCGACCGACACCGTCGGCACCGATCAGATCTGCGACATCGTCCATCTGGCGACGGCGGAATATCGCACCGTCTTCCTCGATTTGCCGAGCGACTGGACCAATTGGTCGCTGTCGCTGGTCGCGCAGTCCGACGTGGTGTTCCTGATCGTCGAACTGTCGATCGCCAGCCTGCGCCAGGCGCAGCGCCAGCTCGCGCTGCTGATCAAGCTCGGCGTCCCCGCCGAAAAGATCCAGGTAGTGGTCAACCGCGTCGAAAAGCGGCTGTTCCAGCAGATCAACCTGAAGGACGCGTCGGACACGATCGGCCGCCAGATCGGGCTCAGCGTCACCAGCGACTTCGCGTTGATGAACACCGCGCTCAATCGCGGGGTGATGATCGGCGACATCAAGTCCAAGAGCGCGGTGACCCGCGACCTCAACAAGCTGCTCGACGCGATCGACATGCTGCTCGAGCGCGGCTGATGAGCGCGTGGCAGATCAGGCGATCCGGTGAACGCGCTGCCTCCGGGCAGGCCGTGGCCGTGCCCGACAAGGACGAACAGGCGCATGCCGAGGCCGATCGTCACACCGCGCTCAAGGTGGAATTGCACCAGCGGCTGCTCGACCTGATCAACCTGTCCGCGCTCGAAACCATGTCGCGCGAACAGATCCATGCCGAGATCGGCGAGATCGTCCACGAACAATTGTCGCTGCAGAAGCACGCGCTCAACCTGACCGAGCGTAAGCGGCTGGTCAGCGACGTGCTCGACGAACTGCTCGGGCTCGGGCCGCTCGAGCCGTTGCTCAAGGACGAGAGCATCACCGACATCCTGGTCAACGGCTTCGATTCGGTGTTCGTCGAGCGCCACGGCAAGCTCGAGCCCTCGTCGATCCGCTTCAAGGACGAGCGCCATTTGCTGCGCATCATCCAGAAGATCGTTGCCGCGGTCGGGCGTCGGGTCGATGAGGCATCGCCTTATGTCGACGCGCGGCTGGCCGACGGATCGCGCGTCAACGCGATCATTCCGCCGCTCGCGGTCGATGGCTCGCTGCTCTCGATCCGCAAGTTCGCGCGGGTGCCGATCGACATGGACCGGCTGGTTTCCTACGGCAGCGTGCCGCACGCGGTCGCCCAGGTGCTCGAAGCGATCGTCGAGGCGCGGCGCAATATCCTGATCTCGGGCGGCACCGGATCGGGCAAGACCACGCTGCTCAACGCGATGTCGGCCTATATCGACGATGGCGAACGGATCGTCACGATCGAGGATTCGGCCGAGCTCCAGCTGCAGCAGGCGCATATCGCGCGGCTGGAAACGCGCCCGGCCAATATCGAGGGCAATGGCGAGGTCACCCAGCGCGACCTGCTCAAGAACGCGCTGCGCATGCGGCCCGACCGCATCATCGTCGGCGAAGTCCGCGCCGGCGAGGCGTTCGACATGCTGCAGGCGATGAACACCGGGCATGACGGGTCGATGACCACGGTCCATGCCAACACGCCGCGCGACGCGCTGTCGCGGCTCGAACAGATGATCGGGATGAGCGGGATCGACATCGCGCCACGCTCGGCGCGCGCGCAGATCGCCTCGGCGATCAACGTCGTCATCCAGGTCGGCCGCCTGTCCGACGGCAAGCGTCGCCTGATGAGCCTGTCCGAACTGATCGGCATGGAAGGCGAAGTCGTCACCATGCAGGAGATCTTCCGCTTCCGCATGACCGGCCGCGACGAGCATGGCACCGTCCTCGGCCGCTTCGAAGCGAGCGGCATCCGCCCGCATTTCATGCAGGAGCTGGAGGATCGCGGGATCAAGCTGCCGGCCGACATCTTCAATCCCAGCGCGGCGCTCGACTGATGTCGTCGGACGTCATCCGGCTGCTGGTCCTCGCGCTGGTGTTCGCGGCGGTCGTGCTCGGCATAGAGGGCGGCATGCGCTGGTATCGGACCAGTCGCGGCGGCGCGATGGCGGTCAATCGGCGCCTGCGCCTGATCGCCAGCGGGTTCGATCGGCCCGAAGTGCTCGCGCGCCTGCGCCGCGACACCTGGGGCGACGCGATCCGCTTGCCCGGCTTTCTGGCCGGCCCGGGGAGAAAGCTCGACAGCACTTTGCGCACCGCCGGGTTCGGGATGTCGCCGGCGCGGACATTCTTGCTGATGCTGACGATCGTCGCGGTACTGTTCATGCTGACGATATTGGCCGCTGTCATGTTCGGCTTCCGGGTCGGCGTAGGAACCGTGCTAATGGCCGCTTGCTTCGCCGTCGCGGCGGGCATGGTGCTGCCCTTGATGGTAATCGCGCAGCGCGCCGAGCGCCGCCGCAAGAAGATGGCCGAGCAATTCCCCGTCGCGCTCGACATCTTCGTGCGCGGCCTGCGCGCCGGACATCCGGTCGCCTCGGCGCTGGATTTGCTGACCCAGGAAATGACCGACCCGATCGGCAGCGAGTTCGGCATCGTCACCGACGAAGTCGCTTATGGCGCGGAATTGCGCGACGCGCTGCAGAACATGGCCGACCGCTGCGATCTCGACGATCTGCGGATGTTCGTCGTGTCGCTGTCGGTCCAGAACGAGACCGGCGGCAACCTCGCCGAAATCCTGGAAAATCTGTCCCAGGTCATCCGCGAGCGCGCCAGCATGGTGCTGATGGTCCGCGCCCTCAGTTCCGAGGGCCGGATGACCGGGACGATCCTGACCGCGCTGCCGGTCATGGCGTTCGTCGCTTTGTTCCTGCTCAACCCGCCTTTCTACCTTCAGGTGGCGGGCGATCCCGCTTTCTCGATCGGGTTCGGCTGTTTGATCGGGCTTTATCTAATCGGGTTTTTCATCATCCGCCGTCTCATCAACATCAAGGTCTAGAGCGATGTGGGAAGCCGTCATCCAGCAATTCCCGCGCTATGCGATCCTCGCCGGTCTGTTCGCGGTGGTGGTGATGATCGTGCTCGGCGTTTCGACCGTGATCACCGGGCGCGCCGCCTTGCGTCGCCGGCTCGCCGAAGCGGCGGCGGCGGGGCATCACGAGGGGCAAGCGGCGACCTTGCGCGACACGGGGCGCGCCGATGCGTGGAGCCGGATCGTCGGCGCGATCGAGAAGCGTGGCGTGTCGCTGCTCGACACCAACAATGCGACGCTGACCGCGAAACTGGCGGCGGCGGGCTATACCTCGCCCCAGGCGCCGCGCGTGTTCACCCTCGCGCGGCTCGCGCTGACGCTCGGCCTGCCGCTGATCCTGGTGGCGGCGACCGTCCTGCGCGGCGAGGCGCCGTCGCTGCTCAAGCTCTATCTGTTCGGCGCGGTGCTCGCGGTGATCGGGCTCTATCTGCCCAATCTCTGGGTGTCGGCGCGCGCCTCGCGGCGTCAGGAACAGATCGTCAACGGCTTTCCCGACGCACTCGACCTGATGCTGGTCTGCGTCGAGGCCGGGCTCGGCATGGAAGCGGCGTTCGATCGCGTCGGGCGCGAAATGGCGCGATCGCATCCGCTGGTGGCCAATCTGCTGGCGACCACGGTGCTCGAATTGCGCGCCGGCCGCAGCCGCGAAGAGGCGCTGCGCCGGATGGGCGACCGCGCCGCGGTCGATCAGATCCGGTCGTTCTCGACGTTGCTGATCCAGTCGAACAAGCTGGGGTCGAGCATCGGCCAGACCTTGCGCATCTATGCCGGCGAAATGCGCGAGCGCCGCAAGATGCTGGCGCAGGAAAAGGCGCACCGTCTGCCGGTGCTGATCTCGATTCCGCTCGTCGCCTGCATGCTGCCGGTGATGATCGGCGTGCTGATGCTGCCCGCCGCGATCCGCGTCGTTCGCCAGCTTCTTCCGATGATGGCGGGGTGACGGGATGAAGCGGGATATCGTCTTGCGCGTCGGCATCATCGGCCTGTTCGTCGCCACCAGCGGATGCATGAGCTCGGCCAAGCGAACGGCATTGCCCGAGGGAACGCGGTTCACCGCCGCCACCGATGCGTCCTCGGTCGCCGCCGCCAGGCTGCTCGCTAACGGCAATTACGGGCTGGCGATCGAAATGTATCGCCGCATCCTGATCGCGACTCCCGACGATCCGGCGGCGGTCGAGGGCCTCGCGCTCTGCTATGACCGGTTGCGGCGATATGATCTGAGCGACGGCTATTTCCAGAAGGCACTGGCGCTGGCGCCGCGCAACGACGCTTTCTATCGCGCTTATGCCGCGTCGCTCACCGCGCAGGGCCGGGGGGAGGATGCCGCGCTGCTCGACGTCGACCGGCGCGCGATGCTGGCGTCCGCGTCCGCCGCGCCATCGTCGCCCGTCGAGCCGTCAGCTCCGCTGCCGATCGCGCCCTCGGTGCTTGCCGCCGCCGCTCCGCTTCCGGCCACGCCCGCTCCG
>DASVNU010000311.1:0-4609 GCA_036383655.1 Sphingomonas sp. | reverse complement strand
GTTTGGCGTCTCTTCGGCGATGCGCCGGCTGGTGTGCACGAAATGGCCCGGGTTCGAATAAGGCGCGGCCGGCACCAGCACGAGCTCAGCGCCGAGCGCGTGCAGCGTGTCCATCTTCTCGCGGCTCTGCGTCTCGGGCATCACGATGATCGTCTTATAGCCCTTGGCATTGGCGACCAGCGCCAGCCCGATCCCGGTATTGCCCGCCGTCCCCTCGACGATCGTGCCGCCCGGCGCGATCAGCCCGCGCTCCTCGGCATCCTGGACGATGAACAGCGCGGCGCGATCCTTCACGCTCGCCCCGGGATTGGCGAATTCGCATTTGCCGAAAATCTCGGCGCCCGCCGCTTCGCTTGGCCCCTTGAGGCGTACGAGAGGGGTATGGCCAATGAGGGACAGCGTGTCGGGCGTGATGGGCATGGGGTCTAGATAAACCGCCGGGCGGCGCGAGCAAGCAATCGCTGCTGCGCGCGGGTCAATTCCTTGTTGTGTGTACCCATTCCTTCTCCCCTTGTGGGAGAAGGATAGCGAAGCTTGGCGGCTTGCCGCCTAGCGCAGCTTGGATGAGGGGAGCGGCGCTTCAGCGCCGCGCGACCGCTACGCGGTCGCCCCCTCACCCTCCCATCGCTGGCGCGATGGGCCCCTCCCTCTCCCACAAGGGGAGAGGGGTTTCAGGATTTACTCCCCGTGCGTGTCGCTGCTCACCGTCGCATTGGCTGATGCGTCATTGGTCACGGCGCTGTCGTCGGGCGTCGCGGCATTGTCCGGCGCTGCCGCTGCCGCATTCTCCACCGGCGTCGGCGTCGCGGTCGGCACGGTGGCGACGACATTGCCGACCGCGGTGGTGGTGATCGAGTCGGCCGAATTCTGCCCGACCGGAGCCGGGCTGCCGCCGCATCCCGCCAGCCCGGCCAGGATCACGCCCACCAACAGCACTCGCTTCATGCCCATCTCCCTGATTGGCGGAGATCGTCACCCGATCCGGGAGCGCGGTCAAGGCGCGACGCGTTCGGCGGCCCGCGCTACAGCATCGGGGTGACGCTCAAACGCTCCTTCCCGCCGGTCGTCGATGCACGGACCAGGCTGTTGATCTGCGGCAGCCTGCCCGGCGACCGCAGCCTCGCCGCGCAGCGTTATTATGCGCATCCGCAAAACCAGTTCTGGCGGCTGCTCTCCCCCGTCATCGGATGCGACCTGGCGGCGCTCGACTATGCCGACCGGTTGGCCGCGCTGCTCGATGCGCATGTCGGCCTGTGGGACGTGGTCGCGACCGCCGCCCGCGCGGGAAGCAGCGACGCCGCGATTCGCGATCACGCGCCCAACGACCTCGCGCCTCTCGCCGCGACGCTTCCTGACTTGCGCGCGATCGCCTTCAATGGCGGTACCGCGTCCAGGATCGGCATGCGCCTGATGCATGGCAATGCCCAACAATATGATCTGGTCGCATTGCCGTCGAGCAGCCCGCTCCATACGGTTGGCATCGCGGCGAAGCAGGCCGCGTGGGGAGCATTGCGCGACTATCTCTAAGCTGTCTCGCCGGCCAATGTTCTGCTAATGTTCCAATCCATGGCGCTTGCCGAGTCGATATCCCCTGCCCCGGCCGACGCGCATGCCCTGTCGGCCGGCCTGACATTGCCGCCGCGCCCGCTGCGCTGGCTGTTCCTCGATCTCAACAGCTATTTCGCCAGCGTCGAACAGCAGCTCGATCCCGCCTTGCGCGGCAAGCCGCTGATCGTCGCGCCGGTCGGCTCCGACACCACGGTCGCGATCGCGGCGTCGGTCGAGGCGAAACGCTATGGCATCTCGACCGGGACACCGGTGTGGGAGGCGAAGAGGCTGTGTAAGGAGCTGCTGATCGCGCCCGCACGACACGACAAATATGTCGAGTTCCACGACGCGATCGTCGCGGAAATATGGAAGCACATTCCCGTGACGCGAGTCTGCTCGATCGACGAAGTCGCCTGCCGCCTGCTCGACAATGAGAATTCACCCGATCAGGCGATGGCATTGGCCCGACGGATCAAGGCGGGTATCCGCGCCAATGTCGGCGACTGCCTGACCTCGTCGGTCGGCATCGCGCCCAACCGATTGCTCGCCAAGCTCGCCTCCGACATGCAGAAACCCGACGGGCTGATCATGCTGACCGCCGAGCAATTGCCGCACCGGCTGTTCGAGCTGGCGTTGCGCGACATTTCGGGGATCGGGGCGAATATGGAGCGCCGGCTCGCACGCGACGGGGTCAACGATATCCGCCAGTTATGCGAGCGCCGCCCGCGTGACGCCGGCACCGCCTGGGGCGGCACCAATGGCGACCGGCTGTGGTATCTGCTTCACGGCGTCGACTTGCCCGACAAGGCGACCCGGACGCGGTCGATCGGTCACAGCCACGTGCTGTCGCCCGGCAAGCGTGGGCTCGAGCCGGTACGGCTGACCGCGCGCCGGCTGGCGCTCAAGGCGGCGAGCCGGTTGCGGCGCAAGGGCTATGCGGCGCGCTTGCTGGTGCTTCACGTCCGGTTCGAGCAGGACAAGATCGTGTGGCAGACCAGCCGACGCCTGGCGCCGACGCAGGACAGTTTCCAGTTGCTCGCCGCGCTCGATATTTTGTTTCCACGGCTGGCCGAAGAGGGGCGGCTGCGTCACGGCTCGCTGCGTGTGCGGATGATCGGCGTAACCCTCAACGAGATCGTCCCCATCGCCGGCGAGCAAGGATCGCTGTTCGAGCATCTCGACCCCGACGACCCGCTGGCGCGCGAGACGCGCGGGCTGGCGCTCAGCAGAGCGATGGACCGGCTCAACGAAAAATTCGGGCGCCATGCGGTCTCGCTGGGGCCATTTTACGGCGGGCGGATCGATCGCGTCGGTACCAAAATTGCGTTCGGCCGCATCCCGGATATGGATGAATTTCACGAATGACACTTTTGTTGCAATGCGACACGCCCGGAGCGGCCCAAAATGGTTATATCTTGACCTTCGCTGCTGCGTGAGCGAAGCGCGAAAGCCTATGAAGTCCCCTCTTCTCCCCGCAACCGCCGTAGCGCTCCTGGCGCTGACGGCCTGTCAATCCAAGACCACGTCCACGACCGTCGAAAACTCGACCAGCGTCGAGAACAAGACGGTCGCCGAAAAGCCGAAGTTCGAGCTTCCGCCGGCGATCAAGGCCGAGGTTTCGATGCGCTGTCACGGCGACAACTCATTGGCGCACGTCACTTTTTTCGACGGCGAAAAGCAGCTGACCGTGTCGTCCCCCGCGGACGCCGCGCCGGTCGTGCTCAAGGCGCCCGAAGCGGGCAAGCCTTATGTCGGCGACGGCGGCTGGGAAGTGTCGGGCACGCCCAAATCGATCAAGCTGACCGCGCCGGGCAAGCCTGCCCAGACCTGCGACGCCTAATTCCAACCCGGCGGTCCGCGTTTCGGCGCGGACCGCTGTTGCATCCTCTGCCCATATTGGGCACCCTGCCAGTCGTGGCCCAACGGGAGCGGGCATGGCGACGATCGCGATCTACAGTCTGAAAGGCGGCGTCGGTAAAACCACGCTGGCGGTCAATCTGGCCTGGGCTGCCGCGACGCTCTCATCGCGTCGCACCTTGCTCTGGGATCTCGACCCGCAAGCGGCGAGCAGCTTCCTGCTGCCGACCAAACGGGCCAAAGCCGACGCGCAGTCGGTGTTCACCAAGGACGTCGAGCCGAGCAAGCTCGCCCGCGCGACGGCGATCGCGCGACTCGACGTGATCGCCGCCGACACGTCGCTGCGCGGGCTCGACCTGCTGTTCCACGAACTCGACAAGAAGAAGCGGCTGCAGAAACTGCTGGCGTCGCTGGCCAAGGATTATGATCGGGTGATCCTCGATTGCCCGCCCGGCCTCACCGAAACCAGCGAACAGGTGATCCGCGCCGCCGACCTGATCGTCGTCCCCGTCATCCCCTCGCCGCTGTCGCAGCGCGCATTCGACGACATGGCCGCGTCGCTGGGCAAGACCAAGGTGCTGCCGGTCCATGTCATGGTCGACCGCCGGCGCCGGCTGCACGGCGACGCGGTCGCCGCGCACCCCGACTGGCCGATCATCCCGATGGCCAGCGTCGTCGAACAGATGGGCGACCGCCGCGCGGCGGTCGGGCAATTCGCCGGAAGTTCGGCGGCGGCGCGGGCGTTCGCGACGCTTTGGCAGACGATCGAGATGCGGCTGGCGCGATGAAACCGCCCCCCGAGCCCTCCTATGAGGTTCTCGATCCCCATCTCGTGCTGGGGGCCTATGCGGTCGGCGTCTTCCCGATGGCCGATGCGCGCGACGCGGCCGGGGTCTATTGGGTCGAGCCGCGCAAGCGCGCGATCCTGCCACTGGACGGTTTCCATCTGTCGAAATCGCTCCGGAAGGTAATTGCCTCGGACCGGTTCCGCGTCACCGCCGACGCGGCGTTCGAGGACATGATCGCGCTCTGTGCCGAAAGCGCCGCCGACCGGCCGGAAACGTGGATCAACGCGACGATCGAAAGCGTGTTCACCACGCTTCACTATCAGGGCCGCGCGCATTCGATCGAATGCTGGGACGGCGATCAATTGGTCGGCGGGCTCTACGGCCTCGCGCTCGGCAAGGCATTCTTCGGCGAATCG
>DASVNU010000310.1:0-3498 GCA_036383655.1 Sphingomonas sp. | reverse complement strand
CATGTCGCCGTCGAGCGGCAGGACATAGTCGATCGTATCGGTCAGGCTGGAGCGATGCGACAGCAGCAGCCGCAGCGTGATCGGCGTGTCGGGAAAGGCCGGGTTGCGAAAGCTGTAGCCGAGCCATTTGGACACGTCGCTATCGAGATCGAGCGTGCCGCGTTCGACCAGCCGCATCACCGCGATCGTCGTCACCAGCTTGGAGATCGATGCGATCCGCACCGGATCGTCGGGCGTCACGCCGCGATTGACGGCGGGATCGGCGAACCCCTCGGCGTGCGCCGAGGTCTCCCCCTTGCGGTCGAAGGTCACTCGGACGGAGGCGACGGGTTGCGCCGCGCTGGCGGCGGCGAACAGGAAGAAGGACAGCATGGGATGAGGCTAGGACGGGCGCCGGTCAGCGGCAATGGGTGCCCATGTCGATAAGCAGGCGCGGTTTCTGGATGACCGCGGACGACCCCAATTGCAGACATCCAACCTCAGTCGTAAATTCCAGCCGTGAGCAGGTCAGCAAACACACGTCCTTCCGAGCGAAGAATCGGCGCGCGGGTCCGCATTAAACCGCTTTTCCAAGCGCAACTTGAGGCACTGTTGGCGCAGGTTGAGATCGAGCCGATCCACAAGGAATTAAGAACGGATGGGGATATCTCCTATTGGTTCGACAGGGAACAGGTTGCCGCCCTTGGCGAAGCTAGGGTGCTGGAGCGAATACCGCTGCATTGGTGGGCGCATTATGCGATTGTCGGAGACACGCCGACCATCAACTAGCGGCACGGCAAAGCCACCAACAACGGCCAACGGCAGCTACTTGCTCAGGCCACCGGGCCCCGTCGGAATGCTGGTCGTCCCGCCCTCGTCGAACGTCCCCGCACGGTAGAGCAAGGTAATCGACACGCGGCGGTTGCGCGGGTCGGCGGGGTTGTTCTCGATCATCGGCTCGCGGTCGGCGACGCCCTCGATGCGGTTGAAGCGATCCTCGTCCAGGCCACCCGTCGCGAGCCGGCGGCGGGTCGCCTCGGCGCGGCCGGTCGACAGCATCCAATTGTTCATCGCCAGCGGATTGCCATAGGCCAGATTGTCGGTGTGGCCGCGGATCATGATCGGGTTTTCCATGCCCTTGACCGACCCCGCGATCATCCCGATCAGGTCGCTCGCCGCCGGGACGAGCTGCGTCGTGCCGAGCGAGAACATCGAATAATCGGCATCGTCGACCAGGTCGATGCGCAGGCCGTCGCGGGTCTGGATGAACTTCACGTGGCTGGCGAGCTTGGCCAGCCCGGGCGACTTCATCGCCTGTTCGAGCTTGCGCTTCATCTCCTCGAAATTCTTCTGATCCTCGGCGGTCAGCCGCGCCTTGAGCGAGCCCTTCGCACCTGAGCCGATATTGGTGCCGCCGATCGCGCCGATCGGAATGGTCAGCGACTTGGTGCCGGTTTGCGACGCGCGGTGCGGGTAATTGTCCTTGTCGGTGATCGACGACCCGCCGAACAAGCCGTTCGATCCCGCGCTGTTCTGCTTCATGTTGACCAGGGTCGGGGAGAAATAGTCGGCGATGCCCTTGCGCTGCTTCTCGGTCGTCGCGCCGAGAATCCACAGCAACAGGAAGAACGCCATCATCGCGGTCACGAAATCGGCATAGGCGACCTTCCACGCGCCGCCATGATGCGCGGCGCCATGGCCCTCGATATAGATCTTCTTGACGATGACCTTGGGCGGCTGGTTGCTGCCATGCGGAGCGCGCGCGGCGGCCATCAGATGGCTTCCGCTTTCAACAGGATATTTTTGATTCGCGCGGAGGCGCGGAGTGCGCGGAGGGGTATTGCCCGGCCGCGCCAGCGGCCTTCCACGCCGTGCGTCCTGGAATTCACGCGCTGCCGCGCGCGAGTATATCTCCGCGTGCTCCGCGCCTCCGCGTGTTCATAAGGGAAAGCGGAAGTCCGCATGATCAGCGCCCACGCAGGCCGTCGAAGACCTCGGCGAAGGCGGGTTGATTGGAATGCGCGATGCCCGAGCGCGCGGCCTCGATCACCAGCGGCTGCGGGTGACCGTGCAGCGAGGCGATGATGATCTGCTTGACGACGTGATAGATCGCGGCGTCGGCCTCGATGATCTGCTTGAGGCGCGTCGCCAGCGGACCGACCATGCCATAGGCCAGCAGCACGCCGAGGAAGGTGCCGACCAGCGCCGACCCGATCATCGCGCCCAGGATCGTCGGCGGCTTGTCGATCGAGCCCATCGTCTTCACCACGCCGAGCACCGCCGCGACGATACCCAGCGCGGGCAGCGCGTCGGCTAGGTTCTGCAATGTCCCCTGCGGCCCCTCGACCTCATGGTGATGCGTCTTGATCGCGTTATCCATCACTTCCTCGACCGCGTGGACGTCGAGCGTGCCCGACGAGACGACGACGAGGCGGAGCGTGTCCGCGATCAGATTGACCAGGGTCTGGTCGGCCAGCAGGCGGGGATATTCGGCGAAGATCGCCGACGATTTGGGGTCCTCGACATGCGGTTCGAGCGCGATCGGCCCGTCCATCCGCAGCATCTTCATCAGCTTCGAGACGAGGAAGATGACGTCGAGATAATCCTGTTTCTTGTATTTCGGCCCCTTCATCACTTTCATGATGCCGCCGCCGAGCGCCTTGAGCTCCTTGGGCGAGTTGCCGATGATCAGCGCGCCGGCCCCGGCGCCGCCGATGATGAGCATTTCGTGGGGAATGGCCTCGAGCACGGGCCCCAGCGCGCCGCCGGTGAAGACGAACCCGCCGAAGACCATCGCCAGCAGAACAACGAGGCCGATTGCCGGAAACATCTTAGCTCTAACTACCCCCTGCAATCACGGCCTAACCGGATAACGACCGGTTCGATCGATGGTTAACCGGCATTTTGTCGCCAACCGGTTAAGGATGTCTGTTTTTCGGCGTTTTTGGGCGGTTCGCTGAGCCGAAGCGGTCGCGCCGCGTCGCCGCGGCGCCGGCCCAAAGCCTCACTTCAGGAAGTCGAACAGCGACATGCTGGCGAGCTTGGTGAAGCTCGCCTGCGTCGCTTGCAGGACGGTCATGGTCTTCTGCAAATTGGTGATCGCCGCGGTGACGTCGGTATCCTCGAGCGCTGACCGCGCCGCTTCGCGATCGGTGGCGACGTCCTTGAGTAGCGAGGTTTCGAGATCGACTCGCGCGGCACGGGCGCCGAGCCCGGCCTGGACGCTCGCCGCCTGGTCGTTGGCGGCCTGCAGTGCGTCGCCGGTCGCGCCGGCGATGGTCGAGACGTTACCGGAGCCCCTGAGGGCGGCCGAGAGCGAGGAAATGGTGGAGAGGATGTTGCCGCCGCTCGAATCGACGAACACGCGCGCGGCTGAGTCGCCAGGCTGGATCGATTCGTTGGCGCCGACCGGAATCGATGTCGGGCCGGTTGCCGCGAAGCTGAACGTGCCATCGGCGTTCTTGGTCACGGCATCGGCATCGCCATTGGCGAACACCGCGGCGCCGCGCGAATCTTTGA
>DASVNU010000309.1:0-5652 GCA_036383655.1 Sphingomonas sp. | reverse complement strand
ACCCACGGCGGTTTTCAAGACCGCTGCCTTAAACCACTCGGCCACCTCTCCGCGCGCGAGCAGCGCTTTGCGCAAGGGCGGCGATTTGTGCAAGTCGCGCGACGATGGGATTTCACCTTTGCCGCGCGCTGTGGCACGGTCTGCCCATGCGCGTACGGGGTATGACGGGGGGAACGGTGGCAGCGATCGCGCTGGCCGCCGGGTTGTGGCTGACGACAGTGTCGGCCAAGGCACAGGATGATGCGGGGTTTCAGGCCTATCTCCAGGGGGTGCGCGGTCGCGCGATCGCCCAGGGCGTGAGGCCATCGAGCGTCGATTCGGTGTTGGCGGGGCTCAGCTTCAATCAGCGCGTGATCGATCTCGACCATGCCCAGCCGGGGGGCAATCCTGCGAATCCGACCAACTCCGCGTCGCCGCCTTTCGCCCCCTATCTGCGCAGCCATGTCGATGCCGCGCGGATCAGTCAGGGCAGGGCAAAGTATCTGGCCGAACGCGGGCATCTGCGCCGCATCGAGACCGAAACCGGCGTTCCCGAATCGATCATGGTCGCGATCTGGGGACATGAGACCAATTACGGGCGGATCATGGGCAATTTCGACCTCCCCCGGGCGCTGGCGACATTGGCCTATGACGGTCGCCGCCGCGCGTTGTTCGAAGGCGAACTGATCGCCTCCATGAAGATGGTCGATCGCGGCGTGCCGCGCAGCCAGCTGATCGGCAGCTGGGCGGGCGCGATGGGCGGGCCGCAATTCCTGCCGTCGGTCTATCTGCGCATGGCACGCGATGGCGATGGCGACGGCCGGGCCGATATCTGGAACAGCGATGCCGACACGCTCGCCTCGATCGGCAATTATTTCTACAACGCCGGATGGCGGCGCGGCCAGCCCTGGGGCCTGGCGGTCTCGGTACCCGCGACGTTCGATCGCTCGGGCGTCACCAACAAGCTGATCTCGCCGCGCTGCCCCAAGGTATTCGCGCGGCAGAGCGCGTGGCGGACGATCGCCGAATGGCGCGCGCTGGGAATCGTGCCGCAATCGAAGGCATGGCCCGCGGGCAATGTGCAGGCGACGCTGATCGAGCCCGACGGACCGGGCAAGACGGCCTATCTGCTGACGGGCAATTACCGCGTCATCCTCGATTACAATTGTTCGAATTTTTATGCGTTGAGCGTGGGGTTGCTGGCGGATGCGGTTGAATAACAGGGCGCTCGCGCTGGGCCTGGGATCATGCCTGGTGCTGGCGGGGTGCTTGGGGGGCGGGTGTTCCGGCGCGGGACTGCGCTTGCCGGATCCCGCTTACGGCGATGCGCCGCGAGGCGGTTATCCACAGGCATATCCACCGTCTGCTCCACAGGACGGACCGCAGCCGGGCGCGCTCGCCCCGACCGGCGCTCCCTATGTCTCGCCGCCATCCGGTCAGCCCGCACCGCTCTCCGCCGATGAGGTCGATGCCGGGCCGCCGTCCTCGGATGGTCCTCGCGCCACCTCAGGACGCGGCGAGTCGCGTTACGATGAAGTCGGTTATGCCACCTGGTACGGCAACGAGCTGGCAGGAGGACGTACGGCATCGGGGGCCGTGTTCGATCCCAAGGGGTTCACTGCGGCGCATCGCACGCTGCCGCTCGGCTCCTACGTCGAGGTGACCGCGCTCGCGACCGGGCGCACGATCCTGGTCCAGGTCAACGATCGCGGGCCGCGTCAGAGCAATTTGCTGATCGATCTCTCGCACGGCGCCGCAGAGGTGCTCGGCATTGCCGGGCGCGGGGCGGTGCGTGTCCGCGCGGTTACCGCCAGTCCGTCCGATCTCGCGGCGTTCCGCGCGGGCGAGCCGGGTACGCAACGCCTGGACACGCCGCCCTCGCTTCTCGCCGGTCTTCGCCAGCGACTGACCGGCGCCCCGGTCACCGTCGCCGGGCCGCCGAGCGCGCAGCCCCGGCCGCCGCTCGTTCGCATCCCGTCAGAGCCGCAGACGGCCAAACCATCAGCCAGAAGGCCGGCACCGCCCGTCGCCCCGACCGCGGGTGGATTCTACGTCCAGGTCGCCGCCTTTTCGAGCCAGCCACGCGCAACGGCGCTCGCCAGGAGCCTGGGCGGACAGGCCGTGCCGGCTGGATCGGTATGGCGTGTGCGCACGGGGCCCTATTCATCGAAAAATCAGGCCAGTCAGGCACGTGACGCAGCGGCGGCACGCGGCTATGGCGATGCCCGTGTGGTCCACGAGGACTGATCCACCCCGCCCAGCGTACGGACTGTTGTACCATGAAATATTTGCCCAAGATGATCCACCTGAGCGCCGCGTCCGCTCTGGTCCTGGCCGCCATGCCGGCCACCGCCGCCGCGCCGACCTTCGATACGCCGGCGCCGGTCGCCTATATGGTCGACCTGTCGTCCAACGCGGCGCTCTATTCGAAGGACATCGATCACCGTATGCCGCCGGCGTCGCTGGCGAAGATGATGACGGTCTATGTCGTGTTCGACATGCTCAAGAAGGGCCAGATCAAGGCCGACCAGCAATATACGATGAGCCCCGACACCTGGAAAAAGTGGCACAGCCAGGGGTCGACCATGTTCCTCAAGGCCAATGAGAGCGTCAGCGTCGACAATCTGTTGAAGGGCATCGTCACCTTGTCGGGCAACGATGCCTGCGTCGTGCTGGCCGAAGGCATATCGGGCACCGAGCAGGCGTTCACCGACCGGATGAACGAGGCGGCGAAGAAGCTGGGCCTGACCAACAGCCATTTCGGCACGTCGAACGGCTGGCCCGACAATGGCGTGACCTATGTCACCGCGCGCGACCTCGCCAAGCTGGCAGAGGCGACGATCCGCGACTTCCCGGATCTCTATAAACGCTATTACGCGCTGCCGAACTTCACCTGGGGTACCCAGATGAACGGAACGGCGATCGATCAGGCCAATCGCGACCCCTTGCTCGGCGTCGTCGCCGGTGCCGACGGTCTGAAGACCGGACACACCGAAGAAGCCGGCTACAGCTTCGTCGGCTCGGCCATCCAGAATGGGCGGCGACTGGTGATGGTGGTGGCGGGGTTCACCGGCTTCAACCAGCGCAAGGACGAATCGATCAAGTTCATGAAATGGGGCTTCGGCGCCTGGCAGTCGCACCCGATCGTCGCCAAGGGCAAGCAGATCGCCACTGCCGAGGTCCAGCTGGGGTCGTCGAGCAGCGTCGGGCTGGTCGCGGCGGACAATCTGGCGATGACCGTGCCATCGGGCACCACGCCCAACACCAACGCCAAGGTCGTCTATGACGGCCCGCTCAAGGCGCCGATCAAGGCGGGCGATCATGTCGCCGACCTGATCGTCACCTCGCCCGGCATGCCCGATCAGCGCTTCCCGCTCGTCGCCGACAAGGATGTCGGCCAGGCGGGGTTTTTCGGCCGCGCCTGGACCGGGCTGATGCAGTTGTTCGGCGGCTGATCGAATCGTGGCGCGCGGCAGGTTCCTCTCGATCGAGGGCGGCGAGGGCGCGGGCAAGTCGACCCAGGTCCGCCGCCTCGCCGATGAACTGCGCGCCCGCGGCCTCGACGTCATCGTCACCCGAGAACCGGGCGGCAGCGAAGGCGGCGAAGCGATCCGCGACCTGTTGATGCAAGGCGAGGTCAAGCGCTGGAGCTCGCATACCGAAGCCTTGCTGTTCGCCGCGACGCGCGCCGACCATGTCGAAAAGATCATCCAGCCGGCTCTCGGCATCGGCAATTGGGTGATCAGCGATCGCTTCATCGATTCGTCGCGTGCCTATCAGGGCGTGGCGGGCGGCATCGACGACGCGGCGGTGCTCGCGCTCCACGGGTTCGGATCGCGCGGGCTGTTGCCCGACCGCACCCTGGTGCTCGAAGTGCCGCCGGAGATCGGCGCTGAACGCGCCGCGGCACGCGATGGCGCGGCGGCCGATCGCTTCGCGGCGCGCGAGCGGGCGTTTCATGACGATGTCGCGGCGGCATTCCGGCGATTCGCGGCGACCGAACCCGACCGCGTTCGGTTGATCGATGCCGGCGGCGATGAGGACACGGTGGCGGCGGGAGTGTTCGACGCCGTCGCCGACCTGCTGCCATGACACCACTTTACGGTAACCTTCCGGCACGACAGGCTTTTTCGGCGGCGATCGACAGCGGATCGATGCATCACGGCTGGATTTTCGCTGGGCCCGAAGGCGTCGGCAAGGCACGGTTCGCGATGCTCGCCGCCCGGCGATTGCTGGCAGGGCCGGGGCAGCCGGATGATTTCGCGATCCCGCCCGGCGACCGTACGCAGCAACTGATCGACGCCGGATCGCATCCCGACCTCAAGCTGCTGCAGCGACTGCCGCGCGACGACAAGAAGCCCGAACAAGGCCTGGCCCGGAGCATTCGCGTCGATCAGGTGCGCGAGCTCGACCATTTCCTGGGGGTGAAGCCGACCTATTCGGATCGGCGGGTGGTGCTGATCGATACCGCCGACGATCTCGAACGCCCGGGTGCGTCGAACGCCTTGCTCAAAAATCTCGAGGAACCACCCGCGGGCACGATCTTCCTGTTGATCAGCCACGCGCCGGGACGCTTGCTGCCGACGATTCGGTCGCGCTGCCGGATGCTGCGGTTCGAGCCGCTCGATGATGCCGAGATGCGGGTCGCGCTGAGCGACGCCGGCGTCACCGCGGACGAGATCGACGAGCTGGTCCGGGTGGGGCAGGGGTCGCCGTCGCGCGCGCTGGCGATGGCCGGGCTCGATATCGCTGGGCTCGACAAGGCGCTGGCCGAGATGGCCAAGGGCGATCCGAGCAACGCGGTCCGCGCCGAGCTCGCCCGCGCGCTCTCGCTCAAGGCAGCGCAGGAGCGCTATGAGGCGTTTCTCGACCGCGCGCCGAGCTTCATCGCCACCGCGGCGCGGACACGCTCCGGCGAGGCGTTGCGGACCGCGCTCGATGCGCATGACGCCGCGCGCAATCTGTCCGCCAGCGCGCTGGGCTTGTCGCTGGATGCGCAGGGGACGGTGTTCGAGATGGCCGGGATCGTCGCTCGGCTGGCACCTGCCGCACCGCCGGCCGCTTTCCGCCGCTGATCGCAGCCCGCCCGTGCGGCGGGAGGTTCCATCCGCGCGGGACCTGCACTAGAGGGCAGGGCATGGCCGAACCCTATTATATCACGACCGCAATCAGCTATCCCAATGGCCGCCCGCATATCGGCCATGCTTATGAAGCGATCGCCGCCGATGCCATCGCGCGCTATCATCGCCAGGCGGGTCGCGACGTCCGCTTCCAGACCGGCACCGACGAACACGGCCTGAAAATGGTCCAGACCGCCCGCGATCGCGGCGTCGATACACGAGCGCTGGCTGACGAGATGTCCGGATATTTCAAGGCAATGGATGATCGCCTTAACATCTCCTACGATCGCTTCATCCGCACCGTTGAAGCCGATCACCACGCCGCCAGCCAGGCGATCTGGCAAGCGATGGCAGCCGCCGGCGACCTCTATCTCGATCGCTATGAAGGCTGGTATTCGGTCCGCGACGAGGCGTTCTACGACGAGAAGGAATTGGTCGACGGGGAAGGGGGCGAGAAACTGTCTCCCCAGGGCACGCCGGTCGAATGGACCGCGGAGGAAACCTGGTTCTTCCGGCTGAGCAAATATCAGCAGCCGCTGCTCGATCTCTACGC
>DASVNU010000308.1:0-10221 GCA_036383655.1 Sphingomonas sp. | reverse complement strand
GGCGAGGACCCCTATTTCGTCGTCGCCGCCGACAAGGGCACGGCGACCTTCTCCGACGTCGCCAATGCGATCGCGATCGAGCGCGGCTTCTGGCTGGGCGACGCCTTCGCCTCGGGCGGCAGCTATGGCTATGACCACAAGGCGATGGCGATCACCGCCAAGGGCGCCTGGGTGTCGGTCCAGCGCCACTTCGCCGAGCGCGGGGTCGACGTGCAGACGCAATCGATCCGCGTCGTCGGCTGCGGCGACATGTCGGGCGACGTGTTCGGCAACGGCATGTTGCTGAGCCAGGCGATCAAATTGGTCGCGGCGTTCGACCACCGCCACATCTTCCTCGACCCCGACCCCGATCCGGCGGCGAGCTGGGCCGAGCGCGACCGCATGTTCAAGCTGCCGCGGTCGAGCTGGGCGGATTACAACCCCAAGCTGATTTCGAAGGGCGGCGGCGTGTTCCCGCGCACCGCCAAGACGATCCCGCTGTCGAAACAGGTCAAGGCCGCGCTCGACATCTCGGCCGACGAGCTCGAACCCGCCGCGCTGATCTCGGCGATCCTCAAGGCACCGGCCGATTTGATCTGGTTCGGCGGCATCGGCACCTATGTGAAGGCGGCGAGCGAGAACCATATCGAGGTCGGCGACCCCGCCAACGACCGGTTGCGCGTCAATGCCGAGGATTTGCGCGCGATCGCGATCGGCGAAGGCGCCAATCTGGGCGTGACCCAGGCGGGGCGCATCGCCTTCGCCGCGCTGGGCGGGCGGATCAACACCGACTTCATCGACAATTCGGCGGGCGTCGACTGTTCGGACAATGAGGTCAACATCAAGATCGCGCTCAACCGCGAGATGATCGAAGGCCGGCTGAACTTCGACGCGCGCAACAAATTGCTCGTCCAGATGACCGATGACGTCGCGCATCTGGTGCTCGAGGACAACCGGCTCCAAACGCTGGCGCTGTCGATCATGGAACAGGACGGCGCGCAGGCATTGCCGAGCTTCGTCCGCCTGATCGAGATTTTCGAGGCTGCCGGTCGGCTCGATCGCGCGGTCGAGGGGCTGGGCGACAACGGCACCTTGCTGCGCCGCGCGCCCGAAGGTCGCGGCCTGACCCGCCCCGAACTCGCTGTGCTGCTGGCGACCGCCAAGCTCGCGCTGCAGGATTCGATCGAGCATTCGGCGCTTGGCGGGGACGACGCGCTGCTCCCCGATCTCCACGACGCCTTCCCGCACGCGATGCGGAAGAAGTTCGGCGACGCGATCGACCAGCATCGCCTGCGCAGTGAGATCATCGCGACCAAGCTCGCCAATCGCGTCGTCAACCGCCTCGGCGTGCTCCACCCGTTCGAGCTCGCCGAAGAGGAAGGCGCGGCGATGGCCGACATCGCGGCGATGTTCGTCGTGGTCGAGCGGCTCTACGATCTCGACAAATTATGGGCCGAGATCGAGCGCGCGCCGATGCCCGAAATGGGCCGCCTCGCGCTGTTCGACGAAGTCGCGGCCGCGGTGCGCAGCCAGATCGCCGACCTGTTGCGGGTGACGGCGCCGGGCACCACGCCATCGGTGGTGATCGCGCGGCTGGCCAAGGGCGTCTCGGCGCTCGATCGCAAGACCAAGGAATTGCTGCTCGAGGAAGCGAGCGCGCAATCGGTGCGGATCTCGTCGAGCCTCGAAGCCGCCGGCGCACCCGCCGCGCTGGCCAAGAAAGTGGTGCGGCTGTTCGAGCTCGATGGCGCGGTCGGTCTGGCCGATCTCGGCGCCGAGCTGGGCATGGACGAAACCGTACTGACGCGCGCGTTCACGCATCTCGGGCAAGCGCTCGGGCTCGACTGGGCACAGGCGACCGCGGCGCGGATCATCTCGAGCGATCCCTGGGAACGGTTGCTGATCGCCGGCCTCGCCCGCGATTTCCAGCAGCTCCGCCTCGAATTCCTCGAACGCCATGCCGGCAAGGATCCCGAGGCCGCGGTCGACGTCTGGCTGGGCACCAATGCCGGCCGCGTCGCACAGTTCAAGGGCGTGGTCGACCGCGCGCGGACCGCGGCGACTCCGAATGCCGCGATGCTGGCGCAGATCGCAGGTCAGGCGCGGGTGTTGTTGGGGCGGTAGGCGGCTCTAACCCCCTCTCCCGCTTGCGGGAGAGGGAGGGGCCCGCGAAGCGGGAGGGTGAGGGTCTTCTTTCTTCTTTTTCGCGCTATCCGCCAGGAAGAAGAAAGAAGACCCTCACCCAACCTGCACCGGGTGAACAGCGCCCCGCGCTGTTCAGGTCATGCCGGGGGCATGACCGACCCGGTGCTCCCGCAAGCGGGAGAGGGCTTTACTGCAAATTCAGACCTTAACGGCGACCTTAGCCTTCTGCCGCGCCTTCAACTCACCCTTCCACCCCCGCGCGCGCCACCACATGATCACGCCGGTGATCCCCAGGATCGCCGGCAACAGGCCGCCCAGGAAAATAACCACCTGCCACAACAGACCCATCCGTGTGCCATCGTGTATTCGCCGCATCAGCCGCGCGGCATCCTCCTTAGGCGGCGGCGAAGCCTTCGCCGTACCAGTAGCGTCGTCGACCTTGACCTGACGTCCCGCCCCCGTCCCGATCGTGACGGTCCATTCGGGCTTGAGGTCGGTCGGCCAGGCGATCATCGCGACATCGCCGGGCAGCGCGGTCCGAGCGCTGGCGATCGCGGTGTCGAGGCTGGTCTTCGGCGCCTCCAGCGGCTTGGCGCGCGCCATCGTGGCGCGATCCTGCCCCTTTTGCGGCTGTGCACCCGACATCGCGCCGAAGAATTGCGGAAAGCTGATCCACGCCCCGGTCAGCGACAGCACAAATAGCGGCAAGGCAATCCAGAAGCCGAACAGATGGTGCAGATTGGTGTCGAGGTTGCGATGCCGCCGCCAGCGCAAACCCCGCACCCATTTGCCGACGGTCGGCCACCACAGCCAGATGCCGGTGAAGCACGATAACAGCATCGCTACGCCGAGCCAGCCGACGATCGACCGACCCCAGATCGGGATCATCATGCTGCCATGGATCATGTGCATCGCGCGGATCAGGCCGGCATTGCTGCTCGCATGATCGAGCACGCGCGCGGTCGGCGGATCGAGCCAGACATTGACCCGCGCTGGCGGGCCAGCTTGCGGTTTAGCGCTCTCCGGGGTTGCCGCGACGACGACGGGTCCATCGCCATTGGGCAAAGTGATCGACTGGATGCGGTCGCCAGGTTTCAACACCGACCGCGCCGCCTGGACGTAGAGCTGCGGATCGAGCGTCTGCTCGCCGCTCACCGCGTAACGCTGCGGGTTGAGGCCATGATCGAGCGCCTCGTCCCACACCAAAGCCGCACCGGTGACGCACAAGGGAATGATCAGGATCGCCAGGATCAGGCCGATCCATTTGTGCACCTGGAACCAGAAATTACGCAGTCCGATCTTGGTCATCTTCGCCCTTATGCCTCGGCCCAGCGCCGCAGCAGGTTGTGATAGGTGCCGGTCAGCCGCACGACCGCCGGATCGTCCTGGCCGAGCCGCGAGGCGACGTCCTGCACCGCCTGATCGAGCTCGAACAGGATGCGGCGCGCGCCGTCGTCGCGGATCATCGACTGGACCCAGAAGAACGAGGCGATACGCTCGCCGCGCGTCACCGGTTCGACGCGATGCACGCTCGACGCCGGATAGAGCACCATATGCCCAGCCGGCAGCTTCGCCCGCTGTTCGCCGAACTGGTCCTCGATCACCAGTTCGCCACCGTCATAGCTGTCGGGATCGGACAGGAAGAGCGTCGCCGACAGGTCGCTGCGCACGCGGAAATCGCTGCCGCGCCGGATACGGATCGCGCTGTCGACATGCGCGCCGAAATTGTCGCCGCCGGCATAACGGTTGAACAACGGCGGATAGACCTTGAGCGGCAAGGCGGCGGCGACGAACAGCGCCGCGCTCGACAAGGCATCGAGCACTATCGTCCCCGCCTCGCGCGCCGCGGCCGATTCCTCGGGCAATTGTGCATTCTTCTTGGCCAATGCGGATTGATGGCCCGACGTCGCATTGCCATCGATCCACTCGCCGGCGTCGATGATCGCGCGGACTTTGGCGACGCCCGCGGCATCCAGCACATGGGGGATCGCGATCAGCATCGCGCACGTCCGCGCTCGATCGCCGCGCGGCCGCGCGCGCGAAAGGCGCCGACCGGCGAGGCGTCGAGAAACGCCGCCGCCTTCGCCGCAAACGCCGGATTGGCATGTTCCCCTGTCCGCTCGATCCACTTGAGCGCGTCTTCGGTGCGTCCTTTGTCCGCCAGCATCCGCGCGTGGTTGAACATCCCGCGGAAATCGCCACCCTCGGCCGCGCGCTCATAGAAGCGCGCCGCCTTGGTCAGGTCGCGCGAAACAACCCAGCCGTCCTCGTGGAAGCTGCCGACGAAGTTGATCGCCTTGGCATTTCCGAGCTTCGCCGCCTTCTCGAACCAGGCGAGCGCGGCTTGCTTGTCCTCGACGACACCGTGACCGAGCGCGAGCAGGGTCGCGTAATTGTACATCGCCCAGTCGAGCCCGTGCTCGGCGGCGATGCGATAGCAATCCGCCGCGCGGGCCTTGTCGACCGCGACTCCCCAGCCGAGATCGTAGCAGCGCCCGACCATGTTGAGCGCCATCACATGCCCTTGCGCCGCGGCGCGGTTGAACCAGGCGAACCCGGCTACCTCGTCTTTCGCCACACCGTTGCCGTCGAGCAGCAATTGACCGTACAGCGCCTGCGCCTCTGCCTCGCCGCCCTCGGCAAGCGCGCGAAGAAACGCCGCGCGCTCGCCGGGATCTTCGGGCAAGCGCGCGGCACTGTCGGCGGCGGGGGGGATCGCCGTCGTCAGAACTTGAACTCCACCGTGCCGAACACTGTCCGCCCGGTGGCGATCGTCGCATAGTGCGAACTGAACGCCTGGCTGAAATAGACCTTGTCGGTCATGTTCTGCGCGTTGACGCTGACCATGACGTTGTCGGTCAGCTTGGCCGAGGCGCGCGCATCGAACCGCCAGTAAGACGGGATCGTGCGATAGAGCACCTTGGTCGCCGGATTGACCGTCACAACTCCCGCCGCGTTCTGCGTCGCCGAGCGGTTGTCGGCATAACCGCCGAACTGACGGTCCATGTAGAGCGCGCCGAAGCTGACCGAGAAACGCTTGGCGAACTCGTACGTCGTCCAGGCGGTGAACGAGTTCTTCGCGGTCTGAGGCACCTGCTTACCGGTCGTAACCGAGGGCACGAGCACCGTTTTTGCAAGCTGTCCGGTGACCGCAGGCGCGGTCAGCACGGTGAAGCCGCCGTCGATGACCTTGGGATCGAGGTAGGAATAACCGCCGAACACCGTCCAGCCGGGCAGGATCGTCCCGTTGACCGTCAGTTCGACGCCGCGGATGCGCGTGCTGCCGATGAACGCGGCATTGCCGTTCGCGTCGGTTACGCGGGCATTGGCGATATCGGTCTGGAACACCGCCAACCCGAGGCCCAGGCGTTCCTTGAACAGGCTCGCTTTCGCGCCGACCTCGTACGATTTGGTCTTCTGCACCTTCAGGCTGTCGGCTGCCGCCTGGGTATTGACGGTCGGCAGCGCATTATCCTCACGGTCTTCGCCCAGCAGCGTGTTGGGCGGCGTCGCGGCGGTCGCGTAGCTCGCGTAGAGGCTGGTGCCCGGCGTCGGCTTGAACACCAGACCCGCCTGCCAGTTGAACAATTCGTCGGTGCGCGACAGCCTGAACGTCTGTGTCGCGGCATAGGTCTGGCCCGGTGTGATCACCGATTTGAAACGATCGAAACGCGCGCCGAGATTGAGGATCAGCTTCGGCGTCAGCGTGATCGAATCGAAACCGTAGATGCTGATGGTGTTGGCGTCGTTCTGGGTTTCCTCGATCGGCAACGACTTGACCATGGGCGACGGCGTGGTCGACGTGTCGCTCGCATAGTTCACCCAGGAATCGTACGGATTGGGGTTGAACAGGCTCGTGCAATAGCTCCGCGCGATGGTCGCGGCGGAGCAGCGCGGCGTCGTCAGCGCGCCCGACGACAGCGTCTCCACCCCCGAGGCATTGAGATAGCCGCGCGTGACGAACGTGCCGCGCCGCGCCTTCTCCCACGAAAATTCGGCACCGATCGCGAAGCTGTGCTTGATCCCGCCTGTATCGACCGTGCCGTACAGGTCGATCTGATCGGTCAGCGCGTCAGAATAGCTGTAGCGCGTATTGGCACGCCGCCAGACATAACCGCCGCTCGTCAGACTCGAACCGCTATTGGTCGTCGTATTGCCGAAGACGTTACCCTGGGTGTCGTCGGGCTGGGTGTAGATGTACGCCTGCGTGTTGTGCGACCAGCGCGCCGTGTTGCGGATGGTGATCGCCGACGACAGATCGTGCTCGAAGCGGATGGTCGCCTGATCGGTCGACGTATCGCGGAAATCGCGGTCGGCCAGCCCGTAGAAAGTGCTGCGATCGACATAGCCGGTCTGGCCGCCACGCGTGGTGATCGTGCCCAGCGCCGGCTCGCTATAGATGTTGCCGGTGCCCGGCGCGTTGCCGATCGTGTAGAGATACGGCAGGCCGCTGTCGGGCAGCTCGTGGCTTTCCAGCCGGTAATAGCTCACGGTCAGGCGCGTCGGCGTGTCGAGACCGATCGTCAGCGACGGCGCGAAACCCCAGCGTTTGGCCCAGATCGCATCGCGCCCGGCGAAATCCTGATCGTGCCACAGGCCCTGGATGCGGAAGGCGACGGTCGGCGTGATCGCGATGTTGAGGTCACCGGTGACGCGCTTGTAGTCGGCCTCGCCATAGCTCGCCGAGACGCTGCCGAACGTTCCCGCCTTGGGTAGTTTCGAGATGATGTTGATCGTACCGCCGGCCGACCCGCGTCCGCCGAGCGTCGAATCCGAACCGCGAATGATCTGGACCGAATCGATCGCGAAGGTCTCGCGCGTCTGTGACGACAGATCACGCACGCCGTCGACATAGATCGAGCCCTGGCTGTCGAAGCCGCGGATGAACGGGCGATCGCCGATCGGATTGCCGCCCTCGGCAGCACCGAAGGTGATGCCGGGCACGGTGCGCAACGCGTCCTGGAGCGAGGCCGACCCGGTTTCCTCGATCACCTTGCTCGGGATGACGACGATCGACTTGGGGGTGTCGACCACGCGCGCGACGTCCTTGGGGCCGCTCGGCTCCGGCTCGGCCTTGATGACCTGACCGTTGACGATGATGTCGCGGCGGCGATCCTGGCCGTCATCATTGCTGTCGTCGTTGGCCGGTTTCGGATTGGGCCCATCGGCGGCGAGCGCCGGATGCGCGGCGAAGGCGCCGACGCAGGACAGGGCCAGGAAAGCAGGCTGCGCGACGCGGCGCGCGGGATTGTTGCGAGTCACTCTTATCTCCCTTGTTGGGAGATCCGCTATTGAGAGTCGTTCGCAGTGTCAACGCTATTGCGAGTGACTTTCACTTTTGTCCGCTTGCGTCGCGCGCATCCGCCAGCGCCCATGTCCGAAGCGCGCTGGCCAGATTGGGTGGATCGTCGGCCTGGACGCGGAGAGCGTCGATCTCGGCGACCAGCGCGGAGAGTGGCAGGCGGCGAGCCTGCGCGGCGCTTTCGAGCGCTCGCCAGAACAACGGTTCGAGCGTGATCGAGGTCTCGTGCCCGGCGATGGTGATCGATCGTTTGACCGGGCCTGCGAACCCGCCTGGGGGTGGAGATATATCCTCAATCGTCATGCCGGGCTAGTCCCGGCACCCAACGTGCAACAACGGAAGAACTCCCCTGAGGAGGGTTGGACCCCGGAACAAGTCCGGGGTGACGGCTGGCAATTCAGCCGCGCGCTCAAGGCTTGTCGAACAGCGCCGCGAGCTGCTCGATGATCGCGCCGCCCAATTGCTCGGCATCCATGATCGTCACCGCGCGCTCGTAATAGCGCGTCACGTCATGGCCGATGCCGATCGCGACGAGCTCGACCGGCGAACGGTTCTCGATCCAGTGGATCACCTGGCGCAAATGGCGCTCGAGATACGATCCGCTGTTCACCGACAGGGTCGAATCGTCGACTGGCGCGCCGTCGGAGATCACCATCATGATCTTGCGCTCTTCCGGGCGCGCGATCAGCCGGCTGTGCGCCCAGAGCAGCGCCTCGCCGTCGATATTCTCCTTGAGCAGCCCTTCGCGCATCATCAGCCCCAGGCTGGGCTTGGCGCGGCGCCACGGCTCGTCGGCTTGCTTGTAGACGATGTGGCGGACGTCGTTGAGGCGCCCCGGCTGCGGCGGCCGGCCCGCGGCGAGCCAGCTTTCGCGCGCCTGTCCGCCTTTCCACGCCCGCGTGGTGAAGCCCAGTATCTCGGTCTTGACCCCGCAGCGTTCGAGCGTGCGCGCGAGAATGTCGGCGCTGATCGCCGCGATCGAGATCGGCCGCCCGCGCATCGACCCCGAATTGTCGATCAGCAAGGTGACGACGGTGTCCTTGAACTCGGTATCGCGCTCGATCTTGTAGGAGAGCGACTGCATCGGATTGATCACCACGCGCGCCAGCCGCGCAGCGTCGAGCAATCCTTCTTCCTGATCGAAATCCCACGACCTATTCTGCTGCGCCATCAGCCGGCGCTGCAGCCGGTTGGCGAGCTTGGTCACCGCGCCCTGCAGATGGACGAGCTGCTGATCGAGATACGAGCGCAGCCGCGTCAGCTCCTCGGCGTCGCACAGCTCGGTCGCCGCGATCACCTCGTCATATTGCGTGGTCCAGGCCTTGTAATCGAATTGCGGCGAGAGATCGGAGAACGGCCGGTTGGGGCGGACGGGGAGCATCCCCTCCTCGCCTTCGTCGCCCGCCTCGCCATCGGCGTCCTCGAACGATTCGTCGCCGGCCTCCGAGCCTTCACCGTCGTCGCTGTCCGCCTCGGACTGTTCGCCGCGCGCCTCGACTTCGCCCTGGCCCTGATCGCCCTGGTCGTCGCTGTCGTCGCCCTGGTCCTGTTCCTCGTCGGTGCCCTCGTCGTCCGAACCGCCGTCGTCGCTGTCCTCGGGAATCTGGTCGCCCTCGACCAGCTCGAGATCCTCGAGCAATTTGGTCGCCAGGCTGGCGAAGGCACGTTGATCGTCGAGCGCGAGGCGCAGCGCGTCGAGATCGCCGCCGGCTTTCTCCTCGATCCACTCGCGGACGAGGTCGAGCCCCTGCTGCGCCACCTCAGGCGCCGGCTGGCCGGTCAGCCGCTCGCGCACCATCAGCTGGATCGCGGTCGACAGCGGCACTTCGTCGCGGCTGCGCGCCCGTGTGATCGGGTCCGAGCGCAGGCGCATGTCGAGCGCATGGTTCAAATTCGCCGAAATCCCGGCATAGCCGCGCGATCCCAGCGCCTCGACCCGCGCCGTCTCCGCCGCGTCGAACACCGCGCGCGCGACAGCATCGTGCGGCGCGTTCTTGAGGTGGAGCGCGGCGTTGTGGAGCTTCAGCCGAAGCGAGAACGAATCGGCGAACCCGCGCGCCTCGGCGACCTGATCGGCCGGCAAGGTCCGCGCCGGCATCGGCACCTTGATATGCTTGCCCGACTGCGCCGGTGCGTCGGCGGTGAACGCGAGTTCGACCTCGGGCTCGTCCGCCAGCGCACGCGACGCGCCGCCGAGCACGGCCTTGAAGCGATCGAGGAGAGTTTCCTGCGCCACGCGCCCGCTGTTACGCCTTCGCCACCACGCTCTCGGGCAAATCCTTGCCGAAGACGCGCTGGTAATATTCCGCTACCAATGTGCGTTCCGCCTCGTCGCATTTGTTGAGGAACGACAAGCGAAAGGCGAAGCCGACATCGTTGAAGATCAACGCGTTCTGCGCCCAGGTGATCACCGTGCGCGGGCTCATCACGGTCGAGATGTCGCCGTTGATGAAGCCCTTGCGCGTCAGATCGGCGACGCGGACCATGTTGTCGACGACCTGCTTGCCATCGGGCTTGTCATATTCGCCCGACTTGGCGAGCACGATCTGCGCTTCGACCGCGGCCGGCAGGTAATTGAGCGTGACGACGATATTCCAGCGGTCCATCTGGCCCTGGTTGATCTGCTGCGTGCCGTGATAGAGCCCGCTGGTATCGCCCAGCCCGACCGTGTTGGCGGTCGAGAACAGCCGGAAATAGGGGTTCGGCCGGATCACGCGATTCTGGTCGAGCAGGGTCAGCTTGCCCTCGGTCTCGAGCACGCGCTGGATCACGAACATCACGTCCGGACGGCCGGC
>DASVNU010000307.1:0-2880 GCA_036383655.1 Sphingomonas sp. | reverse complement strand
CCGCCCTTGTCGAAATCGTACTGCAAGTCGCCCTTGAACGCCCATTCGTCGGCGTTGTTGTCCTCGACATGACCCTGGATGAACGGGATCCAGTAATTGTGCGGATTGGCCAGCCCGCCGGCGGCGTAATTGACGTTCGATCCGGGCAGCAGCTTGATTTCCGGCGCGTTGCCGTCGGTCAGGCTGTACTGGTAATTGGCCATCGATCCGACCGCGACCAGAATGTCGTTATTGTTGGTCGAGGCGGTGATGCGCTGGCCGTCCAGCGTCAGCTTGAGATTGTCGGTGATCTTCCAGTCGATATTGGCCGAGAAGTCCTGCGTGCCCTCGCTATGGTCGAAATTGCGCGCTTCGTTCTGGAAATAGAGGCCGTCGCGGACCGTGGTGCAATGACCGGTGCCGCAATTGTTGACGAACGGGATGCCCGGCACCGCCGATCCCGTATTGATCGCGTCCTGATCATTGCCGCTCCAGCTTCCCGCCCAGCTGCCATGGCCCTGGGTCAGCACGCCCGATTGCAGCATGCCGTTCGATCCGAACACCAGAGCGGAACCGTCGGCGGCGCCGAGGATCGTCGTGCTGCGCGGGTTGAACGCCGGCGTGCCATAGGCATTGCCTTCGAGGATCGCGTGCGAGGCGCGTTCGAGCCAGGCGTTGTGATATTTCGAATCGGTGTATTGGACGGTCAGCAGGAAGCGTTCGGACTTGTCCTGGAACTGGCCGGCGAGCGCGATGCCACGCCGCGTGCGGTCGTAATCGACCTGCGAATAACGGATGCCGTCGGGCGCATAGGCCCATCCGGTGCCGCCGAATGGATTGGCGGTACAGCCGATCAGGCCGTTCGAGCCGACATTGGCGGTGCCATCGGCCTTGAGCGCGCCCGCCGAGCAATAAGTGTCGATCTTGTCCATGATCACGCTCTCGGTCCGCGTGATGACATGGCTGCGCGCGAAGTCGGCCATGAAGCCGAACTTGCCGATCTCGGTGTCGAACGTGTCGCTGATCAGTGCCGAGAATTCACCGGTCCACTTCTTCGAGCGGTCGCCGTAATCGGCCTTGGCGTTGCCGGTGACGACCAGCCCATTCTGGTCGAACGGCAGGCGCGTACGCAGGTCGACGGTGCCGGCGATACCGCCCTCGATCATGTCGGCGGTCAAATTCTTGTAGACATCGACGCGCGACATCAGTTCGGGCGAGATGTCGTTGAAGTTGAGCCCGCGCGCGGCGTCGGCCGAGAAGCTGTCGCGGCCGTTGAACTCGGTGCGCACCTGGGTCAGGCCGCGGACCAGCACGCCGGCGGCTTCGCCCGAGGGGTGGGTCGAATCGTCGGTCGATTGCAGGCGAGAGACAGTGATGCCGGGAACGCGCGAGAGCGCGCCCGACACCGAGGTATCGGGGAAGGCGCCGATATCGGTCGCGCTGATCGAATCGACGATCGTCGCGGCATTGCGCTTGGTCTCCGCCGCGTCGCCGAGCGCGCGGCGTACGCCGACGATCAGGATGTCGTTATCTTGGGCGCCCGAAGAGCCGGTATCCGCTTGCGGCGCCGCGGTCGGGCTGGCGGCGGCGTCTGGTGTGGTCTGCGCTTGCGCGCCGGTCGCGGCGAAGATCGCCAGCGTCATCAGCGAGGCGCCGCTCCACAAAAGGCCGCGGCTACGGCTCGAACCCAGTTGCTTCATCGATCACTCCCCTAATGCACGCCCCTCATGCGGAGGCTTTATCCCGTTGCTCGCGCGTCCGGGCTGGATGCCCGGCGTGCGACGCGAATCACCGTTTGTGGAATTGCTGCGGCGCGTCGTCGCGTGCCATCTGCCCCTTCATCCCTCCTGCGCGGCCCGGCTCTCCGACGGTGCGCGCGACTCCATCGATTGCGACCCAATGCAACGATTTGCGCTTTGTTGCGTAAATTTTAGTGCCGTGCAAGCGCTGTTTTCGCGGCGAGTCACTAGGGAGTCGCTAAATTTCGGGGAGTGTTGCGCAAATTCATCAATGCAAAATTTGCATAACCCGTTTTCATCGATCGGGGATGAACAGCGCGACCAGTGCCGCGACCGCCATCGCTGCCGCGGCGAGTCCCAGGGCGAGGATCGCCTGGTTGCCGAGCCAGTGGTGGACGATCGCGCCGAGCAAGGTCGCGGCAACGAGCTGGGGCAGCACCAGGAACATATTGTGGATGCCCATATAGACGCCCATCTTCCGCGGCGGCACCGCGCTGGCGAGCATCGCATAAGGCAGCGACAGGATTGCCGCCCAGGCGCAGCCGATGCCGACCGTCGGCAGCCACAGCCAATAAGGATCGTCGACCAGCACGAACCCGGCGAGCCCCAGCGCGCCGAGCGCGAGGCTGAGCGCATAGACGTTGCGCCGCCCGATCCGGCCGGCGAGCCGGGGCAACGACAGTGCCGCGATCGCGGCGACGCCGTTATAGCCGGCGAACAATATGCCCACCCAGTCGGCGCCTTCATTGTACGCCGCCGAACTCGCGTCGGCGGTGTGGTAATGATGCGCGGCGACCGCGGGGACGGTGTAGATCCACATCGCGAACAAGGCGGTCCAGGTGAAGAACTGGACGAGCGCCAGGTGCCGCAGCAGGCGCGGCATGTGCAATATGTCCTCGACGATCTCGAACACGCCGAGCGAATGCCGGCCGCCGCGGCGCATCGCCACCGCGGCGAGTTGCGCGAGGCCGAACACGAAGGCGATCGCGGCGAGGACGTAGATTTCGCGCTCGAGCCCTTCGGCATAAGCGAAGCCGCCGATGGCGACCCCGCCCAGCATCCACAACGCGCCGCTCAGTGCCAGCGTCGCCGCCCCGGTCGTGCTCGGCACCGCATGGTCGACCAGGTCGGGCGCGTCGGCGGCAAGGCTTTCGGGCGGGCG
>DASVNU010000306.1:0-3142 GCA_036383655.1 Sphingomonas sp. | reverse complement strand
AATTCGCCGAGGCGCCGCGCGACGCGCGGGAACGGCAGGACGAGCAGGGTCGTCCGTGCGGCGAGCATGCTGGCGCAGGCTTCCGCCACCAGCAGCTGACGCCGCCAGCCGGCGCCGGCCAGCGTCTTCACTTTGCGCGGGATATCGCTCGACATCACGGTGATGACTGACAGGAATCGCCGGCGAAGTCGATTGCGCGCGCCTTGGCTGGCCGCTATATTCCGATAATACACGTAGGGCGGGAGTTTCCTTGACATGAACAAGAAGGTTTTGGGCCGGCTGGCGCTCGGCGCGGCGGCGCTGGCGATCGCGATTCCGGCGGTGGCCAAGATGGCGGCGACGGCCCCGCGCTATGGCGCGTTCGGCATCGACCTCACCACGCAGGACAAGGCGGTCAAGCCGGGTGACGATTTCTGGACCTTCGCCAATGGCGCCTGGGCCAAGCGGACCGAGATTCCCGCCGACAAGGGCTCGGTCGGCTATGGCAACATCCTGAGCGACGAGGCGGAGGTCAATGTCCGCAAGATCCTCGACGACATGGCGGCCAACCCGGCCAAATATGGCGCGACCGGCAAGCAGGTCGGCGATTTCTACGCGAGCTGGATGGACGAGGCGGGGATCGAGGCCAAGGGCGCCGCGCCGCTCAAGCCCTATCTGGCGAAGATCGCGGCGGTCAGTGATCTGACCGGGTTGCAGACGCTGTTCGCGTCGACCGGCTATGCCTCGCCGGTCGAGCTGGGCACGATCCCCAGCCTGTCGGATCCCGAACGTTATACCGCGATCGCGGGCCAGGGCGGCCTCGGCATGGCGCGCGATTTCTATTTGCTGCCGGGCGAGAAGTATGACGCGTTCCGCAAGGCGTATCGCGCCTATATCCAGCAGATGCAGGAGCTCGCCGGCATTCCCGATGCGAGCGCCAAGGCCGACGCGATCTTCGCGCTCGAAACCGCGATGGCCAAGGAGCAATGGTCGCCCGAACAGAGCCGCGACATCGCCAAGCTCAACGACCCCGAGGACGTGGCCGGCCTCAAGGCCAAGGCGCCTGATTTCGACTGGGCACTGATGCTCAAGACCGCGGGCCTCGCGTCGTCGCCCAAGGTGCTGATGGCCAACAACACCGCGCTGACCGCGATGGGCAAGATCATGACCGCGACGCCGCTGCAGACGTGGAAGGATTATCTCGCCTTCCACTTCGTCAGCGACCACGCGACCTTCCTGCCCAAGGCGTTCGACGACGCGCGGTTCGATTTCTATTCGAAGACGCTGTCGGGCGTGCAGGTCAAGCGCGACCGCTGGAAGCGCGGCGTGCAGCTGACCAACGGCGCGCTCGGCGAGGCGGTGGGCAAGCTCTATGTCGAGCAATATTTCCCCGCCTCGAGCCAGGCCAAGATGGCCGAGCTGATCGAGAATCTGCGCACCGCTTATGGCACCAAGATCGCCGGTTCGACCTGGATGGATGATGCCACCAAGAAGGCGGCGCAGGCCAAGCTGGCGGCGTTCGAGCCGCGCATCGGCCACCCGGTCAAGTATATCGATTATGCGTCGCTTCAGGTCGATCGCGGCGACCTGCTCGGCAATGCGATGCGCTCGGCCGAGTTCGATCACCAGCTCGATCTGCAGCGTTTCCCCAAGCCGGTCGACCGGTCGTTGTGGGGCATGACGCCGCAGACGGTGAACGCTTATTACAACCCGCTCGCCAACCAGATCACGTTCCCGGCGGCGATCCTGCAGCCACCCTATTTCGACCCCAACGCCGATGCGGCTGTCAATTACGGGGCGATCGGCGCGATCATCGGCCACGAAATGGGCCATGGCTTCGACGACCAGGGCAGCCAGTTCGGCCCGACCGGCAAGTTCGAGAATTGGTGGACCGACGGCGCGAAGAAATCGTACGGCGAACACACCGCCGCGCTCGCCGCGCAATATGACAGCTATGAGGCGATCCCGGGGACCAAGATCAACGGCAAGCTGACCCTGGGCGAGAATATCGGCGATCTCAGCGGGATCGAGGCGTCCTATGCCGCCTATCAGCTCTATCAGGCGAAGCACGGCCAGGCGCCGGTGATCGGCGGGCTGACCGGCGACCAGCGCTTCTTCCTCGCTTATGCCCAGGCATGGCAGGCGAAATTGCGCGACGGCCTGCAGCGCCAGCTGTTGCTGACCGACCCGCATTCGCCGGCCAAGTTCCGCGTCAACGGCATCGTCCGCAACTTCGACCCCTGGTACAAGGCGTTCGACATCAAGCCGGGCGACGCGCTGTACCTGCCGCCCGAAAAGCGCGTCCATATCTGGTAAGCGTTCGAAGCGATCGAGCTGAAAGGGGCGTCCGCGATTTCGATCGCGGGCGCCCTTTCGCTATTGGACAAGTCCACAGGGCCGCGATGAGGTATCCCGAATGTCGAACAAGGATCGCACGATCATGATCCACCGCCGGACGCCCGAATCGGCGGCGATGGTGGCGAACACCCAGCGCGCGATGGCGATCACGCCAATGCTCAACCGCCTGACCTATGCCGATGCCGATCAGATCCGGGCGGTGTTCGGCGAGCTGATCGGTGCTCAGGTCGATGACAGCTTCATGCTGATCCCGCCCTTCTACACCGCGCACGGCACGGAAATCCGGGTCGGGCGGAACGTCTTCATCAACCAGAATTGTACGATCTATGATTTGGGCGGGGTCGATATCGGCGACGACGTGCTGATCGGGCCCAACGTCAGCATCATCACCTCGGGCCACCCGCTCGAACCGTCGCAGCGCCGCGCCGGCGTGACCGCGGCGCCGATCGTGATCGAACGCAATGTGTGGATCGCCGCCGGGGCGACGATCATCGGCGGCGTCACACTGGGCGAGAATTCGGTGGTCGCGGCGGGCGCGGTGGTCACCAAGGACGTCCCGCCGAACAGCCTGGTCGCTGGCGTGCCCGCCAAGGTCGTCCGCTCGCTGGAGGGTTGAGCGGCCACCGACGATCAAGATCTTGGTCGGCGGCGACGTCGGTCCGCGCTAGTTCGGCACGCCCCACAAGGTGGCGCGGTCGCGGGCAAGCGTCTTCATATAATCGTCGAGGTCGGTCAGCCGCTTCTCGATCTCGCCCGCTTCCACGCCGCTCCAGACCGAAATGTCATAGCCGGCCCTGGCTTTCTT
>DASVNU010000305.1:0-3994 GCA_036383655.1 Sphingomonas sp. | reverse complement strand
GTCACGCTCATAACGGCGCCGCCAACATATAATTGCTGAGCCGCGCGAGCACTGCCTGGTGCATCGCCTCACGGCTGAACGCGACGGTGGTCGCGCCCGAACTCGCATGGCTGGTCTCGCCGATATGCGTGCGTGCCGAATAGGCCTCGCCGACCAGCTCGGTCACCGCCAGCATCAAATCGGCAGGCACCGCATCATATCCCGCGACATAGGTCATCCTCGGCCAGCGCGCGGGCCTTCGTGACCACCTCGTCGCCACTCGGAACATAATCCATATCGGCCTTCCACATGTTGATGACGGCGTCGGGGTTGCACGGGCTGTCGACCAGGCTGATCTCGACCAGCTTCAGCGCGGTGATCACGCTGCGGTCGGTGGTGTCGCGCTTCAGCACCTTTCCGCCGATCGAAAAGCCGGCATAGACCCCGGCGCACACCTTGGTGATCGCCAGCGGGTCGACGACATGCGCGCAGATCCGGGTGATGCCATGATCATCGACCTCGGCCTCGACAACGCGCCCCGCCGCGCTCGGCTCGTGCATCTCGCGCAGCGCGGGGAAGCGGCCATAATCGGGCAAGGCCGCCTTCATCGCCGCGGCGGTGATCGTCTCGCCCTGCTGGTCGCGCGCTTCGGACGAGGCCACGCCCCAGACCCTGATCGTGCCGTCTTCCTGATCCTCGATCTTGGTGATCGCGCCGAACTGGCGAAACCGCGTCATGCGATGGCTGTCCTTTCAAAGGCATGAGGGAGTGCTCACCGCGGGGCAGTGTGCGGAATGGTCAGAATTTGGGAATCGCCGTAGTCCGATAGGTGCTCATCGGCACGCTATCGCGGCTGACGTCTATGAAGACCGAGCCAGCGCAAGGCTGATGATGCAGCCGCCGGTGCGCGTCACTATGCGGCCTGGCAGTGAATTATCGGGCCGCGTAGGCAGTCCCGGCGGCGACACGTCGCCTGTTGGCGCGAGCCTTCAGTTCCTGCCCGCTTCGATCGCCCGGGCTATCTCCACCCATTCGGCGTAGGTGTGACACTCGGTTTTACCGGTCTTCTTTCGGAGCAGACATTGCTTGCCGCTCGACGCGTCGCCATCGCGCGATGACGGCGACCGCGATCCCAGATTTGCATAGGAGGTTTCCAGCACCTGATGATTGTAACCGCCGATGGTCGTCTCGGTTCGCGAATAGGTCTGCGCGCTGGCCGCAAATGGCATCAAAAGGAGGGTGGTGACGACGATACGCAACATGGTCCATCTCCTGCCTGACGCGGAACGCCACCTTTATCTTCTTGTTCCGGCATCCGATCATATGCCCGATGTTCGATCCGTTCAACGGCTATCGGCGCCGGATTGGATCGATCGATCGGCCGGTACTTGGCGCGTGTCCGCCGATGCCGTCGCCCGATCCGGTGGCGCGCCGGTCGCGGCACCCGGCCTCGAGCGATTTTCGGTCACGCTTTCCAGCAATAGTGCGCCGGCACCGATATAGAGCATCGGTTGCGCGCCCAGTCCGTCGGGCAAGGGATCATCTCCGCGCGCGTGCCGCACTTCGTCGATCGTCTTCGACCCATTCCGCAAATCGCGGTCATCGATCTCCGATTGCACTTGCGGATCGATGCTGGTCGCCTTGACGAAGGCGAACTCCAGGTCGGGATAGCCGAACTCGATCTGGATCACGTCGTCGATCCAGCGCTTCATCCACAGCTGCAGCGGCTCGAGCCCCTCCTCGAGCGAGCGTTCCTGGTCCTCCATCGCGGTCGAGCGGTTCATCTGGCGCACGAACGGGGTAGGGGGCAGTGAAAAGGCGAAGGCGACGATCCGCGCCAGCCATTCGTCGAACTCGTCCTTGATCGGCGCCGCCTTGAACGCGGTGAATTGCGATCCGTGCGGTCCCCAGATCAGCTTGTTCTGCTCGGCGGCATTGCCCGCGATCCGATCGTCGAACCATTGCTGCAATTCCTGGATCTTCGCCGCATCCCAGCCCTCGGGCGCGTTGAGCAGCCCAGCCGGCACATTGCCCTCGGTGAAATAACTCAACTGCGCCGCCTGGCGCCGCAGGATCGTGTTGATCGTGACGATGATCTGCTCGACCGGGCCAAAGCCATAGAGATGATGCGGCCGCACGTTGCGCGGTACATAGAGCAAGTCGGCATTGGTCAGGTTCGCCCAGACGACTCCCTTGATCACCTGCTGGTACGCGACGTCGGCGGGACCACGCGGCCGCCGCCCGGTATCGTCGACCATCGGGTGGATCGTATCGCCCGGCACGATTTCCAGCGCGATCAGCTTGCCGCCGCGATTGCGTCGCTTCTCGAACGCCGGCGCGTCGAGCGTCAGCAGATCCTCCAGACTCGACCGCATGAAGGTCGCGAACGGCGTGACTCCATCGGGCTTGCGCCAGAACCTCGTCAGTTCGGCGATGCGTGGATCGTCGGCGATCTTGGCCGCGCCATCGACCGGCTTGATCTGCCAGTCGAGCCGCTCGACCTGGTCCTTGCGCGTCTCGATCGCCAGCCGCACCAGCTCGACATTGGCGAACGCGCGCAGCGCCGGGAACCCGGTCTGCTCATAGGCGCGCGGCTGCAGCGTGGCGTTGATGTTCGGCTTGAAATCATACCCGCGCACCGGCTGCTGCACCACGGGCGTGAGCGGAAAGCCGGGAGAAAACGGCCCCCACGCATTCTCGTTGCTGCTGTTGCCCCAGCTATAGGTGACATTGGCCTGCACGCCGCCCTTGGGCATCGAGTTCTCCTCTGGACGCGTGATGGCGCCGGTTTTCAGCTGGAAAGGGATGGAAAGGCCGGACGTCGCGGCGTAACTCCAGGCCCATGGCGCTCCGTCACATAAGGGAGCGGGGTGAAAATGCGCTCATCGAAAGCGCCGGCGATAGGTTCAGAGCGCGCTCGAACTGGGCAGCCGCAATTCGCACTTCTGCATCCACCACAATTCGCCGCGCCAATCGAGCTCGCCGCGCTCCGCCAGTGCGACCAAACGGGCCCGCAGCAACAGGTCGCTGGTTTGATAGACACCCGTTTCTAGCTGATCGACCAATGTCGTGCCGACGATCCTCGCCATTTTCTGCCATTCGCCACTGATGTTCGCCATCAATGCAGCGTCGAAATGATCGATCGGCGCGGACACCAGCTCGTCTCCTTCGACGATCCTGAGTGGCGCATTCTCATGCCGCAATTGTTCCCAGCGAGCGCAATAGGCAGCGCGATCCGTGTCCGATAATGGAAGCGCCTGTCCGAATAGCGCCGCAACTTCGGGGTCTTGAAGCCGCGGCAGGCTGTTCGCACGGATGATCGAGCAAGGCCGGTCGCCGATCTGCGACAGCCACCACAGGAAACCCGCGACGATCGGCGCGACGTTCGGCGAATACCAGGCGATGATTTCGCCGCTTGCGGATCGCGATGCGGTCAGCACATCGCCGCCGCGGTCGATAACCTCGCGCCAATCCTCGACTCCCAGTTCGGTATCGACCCACTCCGCGCGTTCATCGGCATCGCCGGAGGCAATCGGACCAAATGCCAGATCGTCGAACGTGCAGACGACACGATCCACGCGCCCGGTTTCCTTGAGCGCCAGCCGCAACGATCCGGCAAAGGATGGACTGAAGGCTACATGAAGTGGAAGGGTGTCTGATGGCATGTAACACCAGCCTAGACGCGGGGTCGATGGGCGACAACGCGTTGTGTGCCGACGCCGGTATTCGCGGCATTCGCGATCCGCACGAGATCGAGGAACCCCACCGACGCTACCGCATCCTCCGCCGGCCAGAACGCCATTACCAGCGCGTCGGCCTTGTTCGGCGACCTCGTGCCCTCGGGCTTCTTGTCTACCACCAGCTTCAACGCACCGTTCACCGCGCGCGTCGGCTGGCTCAATTCCTTCCGCAACGATGCCAGCCCCGGCATCTCACGCGGCAGGCTGATCAGGTCAGCGGGGTCGTAGACCTCACCGGCCGTCACCGCCTTGTGGGTGCGCTCGAACCGCAGCCG
>DASVNU010000304.1:0-2152 GCA_036383655.1 Sphingomonas sp. | reverse complement strand
GCCAAACGCCCGGGCCGTTTCCGACCCGGGCGCCTGCGTGACGATTGCTCGTCAGCCCCCTTGTAACTTCCGCCCGCACGCCTCTGTTAAGGCGGAGCTGGAAGTGATCCCCGAACCACGGCCATTGACCTGCGTTTCGTGAAGCAGACTGCTAAGCGGCGGCTGGTGTCTTGTCATCGCCAAACAACCTCTCGCCGCACGATTGCGGCGCGCATGTGTCGAATCCGCCACAGCACCGCCTTGGTTGCCAGTAAAGAGGATACGCCCTAGGCACGCGAACGTTCCGGGGGCGGATCGCGAGGCCTGATTGATTCTCCTGTCGAGCTACGAACGCATGATCGCCGGGCGCTATCTGCTGCCTGGCAAAGGTGAGCGCTTCATCGTCCTGGTTGCCGGGTTCAGCCTGGGCGCGGTGATGCTGGGCGTCGCTGCTTTGGTCATCGTGATGAGCGTGATGAACGGCTTTCGCGCCGAATTGTTCGACAAGATCGTCGGGTTGAACGGCCATGCGGTGATCCAGGGCTATAATGGCCGCCCGCTGACCGATTGGCGCCAATTGCTCGCCCGCGCCAAGGCGACGCCGGGCGTCACCAGCGCGGTGCCGATGATCGAACAGCCGTTGATGATGACCAACAACGGTCGCGCCGAGGCGATCATCCTGCGCGGGCTGACCGTGCCCGATATTCGCGGCAATGCGACGATCGCCGGCCATGTCGTGGCAGGCGACCTCAAACTTGTGACCGCCGGCAGCGGAAGAATCGCGATCGGATCGCGCCTGGCCGAGACGTTGGGGGTCGATATCGGCAGCCAGATCACGATCTGGAACCCGGCCGGTCAGTCGACCCCGTTCGGCACCGTGCCGCGCATGGTGTCCTATACGGTCGGCGCGATCTTCGAGATCGGCGTCTATGACTATGACAAGGCTTATGTCGTCATGCCGATGGAGGACGCGCAGACCCTGCTGCTGCTCGACCCCGACACGGTGGGGATGATCGAGGTCAACACCAGGGACGCCGATCAGGTCGGGCCGATTCTGGCGCCGTTGCGCGCGTCGCTCGGCCAGACCGCCGCGGTGAGCGACTGGCGCCAGATGAACGCGCAATTGTTCGAGGCGCTGGGCATCGAGCAGGTGTCGATGTTCGTGATCCTGTGCATCATCATCCTGGTCGCGGCGTTCAACATCGCCTCGTCGCTGATCATGCTGGTCCGCGCCAAGACGCGCGACATCGCGATCCTGAGGACGATGGGGGCGCCACGCGCCGCGATGGTCAGGATCTTCATCACCGTCGGCACGACGATCGGCATCCTCGGCACCATCGCCGGGCTGATCCTGGGGTTCGTGTTGCTCTATTTTCGCCAGCCGATCGTCGATCTGGTGCAGAAGCTGTCGGGGCAGAATCTATGGGATCCGCAGATCCGCTTCCTGACCGAATTGCCGTCCAAGCCCAATCCGGTCGAGATCGCGATGGTCGTGGCGATCACCTTGCTGCTGACCTTCCTGGCGACGCTCTATCCGGCATCACGCGCGGCCAGCACCGATCCGGTCCAGGTGCTCCGTTATGAGTGAGGCGGTTCTCGCCACTACTGGGCTGACTCGCAGCTTCGAACAGGGCGGGGAGACGATCCACGTGCTGCGCGGCGCGGATCTGTCGATCGCGCCCGGCGAAATCGTCGCGTTGCTTGGCCCCTCGGGGTCGGGCAAGTCGACCCTGCTCCAGGCGGTCGGCCTGCTCGAAGGCGGTTTCGGCGGATCGATCCGCATCACCGGCATCGAAGCGGCGCAGATGAGCAGTTCGGAGCGCACCGCGACGCGCCGCGACATGCTGGGCTTCATCTATCAATTCCATCATCTGTTGCCCGACTTCAATGCGATCGAGAACGTCGTACTGCCGCAACTGGTCAAGGGAACGTCGCGCACCGAAGCAGATGCCCGCGCGAGCGAGTTGCTGACGACGCTCGGCCTGGGGCATCGCCTGACGCATCGGCCGAGCCAATTGTCGGGCGGCGAGCAGCAACGCGTGGCGGTCGCCCGAGCGCTGGCCAATCGACCTGCGTTGATCCTGGCCGACGAACCCACCGGCAATCTCGACGAGGCGACCGCGGAGATCGTGTTCGACGAGTTCCTGCGACTGGTGCGGCAGGAAGGGTCGGC
>DASVNU010000303.1:0-2765 GCA_036383655.1 Sphingomonas sp. | reverse complement strand
GGGCAAGCCCGCCAGCGCCAGCCTGCCCTGGGCAATGATCTTCCCCAATGCCGGTCCGATGCCGCGCCATCCGAGCCAGCTCTACGAAGCACTGCTCGAAGGTGTCGTACTGGCCGCGCTGCTCGCCTACGCCTTCTGGCGGACCAAGGCGCGCTACGAGCCGGGCAAGCTCGTCGGGCTGTTCCTGACCGGCTACGGCCTCGCCCGCTTCACCGTCGAATTCTTCCGTGAGCCCGATGCGCAATTCCAGGGCACGATCTTCGACAATGGCTATCTGCACATGGGCCAATGGCTGTGCGTGCCGATGATCCTGGGCGGGATCTATCTGATGTGGACGGCCAAGGGCCGGCGCGACCGCGTCACCCCGATCGCCGGGGATGAAAGCGTCGCCTAAGTCCCCCTCCCGCTTGCGGGAGGGGCTAGGGGAGGGCATGTCGGGCTAGACCGTGATGACGCCAACACCCCCTCCCCCGACCCCTCCCGCAAGCGGGAGGGGAGATTTGCCCGATCGGCTGTCGCGCGCCATCACCATGGCCGGGCCGATCCCGCTGTCGCAATATATGGCGGCGGCCAATGCCGAATATTATGCGACGCGCGACCCGCTGGGATCGGCGGGCGATTTCACCACCGCGCCCGAAGTCAGCCAGATGTTCGGCGAACTGATCGGGCTATGGGCGGCCGATCTGTGGCAACGCGCTGGCGAGCCCGACATCTATTGGGTCGAACTCGGGCCGGGACGCGGCACGCTGACCGCCGACGCGATGCGCGCGATGGGCCAGGTCGGGCTCGATCCGCCGGTCCATTTCGTCGAGACCAGCCCGACGCTCCGCGCCCGTCAGTTGGCGGCAGTCCCCTATGCCACCTGGCACGACGATATCGCGCAGCTGCCCGGCGACCGGCCAGTGATCGTCGTCGCCAACGAATTTTTCGACGCACTGCCGATCCGCCAATTGGTCAAGGCGGGCGACGCCTGGCGTGAGCGAATGGTCGCGTGCCAGGACCTGCTATTCCTGCCGATCGCGGGCAAGGATGTCCCCGCCAGCGTGATCCCGGAGAATCTGCGCGACGCGCCGGTCGGATCGGTGATCGAAACCTCGCCCGCATCGGTGGCGATCGCGCGCGCGCTGGCGCAGCGCCTGATGGTCCATGGCGGCGCCGCTTTGGTGGTCGATTACGGTTATGAGGGGCCCGCGATCGGCGACACGTTGCAGGCAGTGAGCGGGCCCCAATTCGCCAATCCGTTCGAGGAGCCGGGCAGCCGCGACCTCACCGCGCATGTCGATTTCGCCACCCTGGCCGCGGCCGCCGGGGTCGCGGGCGTGCGGGTCGACGGCCCGGTCGGGCAAGGCGCGTTCCTGACCGCATTGGGGATCGATCCCCGCGCCGAGGCGCTGGCGCGCTCGACTCCCGATCGCGCCGAGGAGATCGCCACCGATCGCGCGCGGCTGGTCGAGGACGACCAGATGGGGACGTTGTTCAGGGCCATGGCGTGGACCGCGCGCGATTGGCCGACCCCCGCGGGGTTCCTGTGATCGATTTCTCGTTTCAAAGTGGAGACGGTGCAAGGATGACCGGGTTGATCGACTATCGCGATGCCGTTCCCGCCGATGGCGTCGCGCTCGACGCGATGGCGCAGACGGTCTGGATCGAGACCTTCGCGCACGGCGTCTCGGCCGAGGATGCCGCCACCTATCTCGCCGAGGCTTATGGCCCGACCGGCAAGCTCATCGCTGATTTGTCGAGCGGCGCGGCGCGCTTTCATCTCGCGCTCTCGGACGATCGCGTGGTCGGTTATGCCAAGCTCAACGCCCCCTGGTTGCCCGACGCCGAGCCCGGCGCGATGCAATTGAGCCAGATCTATGTGAGCAGCGACCAGCATGGCGCGGGCATCGGCAAGGCATTGCTCGACTGGTCGATCGCCACAGCGCGGGAGAGCGGCGCGAGCGCGTTGCTGTTGACCGTGTGGGAGGAAAACCACCGCGCCGCCGCTTTCTATCGCAAGCACGGCTTCGTCCACATCGGCGACTATGCCTTCGCCGTCGGCAATCAGGTCGATACCGACCATATCATGCGGCTGGCCTTGTGATCGCGACGATCGCCTATCGCGACGCCACGCCCGGCGATGGACCGGAGCTTGCGCGGATGGCGCGGCGCAGTTTCACCGAAACCTTCGGGACGCTCTATCGCCAGGAGGACCTCGCCCAGTTTCTCGAACAGGCTTTCGGATCAGCGGGGCTGCCCGCCGACCTGACCGACCCGGCCTATCGCGTCCGCGTCGCAATCGAGGACGGCCGCATCGTCGGCTATTGCAAGATCGGCCCCGTGACCTTTCCCGGCGACTGGCCGGGTACCGCGATGGAACTCCATCAACTCTACATCCTTGCCGACCATCACGGCGCCGGCCTCGCGCCAGTGTTGATGGACTGGGCGCTCGACGCGATGCGTAGCGAGGGTGCGAGCGAGGTCATTCTCTCGGTCTATATCGACAACCATCGCGCGCGCCGCTTCTACGAACGTTATGGCTTCGAGGAGATCGGCCAATACACATTCATGGTCGGCGATCATGAAGATGATGACCGGTTGATGAGGCTCGCACTGTGACGGTCGAGGTCAATCGTGCCCGCGCGCTCGACGGCGTCGCGCATGGATTTCTCGGACGGCGCGGCGGCGTCTCTACCGGGATCACGGCGGGGCTCGATCTCGGCCGGCGCGGGCAAGTCGAGATCGGCCCGGACCTTGCCGAGAATCGCCGCCGTGCGGTCGCC
>DASVNU010000302.1:0-5614 GCA_036383655.1 Sphingomonas sp. | reverse complement strand
GGGATCGGCGAACTGATGCTGCCGGCGAATGAGCCCGGCAGCTCGATCATGCCGGGCAAGGTCAATCCGACCCAGTGCGAGATGCTGACGATGGTCGCTGCACAAGTCATCGGCAATCATCAGGCGGTGACGGTCGGCGGGATGCAGGGGCATCTCGAACTCAACGTGTTCAAGCCGATGATCGGGGCGGCGGTGCTGCGCTCGATCGACTTGCTGGCGGTCGGGATGGAGAGTTTCGCCGAGCGCTGCGTCGAGGGGCTCAAGCCGGACCGGCGGCGGATCGCCGATCTGGTCGCCCGCTCGCTGATGCTGGTGACCGCGCTCGCGCCCGAGATCGGCTACGACAATGCGGCGAAGATCGCCAAACATGCGCATGCGGAAGGGATGACGTTGAAGGAGGCGGGGCTGGATCTGGGGCTCGTGGATGAGGCGACGTTCGACCGCGTGGTGCGGGCGGAGGATATGGTCGGGCGGTAGTATACGACAGACCCTCACCCGTCCGGCGCTACGCGCCTCCCTCCCTCTCCCGCATGCGGGAGAGGGAAGGGGCCCGCCGCCGCAGGCGGTGGGAAGGGTGAGGGTCTGTTTTGATCAACCCTTGATCCGAGCCACTTCGACCTCGAGCTTGTTGAGCGTGGTCCGCCAGCCTTCGGTTGCGCCGCCGATCATCGCCTTGGCCGATTCGTCGTAGATTTCATATTCCTGACGCACCGACATCAGCGAGCCGTCGCCGTCGTCGGTGAAGGTCACGAACGTCCGCACCGCGAACGGCGCGTTGCCACTGTCGTCGACATGCGCGCCCGCCTCGAACGACAGGCTTTCATTCTCGACCACGTCGATAAACCGGCCGTGGTTCCAGAATTTCTGGCCGTCGGGCGCTTGCATGCAGAGGTCGAAGCGGCCGCCGGGGCGGCATTCGATCACCGCTTCGGGCGTGGTGAAATGTTCGGGGCTGAACCAATTCTTCATATGCTCGGCGGTGGTCCACGCCTGGAACACGATGGCGCGAGGCGCATCGAAGTGGCGCTCGATCAGGAGCGGTTCCGGGCGGATGATCGTCTTTTCGGTCATTTCTGCTGTCCTTTCAGCGTGTTGATATAGTCTTCCAGCTTATCGAGCCGGCCTTCCCATTCGCTGCGGCAATCGGCCGTCCAGCGTTCGACCAGGCCGAACGTCTCGGTGTCGATGCGGCAGGTCCGGACCCGCCCGGCCTTGTGCGACCGGACCAGTCCCGATTCCTCGAGCACCGCGAGGTGCTGCATGACGGCGGGGAGCGACATGGCGAAGGGGGACGCCAGTTCGCTCACCGACATCGGTCGAAGCGCGAGCCTTTCCACCATCGCCCGCCGGGTGGAGTCGGCGAGGGCGTGGAAAACGCGATCGAGGGAAGGTGATTCGTTAAGCATGTGCTTAAGTATTCCGGCTCAAACACTTTAGCAAGTGCTTTAGTGTCGGCAGGCGCATTTTTTCCGTCACCCCAGCGAAAGCTGGGGTCTCAGGCAAAGGCGCCATGCTGCTTGAGATCCCAGCTTTCGCTGGGATGACGTTTTGGGAACCTTCCCCGCTATCCAACGCTTATCTCTCAGATTTCAGGGAGATACTGCGTGATCGGAGACCTTATTGCCGCCGCCATCGGCCGTGACATCGACCGCCGCGACGGCGAGGGCGGGACGCTCGGCGCGATCGCCGGGGTCGCAACGTGGAAGGTCGCGAAGCGAGTCGTGCCCGCGGCGATCGTGCTGGGCGGCGCGGCGCTCGGCGCGCGCTATCTCATCCGCAAGTTCGGGAACGCGCCAGCCGGCGCTTGACGCGCCCCCCGCGCGCAAGCCACTAGCGCGCATGGTCGATCACCGTTCCTCGCAGCCGCCGGGTTTCAAGCGCCGTGGCCTGATGTTCGTTTTGTCCTCGCCGTCGGGCGCGGGCAAGTCGACCATCGCCAACCGGCTGCTGGCGGAAGAGAACGGCCGCCTCAAGATGTCGATCTCCTATACCACCCGCCCGATCCGCCCGGGCGAGCAGGAGGGGCGCGAATATCATTTCGTCGACACCGATACATTCAAGGACATGGTCGAGGACGATGCCTTCCTCGAATGGGCGCGGGTGTTCGATCAGCGCTACGGCACGCCGCGCGAGACGGTGTTCAAGGATCTCGAGGCCGGACAGGACATATTGTTCGACATCGACTGGCAGGGCGCTCAGCAATTGTTCCAGCTCGCCGGCGGCGATGTGGTGCGCGTATTCATCCTGCCGCCCGGGCTAAAGACGCTGCGCGAGCGGCTGGAGGGGCGCAATACCGACAGCCAGGAGATCATCGAACGCCGCATGGAACGCGCGCAGTCCGAGGTCAGCCACTGGGACGGTTATGACTATGTCCTGGTCAATGACGACCTCGACGATTGTTTCGAATGCGTCCAGACGATCCTGACCGCCGAGCGGTTGAAGCGCTCGCGTCAGCGCGGGCTGATCGGGTTTATTCGGAAATTGCCGGATAATTGAGCGGGGCGGGGGACCCATTGCAATTGTCCTTTTTTATTGGCTCAAATCCAACACGCGCCCACCCCCCAACCGTCACCCCGGCCTTGTGCCGGGGTCTGCCGGGCCGCACGTCATGGCCTCAGTTATGAAGGGCAAGACTCGCGGCACGGCGGATCCCGGGACAAGCCCGGGATGACGAAATAGAGGTTAGCCGGCGAGTTTAAGGCTAGCCGACGAGACTCAGGAATCGCGCCGCGGCGTCGAAATCCCGCTGCCTCGTCTCGCGTGCGCCGATCGCCAGATCGTCCAGGCCCCATTTCTCCGCCTGCCAGTCTTCATCGAGGTTCGCGGCTACCCAGGCCGCGTCGGGAGGAATGGCCCGCTCTGCAAGCGCGAGCGCGAGCACCAGCGATCCGGTGATCGTGACGATCAGCGACAGCGGGGCGAGCTCGAACGCCGGCCGCGCGGCGATCGCGGCGCCCAGCCGCTCGATCGTCGCGTTCGGCTGCGGCCGGTGCATCACCCCGGTGACGATCTCGAAATGCACATCGTAGCGCTCGCGCGCCCAATCGAGCGGCGGGTCCCACAGCGCCGCCTGACGCTCGGCCAGATCGAGTGGACCCTCGGCGCGGTAACACAGTAGATCGCTTTCGCCATAAGCGGCGAGCCCGGCGGCAAAGCCCTCCGGATCGGGGGACACCCGGTCGATCGCGGCGTTGGCGAGCCCGGTCAGCGGCATCGCGCGGGGGTCGATGTCGTCGGTGACCGCGCGCCATTCGTCGGCGATCGCCTCGGTCAGCGCGGCGGAGGGCAGCAGCAACGGATTGCGGCCAGGCGTGCGCACCGGGCGATCGTCGAGCAGCACGCCGCGCTCGGCATCGACCGCGACATGCTTCCAGAATCGTTTCATCGCCGCGTTTTCGTCGTCCGCTTGGGCGGTTCGTCGGGCGTGCGCCAGCGATGCGCGAGCGACGCCGGCACCGCCCAGGACATGTAGAGCGCCGACAGCACGATCGCGATGCCCAGGACCTTGGGCGGCCAGGTCGGCGCGCGGCCGATCAGGATCACCGCGAACACCGCGCCGGCGATGGCGACCAGGCGCACGATGGTGATGATCAGCCAGCGATTGCGGGATTGGATTGCGGGGTCGGTCATCGTGTCTCCAGATGATGCGGCAGGTCGGCGACCGCAAGCGCGATGCCATCCGCGCCCGCGGCGACCAGTTCGTCGGCGGGATGATAGCCCCAGGCGACCCCTATCGCGCGGACGCCGGCATTGACGGCCATCATGATGTCGAAGCTGGTGTCGCCGATCATCACCGTGCGCGCCGGTGCGGCACCGGCTTCCGCAATCGCCGCCTCGATCATCGACGGATGCGGCTTGGACGGATGGCGATCGGCGGTCTGCAGCGTGACGAAATGGTGCTTCAGGCCATGCGCTGTCAGGATGTGGTCGAGTCCGCGATCGGACTTGCCGGTGGCGACCCCCAGCATCCAGCCGTCGCTCGCCAGTTGCTCGACGATCGCTCCCATTCCGTCGAACAAGGGTTCGTCGGCAAGCGCGCCGCTCGTCCGCATGGCGAAGAACTTGTCTTTGTAGAGCTGGGCGAGACGGCGATGGTCGGCATCCGACGCGTCGGGCAGCAGCGCCTGCATCGCCTCGACCAGGCTCAGCCCGACAATGCGGCGGATGCGGTCGCGCGACGGCAATTCGATCCGCGCCTCGGTCAGTGCTTCTTCCACCGCGCGGCAGATATTGGCCTGGCTGTCGACCAGCGTCCCGTCGCAATCGAAGATCGCCAATCTGGTGGTCGGGCTCGTCACGCGTTGCGCATCCAGTGCGCGATGCCGCGGCGTCCGGACGCTTCGACGCCATCGGCCGCCGCGTGCCGTGCTGCCTCTGGCTTGTTCTGGCCGAGCTTCAGGGTGCCGCGCCAGCCCGCAATTTCCAGCCGGAAGCCGATGATCGCGCCGGTCATCCGGTCGAACGTCGCCGGCTCCATCTTGCCGCGAGTCCATGGCGCCTTGTCGAGCCGGCCTTCCTGCCGCGCGGTCAATTGGTCGATCTGCGCGACGAGCGCGTCATGTTCCATCCGGTGCATGATGCCCTCGAGCTCGACCGCGACATAATTCCAGGTCGGCACCTGATTGTTGTCGAGGCCGTACCAATCCGGGCTGACATAGCCGTCGGGACCCTGCGCGACGAACAAGGCGGTCGCGCCATCGAGATGCCGGACGATGCCGTTGCCGCGCGCCAGATGGAGGCCGAGGCTCGTCTCATCGAGCCACACGATTGGCACATGCGCGACGCGCGGCCCGTCGGGCGTCGCGCAGAACAGCGCACCGAAGCCGAGCTCGGTGACCAGCGCGCGGATCGCGTCGCGATCTTCCCAGCGGAACGCGGCATTGGGATGCATCAGTCGTCCATTCCTGCAACGCTTCCCCGGCGCAGGCCGGGGCCCAGTCGCGATGTCGGGTGCGATCTAGCGTCTCGCGCCGCCGCATGGCAGCCCGACACGGGGCCCCGGCCTTCGCCGGGGAGGGATGATGGGGAAGGGGCGACCATAAGGCGATCCTCAGCGGCCCCTGCGCGGCGGGCCCTTGGGGCTGGTGGACCTGGATCCCGAAGACGGGGGCCCTGAAGACTTGCGACTTCCCGGCTTGGGACCGGCCGACCTGGAACCCGCAGGCTTGCCGCTTGACGTCTTGGGACCTGCCGTCTTGACGCCGGCAGTCTTGGGACGCGGCCCGGCCTTGCGCGGCTCGACGACGCTGCCCCGGTTCCGCCGTTCGCCCTTGCGGTCCTTGCGCACCGTCTTGGCATGTGCCTTGGCCCTGGCCTTCTGCGCCTGCCTGGTCTCCGGTGGCGGCTCGTCGAGCGGCATCATGTTGCCTGCCATCTGGTCGAACCCCAGCCCGGCCAGGCTCTCGGCGAAATGGGTTGGCAGCTCGGCCTCGATGTCGATCTTGCCGCCATCGGGATGGTCGACCGCTATGCGCCGCGAATGGAGGTGCATCTTGCGGCTGATCCCGCCGGTCAGGAACGCCTCGGGCCCGCCATATTTGCCGTCGCCGACGATCGGATGGCCGATCGCCGCCATATGGACACGCAACTGGTGCGTGCGCCCCGTGTCCGGGAT
>DASVNU010000301.1:0-2893 GCA_036383655.1 Sphingomonas sp. | reverse complement strand
GCGCGCTGGGCGGGACCAACGGCGGCGACGCGACGATGGTCGCGGTGCGGCGGATCGACGCCGACGCGCATGCCGGCGCGGGCGGGCTGGTCGAGGATGACCGCAATGGCGGGGAGGAACGGATCGATCCGCGCGTGGTGGCGCGGCTGGGCGTGTCGCCCGCCTCGCTGACGATGATCACCGCGCACGGCGATTCGATGGAGCCGTTGATCCATGACGGCGACGCCTTGTTCGTCGACATGGCCGATCGCCGATTGTCGTCTCGCCCGGGCGTCTTCGTGATCCGGCTCGACGATGCATTGTTGGTCAAGCGAGTCGCGCGGATCGGGCTGGAGGTTCAGGTGACCAGCGACAATCCCGCTGCGCCGATCATCGCCCCGGTTCGCGCGGATCGCGTGGCGGTCATCGGCCGCGTCGTGCGGCTGGCGCGGGCGTTACGATAGGTGGGGCGCGTAAATGACGGCTGTATCGCTGAACCGTCCGCTGTCGCGCCCTAGCGCCGGTGATCAATCAGGAAGATGATCGTCGCGGCGATCGCGCCGCCGGCGATGCCGAGCACGATCCCCATACTGGTCTGGTGCAGGATGATTCCGGCGATCGTGCCCCCGATCACACCGAGCGCGAGCAGGCATCCGCCGGCGGCGGGAGCGGTCGATTGCGGCGGATTCGGTCTCATGCCCGCTGCCTGCCATGTTCCAGGATCGGACGCTAGTGTCCCGGCACGGGACGCGTGGGGCAGCGACTCACGCCGTGGTGGACGGCCATTTACCACTGCCTCCCGCCGGTTTCCGTCGATCGCCCCGGCGTGGCACGGCCCTTGTAACAATGAGGTGCTGGCCAGTCGGAGTATCGCATGCACGTCTATCTCGCGGATCGCTCGTCGGTGGACGCCGCGCAGGAACTGATGGCGACCTTTGGCGACGATGCCGGGTTCGAGGCGGCTGCCCGCGCCGACAAGAGCCGCGACCTCGGCAACCATGTCAATTTCTGTCGCTGGCGCCAGATCGAGCGGCTGATCGTGCTGATGTCGCAAGGGCGCGCGGTGGGCACCGTCCACTAGAATCCGCGAGCGACCTGACGCGTCGTTTCCCGCCAATACGCCGTGCGCGTAACGACTTAGCTCCCGTCATTCCCGGCATGTCGCCGAGTCGATTCTGGGAGGATGTCATGCGCAAGTCGTTGATGTTGCTCGGCGTGGCGATCGCCGCGCCCGCTCTGGCGGTCTCGACCCCCGCCAGCGATTTCGCGTCGCAGCCGTTGCCGGGCACCAGGGCGTCGCTCGATCCTTATCTGGCGGGGTCGGTGATCTACGACCGCATCGTACCCTTCGCACCGACCGCCGGTACCATCGGCCCGCGGGGGACCGTCCAGGTCCGCATCCTCAAGCGGGCGAGTGGGACGCTCGATTTTTATTGGCGCGTCGCCAATGACGCGGGCTCGACCGCGCCGATCACCGCCGCGCAGGTCCGTGGGTTTCCGCAGATCGGCTATGACGCCAATTGGCGGATCGACGGCGCGTCGGGCGTCGCGCCACAGACGATCGCCGGGGCCGTCAATCAGAACGTCTGGGTGCTCGCGTTCCAGTTCGGCCAGCCGATCACGCCGGGCCAGTCGTCACGCTTCTTCTTCATATCGTCGGGCTACCATTCCTGGGTTCCCGATCCGCATACCTCGCTGCGAATCCGCAGTCCCGGGTCGGCCGGCCTCGACGTGTCGACGCCCTTGCCGCGACCCTGATTGGGGGAAGGCCCTCCCCGATGCGGGGAGGGCCTGATGCTCAGGGTCCGTACTAGGCGGGTTCGCCGACGATCGTCTTCAATTCCATGAAGTCGGCGATGCCGTATTTGCCGCCCTCGCGGCCATTGCCCGATTGCTTGTAGCCGCCGAACGGCGTGCCGCCGCCGCCCGACCAGGCGTTGATCGTGACCAGCCCGGCACGCAGCTTCGGTGCCACCCTGGCAGCCTCGGCGGGATCGCCGGAGATCGTCGCCGACAGACCGTAAACGGTGTCGTTGGCCATCTCGATCGCGTCGTCGGCGTCGGTATATTTGGTGATCGTCGCGACCGGCCCGAACGTCTCCTCGCGATAGATGCGCATGTCCGGGGTGACGTCGGCGAGCAGGGTCGGCTTGACGAAGAAGCCGGCATTGCGCCCGTCGGGACGCCCAGTGCCGCCGGTGACCAGCGTCGCGCCTTCGTCGATCGCCGACTGGATCAGGCCCTGGATCTTCTCATATTGCGCCTTGTTGACCACCGGGCCGATATGCGCGCCCATCGTCGAGGCTTCGGCGACCTGGGTCGCTTCCATGATCCCCTTCACCACATTGGTGGCGTCGGCGACCTGGCTTTCGTGGACCAGCAAGCGGGTCGGCGCGATGCAGCTCTGCCCGCTGTTCGCCAGCACGCCGGCGATCGTCGGCGGCAGCACTTCGGGCAGATTGGCGCCCTTGAGCACCAGGTTCGGTGCCTTGCCGCCCAGTTCCTGATGGACGCGCTTGACCGTCAGCGCGGCGGCCTGCGCCACCGCGATGCCGGCGCGGGTCGAGCCGGTGAAGCTCACCATGTCGACATCCTTGTGGCTCGATATCGACGCGCCGACGCCCGGCCCGTCGCCGTTGACCAGGTTGAACACGCCCGCCGGCACGCCCGCTTTGTCGAGGATCTCGGCCAGGATCGCGGCATTGCCCGGCGCTTCTTCCGACGGCTTCAGCACCATGGTGTTGCCGGCGGCGAGCGACGGCGCGACCTTGGCGCAGATCTGGTTGAGCGGCCAGTTCCACGGCGTGATCATGCCGACCACCCCGACCGGCTCGTGGACGACGCGATTCTTGCCGACGCGCTCCTCGAACTTGAATTCCTTGAGCGCGGCGAGCGTGCCGATGAAATAGCCGAG
>DASVNU010000300.1:0-14643 GCA_036383655.1 Sphingomonas sp. | reverse complement strand
GCCGCCGGATCGTCCCAGCGCGCCAGACGCGGCGCGTCGGCGGGCGCGCGGTCGAGCAGGCCGGCGCTGACCAGCGCGGCGAGCTGACGCCCGTCGTTGAGGTTGCGCGCCTTGGGGCCGATCGGGGTGATCGCGCCGACGAGCGAGTGGCAATCCTTGCACTGATTCTGGTTGGGCACCGAATAGCTGATCGTCCGCGATCTTCCCGACGGATCGGTGAAGGTCACCGGGATACGCGTGCCGGCGCGCTTGAGCAGTGCATCGCTGCCATCGGCGTTCCAGACATAGGGGACAGCAACCCAGCCCTCGGCACGGCGGAGCAACAGGCGCGTCTCGAGCGGCTTGAACGCGCCGTCCTGTTCGTAACCGAAGGTCTTGATCAATGCCGATCCCACCGGAAAATCGAGCGCGGTCGACGATTCGTACGCTGCCTTCTTGCCCGCGGGCACGTAGAGAAAGCGCTGTTTCTCGGCATAGTCCGAGAAGAGCGGGGTGTTGAGGTGATAAGGCGTGACCCGCGTCGCGGGCGTCCGCGCCTTGAGGTCGGCGAAGAAGCCATAATCGCTGAGCGCGGGGGCGTAACCGTCCTGGAGGATCGCCGCGTCGTCGACCTGGGCGGCCGGGCGCGCGGCGACACCCAGGATCAGGACCGCGCACGCCGCCGATACCGCCAGCGACGCACGCCGCATCCAGGCGATGGCGGGAGTCACCTGGCCGCCGCCTCCATCGCCGCGGGCAGCACGACCGGGCCGCGCGTCGGCATCGCCGCGACCTTGGAGAGGTCGGCGGGCGCGGGCTTGGCGCTCGACAGCGGCGCGCCCTGCGCGAGGTTGAGGCTGAGTACGGGGACGTTGTCGGCGACGCGGATACCGTTCTCGCCTTTGACCGCGCCGTCCCACAATACCGGCGGCAGGCTGCCGCCGAACGCGGCCTTCAACTGGTCGGCGCCGGGCAATTGCGGGTCGTATCCGGCCTTGCCCTGGCGATTGCCCGACACATCGACCCTGCGCGGATAGGGATTGTATTTGGTGTCGGTGAAGGCGTTGCGATACGACGCGATCATCACATTGGCGGTGGCGTTGCCCGACAGGTCGTTGTCGCTCACCCAGACCTGATCGTTGGCCATTACCAGCACGCCGGTGCCGCGCGGCACGGTCGCGACGATATTGCCCTTGGGCGCGAAATTGGGCTGGTCGTTGTCGATCGACTTGTTGCCCCAGACGCGCACATCGCCGCCCCCGCCGCGCGGCAGATTGGGCAGGTCGAACACCAGGATCCCGCCGGTATTGTGCGTGGCGATGTTGCCGGTGACGTCGGCATGGCGGCTATTCTCGATCTCGATCCCCGCGACATTGCCCGATGCGGTCGAGTTGCGGACGATGATGTCGCTGCTCTGCCCGACATAGATGCCGGCGTCGGACGCGCCCTTCACCGTCACGCCGTCGATCAGCACCTGGCTGCTCTCGACCGGATAGACGCCATAGGCACCGTTGGTTTCTTTGGGCCCGCCGGTCCATTCGACGCGGATGTTCTTGTAGACGATGCGATCGGCGCCCTTCGACTTGATGCCGTCACCCTTGCTGTCCTCGACCGCGAAGTCACGCAAGACGACATCGTCCGAGGTCACGAGCAATCCCTCGCCCGCGCCCAATTGCCCCTTGAAGCCGAGCACCGTCTTGTCGGGGCCGGCACCACGCACGGTCACCCTGGCGACGTCGAGCGACAGGCCGTCGGTCAGCTCGAACCGCCCCGCTCCGATCTCTATCACATCGCCCGGCTTGGCATCGAGCAAGGCGCTCTGCAGGCGTTCCTGCGCATTGTCACCGGCGGCGACCGTGATGGTCTTGGCGGCGGCGGGCGATGCCACCAGCGCGATCAGCGCGAGCGCGTATTTCATCGGACCTCTCCCTGTTTTTGGGCAGCATGAAGCGAGGACGAGCGCGCCGCAACCCGGGGCGTTCAACCAAACCGCTCCATCCGCGTCGCGCCCCGGGGCGCGACGCATTTCCAGTCGCTGGCGATCAGCAAGCGGCGCGCTTTCGGCGCCGAGACGGTCAGCCGGTCAGCGCATGGCCCGTCAGGAAGAGGGGCCTATGCTCCTGCAGGCGGAACTGCCGTCGCGGCAGACGTCGTGGAAATCGATCTGCGGCCGCGGCAGGCTGAACCCGATCTCACGATTGACGAAATCGAGTTCGACGCGGCCGAACAGCTTGAGCGAGCTCATGCCCAGGATCAACGCCGGCGTATCGCGCAGGCCGAAACGATCGAACGGCGGTACGTCGGCGAAGACCAGCCCGAAATTGTCGAACCGGATGGAATCGATCTTGACGTTGCTGATCGCGACGAAATTGGCCGTAAAGGTGCGCCCGGTCACCGAGGTGATCGCTACCCGCCCGTACGATCGCGGCGCTTTCTTGGCCAGTTTGAGCATGGCGGTGTTGCCGACGCTGAGCCAGGACCCGGTATCGATGATCACCGCGATCGGCTGATCGTTGAACCACGCCTTGGTCACGATCAATTGGCCGGTGCGCGACTGGGCGCGGACGACGAAATCGCCCCAGGCGTGGCGCCGCGCCGGTTGCAGCAGCATCCGCCGCGCGTTGAAATCGAGCACGACCTTCTGCCCCTGGAGCGCGTCGATGCCCAGCATGCCGGGGGCGCCGATATCGGCCAGCAGCAGCTGCGGCGCTTCCATTGCCGGCGTGCCGAGCTTGCCCGCGGTCAGCGACGGCACCTTCACCGTCGCGACCTGCGCGGCACCGGTGAAGTCGAACACCTTCACATCGGCCCCGGGCAGCAGCTTGAGATAGAAGGCGAGTTCGCGCGAGACGACCGAGCGTTCGGCCCCGGTGTCGATGATGAAGGGGAAGGGCCCATGCGGGCCGATCGACACCGGCACCGTCATGCGGTCGGTACGCTCACCGATGGCGAGGACGTCCGGTGGGGGCGCTGCCTCCGCCGCGATGGGAAGCTTGGTCGAGGAGGGCTGCGCCTGTTGCGCGGCTAGGGGCGGTCCGGCCAGCGTACCGATGCCAAGCGCCAGCAAGGGAATAAACCCGCGCATAGCCGGAATATACGCCCGTTTCGGACGTGTACCAAGCGGATAATACGCCTCGCAACCGGGCTCAATCGAGCCGCATCGCCTCTCGCGCCAGCACCTCGGCCTCCATCAGCAGCGCGTCGTCGGCGAGGCCCTGCGCGACGGTTTCGCGGCCGATCAAGGTCAGCACCGGAACCGCCAGCGGCGAAATGCGGTCGAGCGTCACGTGCATCATCGTATCGCCGGCGCGGTCGAGCAGATCGGCGAGGCGTCCGACGTCGGTCATCCGCGCGCGGGCATCGGCCCAGGCGGCCTCGAGCAGCAAATGGCCGGGCTCGTATTTGCGCAGTACGTCGTAGATCAGGTCGGTCGAGAAAGTGACCTGCTTACCCGACTTGCGCTTGCCGGGATGCTGGCGCTCGACCAGGCCGCCGATCACCGCGACCTCGCGGAACGCGCGTTTGAGCAAATGCGATCCCTGCACCCAGTCGACGAATTCGTGTTCGAGGATGTCGGGCGAGAATAAAGACGCCGGATCGGTCACCGGATCGAGCGAATAGCACGCGAGCGCGTAATCGTTGGCGACGAAGCCGAGCGGCTTGAGCCCCTGCGTCTCCATCCGCCGCGTCACCAGCATGCCGAGCGACTGATGCGCGTTCCAGCCTTCGAAACTATAGGCGACCATATACTGACGGCCTTCGCGCGGGAAAGTCTCGACCAGCAATTGGCCGGGTTCGGGCAAGCGCGAGCGATAGGATTGCACCTCGAGCCATTCGCGCACGTCGTCGGGGAAGCGCGCCCATTCCGCCGGATGTGCGAGGAAGCCGCGGACGCGGTCAGCGAGGTTGGTCGACAGCGGCATGCGCGCGCCGCCATAGGTCGGGATGCGCGCCGGCCGGGTCGAGGCGCGGACCAGCACGTCCTCGGTATCGATCCGCAGCACTTCGCAACTCATGCCGGCGAAGAAGAAAGTGTCGCCGGTCGACAGCGACGCGGCGAACCCTTCCTCGACCTTGCCGAGCAGGCGGCCGTTCTTGAAGCGGACGTTGAGCATCGCCGCTTCGACGATGATCCCGGCATTGAGGCGGTGTTGTTGGACAAAGCGCGGGTGGCTGACGCGCCACGTCCCATCCTGCTCCTGCGTCAGCCGCTTGAAGCGATCATAGGCGCGCAAGGCATAGCCACCGTCGCGAATGAAGTTCAGCACGCGCTCGAACATCTCGCCATCGAGCGCCGAATAGGGCAGCGCGCCTTGCACTTCGGCCAGCATCTCATCGCTGCGGAACGGCGCGGCGCAGGCGCAGGCCATGACGTGTTGCGCCAGCACGTCGAGCCCGCCGGGGCGAAACGGCTCGTTGTCGAGCTCGTTCGCCTCGACCGCGTCGATCGCGGCGCGCGCCTCGAGATATTCGAAGCGGTTGCCGGGGACGAGGATCGCCTCGCTCGCCTCGTCGAGCCGGTGGTTGGCGCGGCCGATCCGCTGGAGCAGGCGCGACGACCCCTTGGGCGCGCCCATCTGGATCACGCAATCGACATCTCCCCAATCGACGCCGAGATCGAGGCTGGCGGTGGCGACCAGCGCGCGGAGCTGGCCAGCGGCCATCGCGCCCTCGACCTTGCGCCGCGCTTCCTTCGACAGGCTTCCGTGATGCACGCCGATCGGCAGCGACATCAGATTGACCTTCCACAGATCCTGGAAGATCAGTTCGGCGAGACTGCGCGTGTTGCAGAACACGATCGTCGTGCGGTGCGTCTCGATCTCCGCCATCACCTGTTCGGCGGCGTAGCGACCCGAATGGCCCGACCAGGGGACGCGGCCTTCGGGCAGCAGGATAGTGATGTCGGGGTCGGTGCCGGGTTCGCCGAGCACCAGATCGACCAAGTCGATATCGCCATCGGGGGCGAGCCAGGCGCGGTACGAATCGGGATCGGCGACGGTCGCCGACAGCGCGACACGGCGCATGTCGGGCGCGATCCGCTGGAGCCGCGCCATGCACAACGACAGGAGGTCGCCGCGCTTGCCGCTGGCAAAGGCATGGACTTCGTCGACGACGACGCGCTTGAGGCCGGCGAACATCAGGAAGCTGTCGGGATAGCTGAGCAGTAGCGACAGGCTTTCGGGCGTGGTCAGCAGGATCTGCGGCGGGCGCACGCGCTGCCGCGCCTTGCGGTCGCTCGGCGTGTCGCCGGTGCGCGTCTCGACGCGGATATCGACCTGCATCTGCTCGATCGGCGTGAGCAAATTGCGCTGGACGTCGACCGCCAGCGCCTTGAGCGGTGAGACGTAGAGCGTGTGAAGCCCGTCGCTCGGCGTCTCGATCAGCTCGGCGAGCGTGGGGAGGAACCCCGCCAGCGTCTTGCCCGCGCCGGTCGCGGCGACGAGCAATGCGTGATGTCCGGCGCGCGCGGCATCGAGCATCTCGAGCTGGTGCCGCCGCGGCCGCCAGCCGCGCGCGGCGAACCAGTCGGTGAGCAGTGCCGGGAGATTCAACGGTGGGAACCTGCGCGCATGCCGACCATATAGGGATGATGGCCAAGCTCGGCGACTGGATCACGCCCCATCCGCAGGGGATCTATGTAGCGCCGGCCGACGCCTGGATCGATCCGTCGGTGCCTTCCCCGCGCGCGGTGGTGACGCATGGCCATGCCGATCACGCCCGCGGCGGGCACCAGGCGGTGTGGGCGACGCCCGAAACCCTGGCGATCATGGAAGCGCGCTACGGGCCGCAGGCGGGGCACGCGGTCCAATATGGCGAGCCGCGCGACATGGGCGGGGTCGAGGTCGAGTTCGTGCCCGCCGGCCATGTGCTGGGATCGGCGCAGATCGTGCTTAGATATCGCGGCGAGACGATCGTTGTATCGGGCGATTACAAGCGCCGCCCCGACCCGACCTGCGCGCGATTCGTGCCGGTCAAATGCGATGTCTTCGTGACCGAGGCGACCTTCGGCCTGCCCGTGTTCCGCCATCCCGAAACGCATGACGAGATCGACAAATTGCTCGCCGCGTCGCGCGCCAATCCCGATCGCTGCGTGCTGGTCGGCGCCTATGCCCTGGGCAAGGCGCAGCGCGTGATCCGCGAGTTACGCGACATGGGCTATGACGATCCGATCTATATCCACGGCGCGTTGCAGCGGCTGTGCGATCTCTATGTCGAACTGGGCGTCGATCTCGGCGAGCTGCGACCGGCGACCGGGGTGGCCAAGGCCGAATTGCAGGGACGGATCGTGCTCTGCCCGCCGGGCGCGCTCAACGACCGCTGGTCGCGGCGACTGCCCGACCCGATCACCGCGATGGCGAGTGGCTGGATGCGCGTCCGCCAGCGCGCACGGCAGAAACTGGTCGAGCTGCCCCTGATCCTGTCCGACCATGCCGATTGGGACGAGCTGACCGAAACACTGATCGAGATCGCGCCCAGGGAAGTGTGGGTGACGCACGGCCGCGAGGATGCGCTGATCCATTGGTGCGAGACGCGCCAGATCAAGGCACGCGCGCTGGCGCTGGTCGGGTATGAAGACGAAGACGATTGACCGCGGCGTTCGTATTTTCGAAAAGAGGGTACGGAAAAAGGGAGGGCGCGATGCGGGCAGTGGTCAAGCGCGGGCAGCGGCTGGAGCTCGACGAGATCGTCGCGCCGATTCCCGACACGGGCCAGGTGCTGGTCCGCACGCTCCGCTGTGGTATCTGCGGGTCGGATCTCCACGCGCTGCACCATATGGACAAGATGGTCGCCGAACGCTCGGACGGCCCGCCACGGCCATTGCCCGACATGGTGATGGGGCATGAATTCTGCGCCGAGATTCTCGATTACGGCCCCGGCACGCCGCACCGGCTGAAACCCGGAACGCGCGTCGTTTCGGTGCCGGTAACCAATTCTTCCAAAGGCTATCATCCCGTCGGCTATTCGCCCTCGGCGCCCGGCGGGTTCGCCGAACGCATGCTGCTCGACGAGCGGTTGCTGCTCGAAGTGCCCAACGGCCTGTCCGACGATCTCGCCGCACTGACCGAGCCGTTCGCGGTCGGCGCGCATGCCGTCGCACGCGCCGCGCTCGAGCCCGGATCGGCGTCTTTGGTGATCGGCTGCGGTCCCGTCGGCCTGGCGATCATCGCGGCGCTCAAGATCGTCGGCAAGGGACCGGTCATCGCCGCCGATTTCTCACCGCGCCGCCGCGTCGAGGCCGAACGGATGGGCGCCGACGTGGTGGTCGACCCGGCAGTGGATGGGCCGCACAAGAAATGGTCGGACTATGGCGTTCCCGCGACCGAAGCGGAGGCGCATATCGCGCGGATGGCGGGGAAGGTGCACGCACGGCCGATCGTGTTCGAATGCGTCGGCGTGCCCGGCATGGTGCAACGGATCATCGAGGATTGCCCGCCCGGCGCGCAGATCGTCGTCGCCGGCGTGTGCATGGAGCCCGACAGCTTCCGCCCGTCGATGGCGATCACCAAGCAGCTCAACTTGGAATTCGTCTATGGCTACACCCCCGACGAATTCGCCGCGACCTTGCGCGAGATCGCCGAGGGAACGGTCGATGTCGGGCGGATCATCACCGGGACAGTCGATCTGGGCGGCGTCGCCCAGGCCTTCGATGATCTGTCGGACCCCGAAAACCATGTGAAGATCATGGTCGACCCGACCATCGCCTGATAGGAACCCGACTCCGACTTCGAACGCTTTGATGGCGCGAAAAAGGAGAGGATCATGGCCGAGGCCGATGTCACATTGCTCGCCCCTGCCGGCGAGCTCGCCGATAAGGCGCATCATCCCTATCCCGGCGAAAGCGCCGATTATGCCCAGGCACGCAAGAAGCTGCTCGCCGAGGAAGTCGAGTTGCGCCGACACCTCGAACGCGTCGCCGCGCAACGCCGCGCGCTGCCGCCCGGACCGGTGGTCACCAGGGATTACACGTTCGAGGGTAAGGACGGGACGGTTCATCTCGCCGACCTGTTCGAAGGCCATGACACGCTCGTCACTTATTGCTGGATGTTCGGCCCCGAGCGCGCGCGGCCATGCCCGATGTGCACGCAATTCCTGGGGCCGCTCGCCGCCAATGCGCTCGACCTGCGCCAGAAAGTGGCGCTGGCGGTGATCGCGCGGTCGCCGGTCACGCGATTGTCCGATTTCGCCAAGGAGCGCGGCTGGCGCGGGCTACCGCTGTTCAACGATGCGAGCGAGGCGTTCGGGCGCGACCATAATGCCTGGCACGACGATGGCGACTGGCCATCCTACGACGTGTTCACCAGGGACGCGGACGGCACGATCCGCCATTTCTGGGGATCGGAACTGGGCGGGACACAGGATCCGGGTCAGGATCCCCGCGGCGCGCCCGAAATGTCGCCTCTGTGGAACGTGCTCGACACAATCCCGGCGGGGCGCGGCACCGATTGGTATCCCAGCGTGGATTATTCCTGAGGCGGGGCCTTGTGCGCGCTGTAGGTGGTGATCTTCTCGCTCGACGCGGCGTGGTCGCGAATCGCGCTCATCAGGTCGGCGATGCCCGGCGTGACGAAATGCTCCTGCAGCGCGGGCAGATCGCGCCATTCCTCGAAGAAGACCAGGCGCAGCGGGTTTTCGGCATCGATATGAACCGCATGGCTGATGCAGCCGTCCTCGGTCCGCGAGCGATGGACATGCGCCAGGCACGCGTCACGCAGCGGCTCGAATTGTCCGTCCTTCGCGGTGACACTGCCGGTGACGATGATCATGATGCCTCTCCCTGGACGGGAGGCTAGAGCATTTTCGAGTTTGGGGGAACTATCGAAAGTTTTGGAAAACACGGAAAACAAAAAGAAAATCCGGGCCACCCAAGCCATTTCCGTCATGCCGGGCGCGTCCCGCCATCCACCGCACAGGTTAGCGGGAAGCGGGCGCCTCTCGTACCGACTGTGCGGCCCGGCGGACCCCAGCACAAGACCGGAGCGAGGTGGTTCGGGACGGACCCCTCAGGCCGCCACCATCTGCGGATCGTGCGCGAACAGCCATTGCTCGGCCTCTCCGCGATGTTCGAAGCATTTCGCGGTGCGACCGTTGAGCGCGCGCATCAACTGGCTGCGCGCGAGCGTGCGATCGACCACGAACGCGAGCTTGCGCGACCGATAGGCGGGATCGGCGAGCAGGTTCTGGAACGCGGCGACGACGTCTTGCGCCTGCACCTTCATCTCGCTCACGTCGTTGAGCGTGACGTGCTGGTTGGGCCCGCACGTCAGGCGGGCATGTTCCGCGGCGCGCGCGTCGTAAAATGCCTGGATGTCGGCGGGCGTGAAAAAGCCCGACATCTTGATGCGAATCAGATCGCGCGAGGGCTCTGCCCGGACGGTGAAATGTGCAGCCATAGCGTTGGGATAGGCTGAAAGTTTTTCCGAAATACTAAATCCAACGCGATCGGCGCAAAAATACAATCTCGCGCGATTGCATTCATCCCACGCCCTCCAGTGCCTTTTGCCGCCGGCGCTGGACCGAGCTGCCGATCCCCAGCGCCTCGCGATATTTGGCGACGGTACGCCGCGCGATGTCGAAGCCCTTGGCGTTGAGCATGTCGACCAGCGTGTCGTCGGACAGGATCGCCTTGGGGTCTTCGGCGGTAATCAGCGCGCGGATCGCCGACTTGACCGCCTGGGCCGAGACCGCGTCGCCGCCATCGGCCGCCTGGATCGCCGAGGTGAAGAAATATTTGAGCTCATAGAGCCCGCGCGCGCAGCTGAGATATTTGTTCGAGGTCACCCGGCTGACGGTCGATTCGTGCATCTCGATCGCATCGGCGACCTGCTTCAAGGTCATCGGCTTGAGATGCGCGACGCCGTGGAGGAAGAACGCTTCCTGCTGCTTCACGATCTCGCTCGCGACCTTGATGATCGTGCGCTGGCGCTGGTCGAGCGCCTTGACCAGCCAATTGGCGCTGGCGAGCATTTCGCTGAGCCACGCCTTCGACGTCCGGTCCTGCGGGCCGGTCGACAATTCGACATAATAAGAGCGATTGACCAGCACCTTGGGCAGGGTCGCCGCGTTGATCTCGATCGCCCAGCCCTGCTTGGCGCGCGCGACATAGAGATCGGGGACGACCGCCTGCATCGGCTCTCCGCCGAACCGGCAGCCGGGCTTGGGATCGTAATTGCGCAGTTCGCGGATCATGTCGGCGAGGTCTTCGTCGTCGACGTTGCAGATCCGCCGCAACCGCGACATTTCGCCGCGCGCGACAAGGTCGAGATTGTCGATCAGCCGCGCCATGCACGGATCGTAGCGATCGGCTTCCTTGGCCTGGAGCGCGAGGCATTCGGCGAGGTCCCGCGCGCCGACTCCGGTCGGGTCGAAGGTCTGGATCACTCTGAGCACATCTTCGACATGGACGAGCGGCACGCCGAGCCGGTTGGCGATCTCGAGCAGCGGCGTGGTCAGGTATCCGGCATCGTCGATCAGATCGATCAGATGCTGCGCGACGAACATGTCGGCGCCCGACAGCACTTCGCCCGCCTGGGTCAGCAAGTGATCGGCCAAGGTCAGGCTGGTGTCGGCAAAGGCGTCGAGATCGGGACCATCCTCGCTCGCCCCGCCCGATGCGCCGCCGTTCATGCCGAGCGAACCGTCCATCCCGGCCTGATCCGACGGCGAATCGTGGTGGAAACTCTCGGTGGCGAAATCGACGTCGAGCGACGCCTCGCCCCCGCTCTCGCCGTTGAGCAGGGCGTCGGCGCTGGCGGGTTCGTCGCCCATCGCGGCCGGCATTTCGCGTTCGACGATCGGGCCGTCGTCGTCGCTGCCCGCGCTCGAACTGTCGAGCAACGGGTTGCGCTCGATCTCTTCGGCGATGAAGGTTTCGACCTCGAGGTTCGACAGCGCGAGCAGGCGGATCGCCTGCTGCAGCTGCGGCGTCATCACCAGCGATTGCGACTGCCGAAGATCGAGGCGAGGCGCGAGACTCATCGGCGGGTCAGAGCTGGAAGCTCTCTCCCAGATAGAGGCGGCGGACATTCTCGTCGGCAACGAGGTCTTCGGGCGAGCCCGCGAACAGCACGCGGCCGTCATAGATGATGTAGCCGCGATCGACGATGTCGAGCGTTTCGCGGACATTGTGGTCGGTGATCAGCACGCCGATGCCGCGCTTCTTCAATTCGACGATCAGGCCGCGGATGTCGGAGATCGACAAAGGATCGATCCCCGCGAACGGCTCGTCGAGCAGCATGATCGAGGGATTGGCGGCGAGCGCGCGGGCAATCTCCGCGCGCCGGCGTTCGCCGCCCGACAAGGCCATGGCCGGCGCGTCGCGCAACCGCGTCAGGCCGAATTCGTCGAGCAATTGGTCGAGCCGCTTTTCGCGCGCCACTTTGTCGGGCTCGGACAGTTCGAGCACGGTGAGGATGTTCTTTTCGACCGACAGCCCGCGGAAGATCGAGGTTTCCTGCGGCAGATACCCTAGCCCGAGAATCGCGCGGCGGTACATCGGCAGCCCGGTGATGTCGTCGCCGTCGAGCATGATGCGGCCCGAATCGGGCTTCACCAGCCCCATCACCGAATAGAAGCAGGTCGTCTTGCCCGCGCCGTTGGGCCCGAGCAGCCCGACCACTTCGCCCGGCCCGACCGATACGGACACGTCGGTCAGCACGACGCGCTTGTCGTACGACTTGGCGATCGACACGACCGACAAGCCCCGCATCACCGGGGTTTCCGCGATCGGCGCGATCTCTTCCAGGGTAACGGTGTCGTTCATCTCGGCTCCCTGAGTGCCCGCCTGTTGGTTACTGAATGGTTATCGGGCGGGCAATTGGCAAGCTTTGTGCATGGCGCACCGCCACGCCCATGCACCGACGCCTTGCCGCGGGCAAGCATGCGCGCGGCGGATGCGCCAAAAAATCGGCCAAAAAACGGGCTATCGGTTGCGCTTGGCCTTGCCGCTGAAGCGCAGGGTGGCGCGCCCGTCGAGATGCACCACGCGATTCTCCAGGTCGGCGTTCATCGTGTCGGCGTTGAAATCGCCTTGCGGCAAGGTCCCCGACACGCCGCCCGTCCCCTGCATCGTGTGCTTCCTGAGGTCGACCGTCGCTGCCTTGCTCTGGAGGCTATAGCCCCTGGGGCCGGTGAAGGTGATCGGCCCCGATACATCGACCTGCTGGCTCTTCAGATTATAATTGCCCTTGGGCGCCTGAAGCTTGCCCGGGCCGTCGGTCAGCTGGATGTCGGCGTTCATGCGGTCGATCTCGACGATCGGCTGGGTGGCGTCGCGCTGCACCGCCGATTGCGCGGTCAAGGTGAAGGGCTGGCCCTTGTCGTCCTGGCCGCGATAGGTCGCCGTCTGCACGCGCAGGCGCTCCTTGGTGATCTCCACCTTGTTGCGGTCGAGCACGAAGCTGACGTCGCCGCCGGCGGTCAACGGCAGGAACACCATCAGCGCCGCGACGACGCCGACCGCCGAGGGCAGGACGATGCGCAGGATCGCGATCAGCGTATCGTGCCCGCTCCCCGGCGCCGCCCAGCGCTGGCGCTCGGACCGCATCCGGAGCGCGACGTCAGACATGCGCGAAAATGTCGATCTCGGGCCAGCCGGCGAGGTCGAGCTCGGCGCGCCACGGCAGGAAGTCGAAACAGGCGCACGCCAGTTCGGCGCGGTTCTCGCGGATCAGCCGGCGATCGAGCTCGTCGCGCAGGCGATGCAGATAGCGCACGTCGGACGCGGCATAGTCCTTTTGCGCGTCGCTCAATTCGGGGCCGCCCCAATCGGACGATTGCTGCTGTTTCGAAATATCCTGGCCGAGCAGTTCGCGGACCAGTTCCTTCAACCCATGGCGGTCGGTATAGGTGCGGACCAGCCGCGACGCGGTCTTGGTGCAATAGACCGGGCCGGCGACGACTCCGAGATAATGTTTGATCGCGGCGAGATCGAACCGCGCGAAATGATAGAGCTTTTCGCGTGCCGGATCGGCGAGCAGCGCCTTCAGATTGGGCGCGGCATAGTCGCTACCCGGGCCGAAGCGGACGAGATGCTCGTCGGGTCCGCCGTCGGACAATTGCACCAGGCACAATCGGTCGCGCGGCGTGATCAGCCCCATCGTCTCGGTATCGACGGCGATCGCCGCGCCCGGCGCGAACAGCCCGGCGGGAAGGTCTTCTTCATGAAGGTATACAGTCATCGCCCAGCGCCTAGCTCTTCCAGGCCGAACGCTCAATGGTTGAACCTGTGCCGCGCTATTCGGTGGAAGAAGGGAAGAAGAGGTTCACGCGGAGGCGCGGAGGCGCGGAGAAGAAGTGCGGAGATGGGTCAGATGGCTGCGTCAGCAGCCTTTCATCGACCAATAATGTAGGTCGTGCTGGCTGTTGCTCTGCGTGCTCCGCGCCTCTGCACGACCAAATCTTCGCGCCTCCGCGCCGCCGCGTGAATCAATTCCAGGCTACCGCCCGAACGACCGACTCTAATGACTTCCCCGCCGCTCGCGTGCCTTGCGGCTCCAGATGTTGAGCATTTCCACCCCGGCGGAAAACGCCATCGCAGTATAGACATAGCCCTTGGGGACATGCACGCCGAAGCCGTCGGCGATCAGCACGAAGCCGATCATCAACAAGAAGCCGAGCGCGAGCATCACCACGGTCGGGTTCCTGGCGATGAAGTTGGACAAGGGGTCGGCGGCGATCAGCATCACCCCGACCGCGACCACCACGGCGACGATCATGATCGGCAATTCGTCGGTCATGCCGACCGCGGTCAGGATCGAATCGATCGAAAACACCAGGTCGAGCGCCAGGATCTGGACGATCGCGGCGGTGAAGCCGAGCGACTTCTGGCTGTTGGTCTTGTCGAGCGGCGAGTCCGATTCGGCTGGATCCACGCTGTGATGGATTTCGGTGGTCGCCTTGTAGAGCAGGAACAGCCCGCCCGCGATCAGGATCAGGTCGCGAATCGAAAAGGCGGTTTCGAAACTGGGATTGCCATGCGCGTCGGCGGCGCCGGTCAGCCCGAGATCGATCACCGGCGCGGTCATGCCGACGATCCAGCTGATCGTGGTGAGCAGCAGCAGGCGCAGCACGAGCGCGAGGCCGATGCCGATGCGCCGCGTGCGGGCGCGGTCCGCCTCAGGCAATTTGTTCGACAGAATCGCGACGAAGACGAGGTTGTCGATGCCGAGCACGACTTCCATGATGATCAGCGTCAACAGCGCCGCCCAGGCGGCGGGACTGGCGAGAAGTTCGATGATCGACATGGGTCACGGCTGTGCCGTCTCGGCCACGCCTGCGCAAGTATCGCGACGACAAGGGCGGGAATGCGGACGATTTTGTTCGCGGCGTGGCGGATTTTCGGCTAAGACTCGCAATAAGGCGCTGTTGGTTTGCGCCCGAAGGCCTGCGTCCGTCGTCCGGCGCGTTGGTTCTTGAATGTGATACGGGGCGAACCGGAAAGACGAACAGGGCATGAGTTTCGATAAAGGTGGCCGTGGCAATCGTGGTGGTCGCGGCCGTGACAAGCGCGACAATTTCGGCGGTGACGAATTTGGCGGCGGCGGCGGCGGAGATTTCGGCGGCGGTGGTTTTGGTGGCGGCGGCTTCGGCGGCGGCGCGAGCTTGCTTGGCCTGCTCCGAGTGCCGGAGGTTCAAAAAGAGTTGGAGTTGGTCGATGAACAGATG
>DASVNU010000299.1:0-7451 GCA_036383655.1 Sphingomonas sp. | reverse complement strand
GATCGTCTCTTCGATCGTCTCCTCGGTTTCGCCGGGCAGGCCGAGGATGAAGGTGCCGTGGATGACGATGCCGAGCTCGTGGCAGTCCTTGGTGAATTGCCGCGCGACGTCGGTGCGCAGGCCCTTCTTGATATTGTGCAGAATCTGCTGGTTCCCGCTCTCATAGCCGACCAGCAACAGCCGGCAGCCGCCGGCCTTCATCGCTTCGAGCGTCTTCCTCGGCACATTGGCCTTGGCGTTGCAGCTCCACGACACGCGGAAGCCGGGTTTGCCGAAGCCGAGGTCGCCGAGCGCCTTGGACAGCTCCTCGATGCGCGGGGCGTTGTCGGTCAGCGTGTCGTCGTCGAAGAAGATCTCCTTGACCTCGGGCATCGCCTTCAGGACGTATTTCACTTCCTCGATGACATGGCCGATCGACCGGGTGCGGTAATTGTGCCCGCCGACCGTCTGCGGCCACAGGCAGAAGGTGCAGCGGCTCTTGCAGCCGCGGCCGGTGTAGAACGACACATACGGGTGCTTGAGGTAGCCGCCGAAATATTTCTCGATCTGGAGATCGCGCTTGTAGATCGGCGAGACGAACGGCAGCGAGTCCATGTCTTCGATGACCGCGCGATCCTTGTTGTGGATGATCGTGCCGTCGGCATCGCGGTACGAAATGCCGTGGACTTCGCTGAGCGGCATCCCTTTCGCGATATCGAGGATCGTGAAGTCGAATTCGTTGCGGCAGACGAAATCGATCGCGGTCGACGCCTCGAGCGACTTCTGCGTCTCGACCGCGACCTTGGCGCCGATCAGCCCGATCAGGGCTTTCGGGTTGCGCTCGCGGATCAGCTCGGCGGTGTGGACGTCCTGACGAAACGAAGGCGTCGAGGTGTGGAGGATCACCAGATCCTTGTCGTCCACCTCGTGCTTGATGTCGTCCCAGCTAAGATCGTGCGCCGGTGCGTCGATCAGCCGAGATCCTTCGATCAAAGCGGCGGGCTGCGCGAGCCAGGTGGGATACCAGAAGGATCGCACCTCGCGCTTCATCTGGTAGCGGGCGCCGGCACCGCCGTCATAACCGTCGAACGAGGGGGCCTGGAGAAACAAGGAACGCATCATGAGGAGGGTAGCTCCGGTTGGGCCGCGATCCGGCCACGTTCGACCATTTTAAGTGTTGTGCCGCGCCAATCAACCGATCGCGCGCCGAGGCTCGCGATAAACACCGCGAATGTCAGGCAGTCGCGCAGCGGCAGAAGCCATAATGGCGCCGTCCGCCGTCCGGCGCACCGGTCGGCGATGATCGCCGTGGAGAAGCGTGCGAGAAGCGCGAGGCCGGCGGCGGCGAGCCCGGGGAGCGGATGCGCGAGCAAGCTGAGCAAGGCGAGCGGCAGCGGCATGCAGATCACCTCCATCGCATAGGAGATCGGTACCACATCGCGCACGGTGACTCCCCAGCGCAGTTCGTGTCGCCATAATTCGGCGAAACTGCGCTCGATCGAGGCATGCGTGACCATCATCGGCGGGATCGTCACCGCCAGGCCCCGCGCGGCGATCGCCTGCCCGATCGCATAATCGTCGGCCAGCACGTCAGCGAACGACGCGAACCCGCCGATCGCAGCGAAGGTCTCTCGCCGCATCGCGATGGTCGACCCCATGCACGGCTGAGCCAACCGATGGGCAGTGCCGAACACGATGCCGGGCAGAAATTGCCAGCTCAGCCCGGCGGCAGCGACCGTCGACCAGAAACTGGCATCGCCGCGACCTGCATAGGCGATCGTCACAGCACCTGTTCCCGGCTGGTCGAGGGCGGCGAGCAGGCCGGACAGATAGCCGGGGCCTGCCACGATATCGCTGTCGCTGAGTGCTATCACGCCATGCGCGATATGTGGTTCCAGGTTCAGCAGATTGGCGATCTTGCCGTTCGCGCCATGCCGCGTCGGATCGACGACGATGTCGATCCGCGCCTCGGGAAAGCGCGCGCGGAGCGTCTCGACGGCGGCGATAGCGGGGTCATCGGCGGATTGCACGCCGCAGAGCAATTGGATGGGGCCGTCGTGATCCTGCGCCAGAAAGCTGGCGAGGTTGTCGGCGAGGCGCGGTTCGGCGCCGTGCAAGGGCTTGAGGATCGTCACCGCGTCGCCGCGCCGCGCCGGCGCGGGAACCGGGCGGGCGAAGAAGGCGCGGAGCGTGATGGCGGCGGCGATCATATAGACGCTGCCGACCAGGCTCAGACCCAGAACGGCCCAGCCAAGTCCAGCAACGATCCCGCTCAATACGCTTGCCATGCAAGCTCCTCTATCCGGCGCGGCGCGTCCTGTGTAGATCGCAGATGTGAATCTTGCCCACGCGTCATCTCCGGTCCTCGTCACGGGCGTTTCCGGTTTTGTCGGGTCGGCCGTGGCGCGGGCATTGGCCGCGCGCGGCGCACACGTGTGCGGACTAGTCCGGGCGTCGAGCCCCCGAACCAATCTGGCCGACTTTCCTGGCGAGCTCGTCGAGGGTGACCTGCGCGATGCCCAGGCCGTGGCGCGAGCGATGGCGGGGGTACGGCATCTCTTCCATGTCGCGGCCGATTATCGTCTCTGGGCGCCCGACCCGGAGGAGATCGTCCGCAACAACCGTATGACGACCGAGATCGTGATGCGCGCGGCGGCTGCCGCGGGCGTGGAGCGGATCGTCTACACGTCGAGCGTAGCGACGCTAAGGCCGGTCGAAAACGGCGCCGCCGATGAGACGAAAGCCGCGTCCCCCGACCAGGTAGTAGGCGCCTATAAACGGAGCAAGGTCGTGGCCGAGCGGCTGGTCGAGCAGATGGTGGCGGAGGGATTGCCTGCGGTGATTGTCCAGCCTTCGACGCCGATCGGCCCGCGCGACGTCAAGCCGACGCCGACCGGGCGGATCATCGTCGAGGCGGCGAACGGCAAGATGCCGGCCTTCGTCGAATCGGGGCTCAACCTCGTCCATGTCGACGACGTCGCCGCCGGTCATCTGCTTGCGTTCGACAAAGGGAGAATCGGCGAGCGCTACATCTTGGGCGGACAGGATGTCATGCTCGGCGACATGCTCGGCGAGATCGCGGCGATCGTCGGCCGCAAGCCGCCCGCGATCCGCATTCCGCGCGCGCCGCTCTTTCCCCTTGCCTGGGCGAACGAACAGGTCGCGCGGATTACCGGTGGCGACCCGTTCCTCAATAGGGATTCGCTCAAGATGGCGAAGTACCGGATGTTCTTCACCTCGGCCAAGGCGGAAGCCGAGCTCGGCTATCGCGCGCGGCCGCATCGCGAGGCGCTGGCCGATGCGATCGCCTGGTTCCGTGGCGCGGGAATGGTGCGGTGATCTGGACCGTCGTCGCGTTCCTATCGCTGGCGATCTGGTTGGTGCTGATCCTTGCCCGCCACGGCTTTTGGCTGGCGCGCGAACGCGACACGCGCGACATGCCGGCCGAACCGAGCACTTGGCCGGCGGTGGTGGCGGTGGTCCCGGCGCGCGACGAGGCCGATGTGATCGCGCGGTCGATCGGCAGCCTGGCGGCGCAGGATTATCCCGGCGCCTTTCGCATCATCCTGATCGACGATTCCTCCAGCGACGGTACCGGCGACATCGCACGGGGGCTTGGGTCCGATCGGGTCGAAATGGTGCGCGGACTGCCGCTCGGCGCCGGCTGGACCGGGAAGCTATGGGCGCTGTCCCAGGGCGTCGCGCGGGCCGGCTCCTCGCCGACTTATCTGTGGCTCACCGATGCCGATATCGAGCACGCGCCGGACACCTTGCGCATGCTCGTAGCCCGCGGGGAAGCCGGCGGCCTCGCCTTGGTCAGCCTGATGGCCAAGCTCCGCGCCGACACGGTTGCTGAAAGGATGCTGATCCCGGCCTTCGTGTTCTTTTTCCAGATGCTCTACCCGTTCGGCCTGGTGAATCGTCCCAAGGGGCTTGGCGGCGCGGCTGGCGGCTGCATGTTGGTGCGGCGCGAATCGCTCGAAGCGGCGGGCGGTATCGCTGCGATCCGCGACGCGCTGATCGACGATTGCGCGCTCGGCGCACTGCTCAAGCGACAGGGGCGCATCTGGCTCGGCCTTACCGACCGTTCGCGGAGCATCCGGCCTTATGACGGCTTCGGCGCGGTGGCGGCGATGATTTCGCGCTCGGCTTATGCCCAGCTGCGCTATTCGCCGGTGCTGCTCGCGGGCACGTTGCTGGGGCTGGCGCTGGTCTATGCCGCGCCGCCGCTGCTCGCGCTGTTCGGCCAGGGTTTCGCGCGGTTCGCCGGAATCGCCGCCTGGGCGCTGATGGCGATCGCCTTTCAACCGATGCTCGCTTTCTATCGCCGTTCGCCGCTCTGGGGAGCAGCGTTGCCGCTGATCGCGGCTTTCTATGCCGGCTGCACCTTGCTATCGGCCTGGCAGCACATGCGCGGTCGTGGCGGCATGTGGAAAGGTCGGGCGCAGGCAGCAACGGGACGATGACGGAAGCAGCCGACCTCGCTTCGGGCAAGGATCACAACGACGAGAATTTCCCGGTGGCGAGCTTCCTGCTTCGCCCCGAGCATCGCGCGCCGGTCATGGCCTATTACCGCTTCGCTCGCGCGGCGGACGACATTTCCGACAATGCGCAGGCCTCTCCCGAGACCAAGCTCGAATTGCTCGCGCGGATGCGTGCCGGGCTCGACGGAAAGGGCGCCCCCGAAGCGATGGCGCTGGCCGAGGTGATGGCGGCGCGGCGAATCGAGCCGGTCCATGCCCATGACCTGCTCGACGCCTTCGTCCGCGACGTGACGGTCACGCGCTACCGCGACTGGAACGAGTTGATCGGCTATTGCCGGCTCTCGGCGATGCCGGTCGGGCGCTTCGTCCTCGATGTGCACGGCGAAAGCCGCGCGACCTGGCCCGCCAACGACGCTTTGTGCGCGGCGCTCCAGGTGATCAACCATCTCCAGGATTGCGCGGAGGATTATCGTGAGCTCGACCGGGTCTATATCCCGCTCGATACCGGGCTGCGCGTCGCGGATCTCGGCGGCGCGCGCGCCACGCCGGCGTTGCGGGCGATCCTCACCGATCTGGTCGGACGGACACGGCAATTGCTCGATGCGTCCGCCGGTTTCGCCGCGCAGATCCGCGACCGGCGGCTGGCGGCCGAAGTGGCGGCGATCCGGCGGCTGGCGCTGAGCTTGTGCGACCGGCTGGAGGTGCGCGATCCGTTGGGCGAGCGCGTCCATCACGGCAAGGTCGAGGCCGGCTGGCTCGCGCTTGGCGCGGCACTTCCCGTGCTCTTCCGGCGTGCGGCATGAGTGGGGGCGACGCCACCGCACCCGCAACGCAGGCGTCGGGCAGTTCCTTCTATGCCGGCATGCGGATGCTGCCCAAGGCCGAACGCGAGGCGATGTTCGCGATCTACGGCTTCTGCCGCGCGGTCGACGACATCGCCGATGACGAGCAGGGTGATCGCGAAGGACGCGCGGTGGCGCTCGACGGTTGGCGCCGCGACCTCGACTCGCTCTATGCTGGCGGCGATCCCGGCCAGGCGGTGCTGGTGGCCGAGGCCGTGCGCCGCTTCGGGCTCGACCGGGCCGATTTCGAAGCGGTGATCGACGGCATGGCTATGGACGTGGCCCGCGACATATGCTGGCCAGCGATGGCGGAGCTCGATCTCTATTGCGACCGGGTGGCCTCGGCCGTGGGCCGGCTGTCGGTGCGCGTGTTCGGGATGCCACGGGAACCGGGCCTTGACCTCGCCTACCATCTCGGCCGCGCGCTCCAGCTCACCAATATCCTGCGCGATATCGACGAGGATGCCGCGATCGGCCGCGTCTACCTCCCGGCGGAAGCGCTGAGCGGCGCCGGTATCGCGCTGACCACGCCGGACGAGGCCGTCGCCGATCCGCGCATCGACCAGGCGGTGCGCCCGCTGGTGGCGCGCGCACACGATCATTATCGCGCCGCCAACGCTGTCCTCGCCGCGCGGCCGGCCGGGCATCTGATCGCGCCGCGGCTGATGGAAGCGGTCTATTCGAAGCTGCTCAAGCGCATGGAAATTGTCGGCTGGTCACCGCCGCGCCAGCGCGTGAAGGTCAGCAAGCCGGCGTTGCTGTGGACGGTGGCGCGGCTGTTGGTGACGCGTTGACCTTTGCCCGTGCGACGATTGCCGGCGCGGGCCTTGCCGGGCTGTCGGCGGCGGTGCGGCTGGTCGAGGCCGGGCTGACCGTGCGCATCGCCGATTCGGCCGCCCAGGCCGGTGGGCGATGCCGTTCCTATCACGATCCGCAGCTGGGTCTGACGATCGACAACGGCAACCACCTGGTGCTGGCGGGGAACCGCTCGGTCGCGGCGTTCCGCGCGACGATTGGAGCGGCCGTGCCGTTGGCCGGGCCGGACCATGCCGATTTCGCCTTCGCCGATCTCGCCAACGGCGACCGCTGGACGATTCGGATGAACGACGGTGTGCTGCCCTGGTGGGTGCTGTCGAAGCGGCGCCGCGTGCCGGGGACAGGTGCGCTGGATTACCTCAGGCTCGCCGGACTGCTGACCGGCGCCCCTGCGGATGCGGTCGGCGACCGGATCGACGCGAGGGGGCCGGTGTGGCGCAAGCTGATCGCGCCGGTGCTGCTCGCGGTGCTCAACACGCCGCCCGAAACCGGCTCGGCGCGGCTGACCGCGACGGTGCTCCGCGAATCGCTGTTGCGTGGCGGCAAGGCGACGTTGCCGCGCATTGCCGAGCCGAGTCTGGCCGCGGCGTTCGTCGATCCGGCCTTGGCGTGGCTTGCCGCGCGTGACGCGCCTTTCACGCCGGGCAGGCGGCTCCGCGCGATCGAAACGCGCGGCGATCGCGCGGCCGCGCTCGACTGGGGCGCCGGACCGGAACCCGTGGCCGATGACGAAGCCGTGATCCTGGCCGTGCCGCCCTGGGTGGCCGCCGCGTTGTTGCCCGGAATTTCGGCGCCCGATACGTTTCACGCGATCGTCAACGGCCATTTCGCGTTCGCGCCGCCGGAAGGTGCACCGCCGATGCTCGGCGTGCTCGGCGGCACCGCGGAATGGCTGTTCGCTTTTCCCGATCGAATCTCGGTGACGGTCAGCGCCGCCGACGCGATCGTCGATCTCGACCGCGAGGAACTGGCCCAACGTTTCTGGACGGATATCCAGCAGGCCTATCGCTTTACGGTGCCGATGCCGCGCTGGCAGATCGTCAAGGAAAAGCGCGCCACCTTCGCCGCGACGCCCGACCAGGACGCGAAGCGCCCCGCCGCGGCGACGCGCTGGCGCAACCTGTTCCTGGCAGGGGACTGGACCCGCACGGGTCTCCCCGCGACGATCGAAGGCGCGCTCAGGTCAGGTGAGACCGCTGCGCACTTGGCGATTCGCGCTCGGACGCGCTAACGGACCGGCATGGCCACGAAGCTCCAGTCAGCCGATCCGCTTGCCGCGGTCGATAGGGCGGTCGATCGTGCCGCCGCCGCGCTGACCGCGGCGCAGCGC
>DASVNU010000298.1:0-3360 GCA_036383655.1 Sphingomonas sp. | reverse complement strand
CGTCGGCAACCGTACGATCCTCGACATCCTCAACGCCGAGCAGGAATTGCTCAACAGCCAGGTGACCTTGGTGACCGCGCAACGTGACGCTTATGTCGCCGGTTTCGCCTTGCTCGCCGCGATGGGGCAGGCCGAAGCGCGTGACCTCGGGCTCGACGGTGGCGCGCTCTATGATCCGTTGACCAATTACAACCGCGTAAAGGGCAAATGGAGCGATTGGGACATCGACCCGGCATACAAACCGATCGGCACGAGCACGCGCGACACGCCGCCTCAGGACTCCTCGCAAAAGCGTCCGCTCGACCCTCAGTTGAACGCCCCGGTTGACACGGCCCCCGATCGTCCCGCAAACGAGGTTAAATAGCCCGCGATTTGCGCGGGTTCGTGCGTCGTCAGGGAAAGCAGGCTGCATATGGGGGATGTAAGCGCCGAACCGTCGATGGAGGACATTCTGTCCTCGATCAAACGGATCATCGCCGAGGATGTCGAGACCGGCGGGGCGTCGCGCGCGCGTCGCCGCCCGACGCCGCAGCCGACTCCGGTCGAGGCTGCCGAAGATGATGACGTTCTCGAATTGAGCGAAGCCATGCCCGAATCGGATGCGCCGTCGATTACGGCGCCCGTTGCCGCGACGCCCGGACCTGCCGCGCCGGGCGAAAAGATCATTTCCGATGATGCCGCCGAAGCCAGCCGCGCGCGGCTCGCCAGCCTGTCGCGGCTCGTGATCAAGCCCGAAGTCGCCGGCAGCGACACGCTCGAGGGGTTGGTCCGCGAGATGTTGAAGCCGATGTTGCGCGACTGGCTCGACGCAAACCTGCCGGACCTCGTGGAAACGATGGTCGCCAAGGAAATCGCACGGATCACCGGCCAGCGTTGAGGTTCTCTGCCGTAGCGGCGGCGAATGGCGCCGTTCTTGGTGGAGCGGACAAAAAATAATCGTCATTCCCGCGAAAGCGGGAACCCATCTCCTGCGCCATCCCAACTCAAGCCGGTGCGGCTTGCTCATCCTTTCGGAGATGGGTCGCCGCTTTCGCGGGGATGACGGTGAGAATTTGGTCTCCACCACGACGACGAAACGAGCATTCACGGCGACGGACAGTTGCTCGCGCAACCACCTTCTGCTCTATCTCGCGACATGAAGAAGCTCCTGCTCGCGAGCGTCGCGCTCGCTTCGTTCGCCCTTCCCGCAACCGCGCGCCAGCTGACGATCGAGGATGTGACGATGCTCAGCCGCGTCTCGTCGCCGGCGGTGTCGCCCGACGGGCATTGGCTGGTCTGGCAGCAGCGCGAGACCGATCTGGCGGGCGACAAGGGGCGCTACGATTTGTGGCGGCTCGACCTGACCGTGAAGGGCGCCAAGCCCGAAAAACTGATCGGCGAATGGGCGGTCAGCGAGACCAGCCCGCAATTCTCACGCGACGGCAAGACGATCTGGTTCCAGTCGGACAAGGGCGGCGAGGACAATGTCTGGGCGATCGCGGCCACCGGCGGCGTGCCGACCCAGGTCACCGACCTCAAGGGCGGGATCGGTGGGTTTAAGGTCGCGCCGACCGAAGACAAATTGCTGATCTGGGCCGATCGCCTGCCGGGCGCGCCGTCGAGCGAGCCCGCCATGGTCAAGAAGCGCGACGACGCCGGTAACGGGCGGACGTTCGACCAGATGTTCATCCGCCATTGGGCCAGCTGGTCCGACGGCACGCGCTCGCAGCTCTTCGTGCTGCCGCTCGCGAACGGCAAGGCGTCCGGTTACGGCAAGGCGATCGAAGGCGCGCTGGTCGGCGACTCCCCGTCCAAGCCATTTGGCGGCGGCGAGGAAGTGTCGTGGTCGGCCGACGGCAAGACGGTGTTCTTCGCGCTGCGCGAGGCCGGCCGGATCGAGCCGCTGTCGACCAATCTCGACATCTTCGCGGCACCCGCCGACGGATCGGCCGCGCCGACCAATCTGACCGATGCCAATGACGGGATGGACAACCTTCCCACCGCGTCGCCCGACGGCAAATATCTCGCCTGGTTCGCGATGAAGCGCCCCGGCTATGAAGCCGACCGTCAGGTGCTGATGGTCCGCGACCTCGCAAGCGGGCAGGTGCGAGCGCTGACCGAAGGCTGGGACCGCTCGGTCGGTTCGATCGCGTGGAGCGACGACAGCAAGACGATCTACGTCACCGCCGAGGACACGCAGGAAGTCCCGATCTTCGCGATCGACCTCAAATCGGGCAAGCCGACCCGGCTGACGCAGGAAGGCAATGTGTCGGCGGTGGTGCCGACCGCCAGGGGACTGGTCTATGCGATGAACTCGCTGACCGCGCCCGACGATTTCTACTGGCTGGCGGGCAAGAAGAGCGTGCGGCTGACCAGCGTCAATGCCGACAAGCTCGCCGGGATCGACATGCCGACGGTCACGCGGTTCAGCTTCACCGGCGCCAATAACGACAAGGTCTGGGGCTATGCGGTCAAGCCCGCCGGCCTCGCCGACGGTGCCAAGGTGCCGGTCGCCTTCATGGTCCATGGCGGACCGCAGGGGTCGAGCAACAACAGCTGGTCGTACCGCTGGAACCCGGCGCTGTTCGCAGGCGCCGGCTATGGCCTGGTCGCGGTCGATTTCCACGGCTCGACCGGATACGGCCAGGGCTTCAGCGACGCGATCCGCAACAATTGGGGCGGCTGGCCGCTTGAGGATCTGAAGAAAGGCCTGGACGCCGCGACCACCAAGTTCGGTTGGCTCGACGGTAACAATGCCTGCGCGCTCGGCGCGTCGTACGGCGGCTACATGATGAACTGGATCGAGGGCAATTGGCCCGACCGCTTCAAGTGCATCGTCCAGCATGACGGCGTGTTCGATGCGCGCGCCATGGCCTATGAGACCGAGGAACTATGGTTCGACGAATGGGAGCATGGCGGGCATCCTTATTACGAGGACCCCGCCGCGTTCGAGAAATGGAACCCGGTCAATCTCGTCGACAAGTGGAAGACGCCGCAGCTCGTGATCACCAGCGAGGGCGACTACCGCATTCCCTATACCCAGGGCATCGCCGCCTTCACCGCGCTCCAGCGGCGCGATATCCCATCGCGGCTGATCGTCTTCCCGGGCGGCAGCCATTGGGTGCTCAATCCCAAGGAAAGCCGGCAATGGTATCGCGAGGTACTGGGCTGGATGGGCAAGTGGACTGGGAAGGGCACCGACGCGAAGTAGCGCTTTCCCCGACGACCCGTTGGATATGCTCGTGTTACGACCCGCTCACGTCACCGCGATCCGGGACGGACCGATATTCAACAGTCTTAGCTGAGTGCTTCGCTTGTTTCGTCCAATTCTGCGGGTAAAGGCGGTCCCATGACCACCGAATTGCCCAAGACCTTCGACCC
>DASVNU010000297.1:0-15996 GCA_036383655.1 Sphingomonas sp. | reverse complement strand
TGGCCGTCGATATAATGCTTCAGGTAGCTCTTCATCCTCGCCTCCAGCTTTTTCAAATATTGGGTACGGTGGCGCATTAGATGGCGCGGGGCAGGGTCGGTTGCAACCCGAAACTCGTCGCTTCGACTAGCGGATAATCTCGACAAGCGGATAATAAGATGAGACGCTCGGCACGAGCGATGGGGAACACAAAAGCCGATGACTGAAGATGTCGATTGTGACCTGTGTCTCGTCGTGCCCCCTTTCGCCGATATCGATCGTCCGCCGCTGGGTGCGTCGGTGCTTGCCGCGGCATGTCGCGAGCGCGGCCTGCGCGTGACGGTGGTGCATGCCAGCCTGATGCTGGCGGACCTGTCGGGCTATGCGGTCTATCAGGCGGTGTGCACCTTGGGACCAAATTGGATGGCGGGCGAACAGATGTTCGTCGACCATGCCTATGATCCCGATCTGGTGCCCGAAATGCGGGATCGCTTCGAGCAGCCCGCCGATATCGCCGCGAAACAGGCGGCGCTGGCGCCCGCGATCGCGCCTTTCCTCGACGCGGTGACCGAGCGCATCCTGGCACTGCGTCCGCGAATCGTCGGCCTTTCCTCGGCGTTTCAGCAGAACGTTGCCGCCGGCGCGATCGCCCGGCGAGTCCGGGCAGGCGCCCCCGATGCCTGCATCGTGATGGGTGGACCCAATGTCGCCTCGCCGATGGCGGAAGCGCTGGTGGATGTGTTCCCGGCGGTGGACTATTTCTTTTCGGGCGAAGCCGACATCGTTTTTCCCGATTTCTGTGAGAAGTTCATTCGCGACGGCGTCCGGCCGGCGAACCGCGTGATCCATTGCGCGCCGCTGTTCGACATGCGCCGCAGCCCGGCGCCCGATTTCGAGGACTATTTCGTCGATCTGCGCGCGGCGCAGGCACGCGGCGATCTGCCCCAGGGATTGCCGCGCATGCTGCCGCTCGAAACCTCGCGCGGATGCTGGTGGGGCGCCAAGCACCATTGCACTTTTTGCGGCCTCAACGGGACGACGATGGCCTTCCGCGAAAAGCCCGCGGACTACGCGCTGGCCGAAATCGACATGCTGACGACGCGATGGGGCGTGTCGCGGCTGGCGCTTGCCGACAATATCATGCCGCTCCGCTACCTGACCGATCTCCTGCCGACCTTGGCGGCGCGCGAGGAACGGCCGCGGTTGTTCTATGAGGTAAAGGCGAACCTGAGCGAGGGGCAACTCGCCCTGATGGCCCAGGCGGGTATCGATATCATCCAGCCGGGGATCGAGGCCTTGTCCTCCAACCTGCTGCGGCTGATGCGTAAGGGCGTGTCGGCGCATCAGAACATCACCTTGTTGCGCGCCTGCCGCGCGCTCGACATCGAGGTGATCTGGAACCATCTCAGCGGTTTCCCCGATGAAAGCCCGGACGACTATCTGGCGGTTGCCGCGCTCGTGCCCAAGATCGAACATCTGCAGCCGCCGCGGTCGTTCAGCGGCATCGTGATCGATCGCTACAGCCCGCATTTCGACGATGCCGAGGAATTCGGCATCGCGCCGCTGACGCCGCGCGACAGTTATCGTGGCCTGTACCCCGCGGCCGCGCCGCTCGCCGACATCGCCTATCATTTTCGCGGCAGCTACTCGACCGCGTTCCTCGACGACGGCGAGGCGGTGGCGACCGTCAAGGGCGCATTCGCGCGCTGGGGGGAAAGCTGGGACAAGCCGATACCGCCGATGCTTCGCGTCGTCCGCGAACTTCCGGCCGGGATAGTCATCGCCGACACGCGGGCAATCGCGCGCGAGGGGCTGACGGTGATCTCGCACGCGGCGGATGCGGTATTGCGCCGATTCGAGCGAGCGAAGTCGCGCGACGGGGTTGAGGGCGACATCGCGGTGATCGTCGACGACCTGCTGGCGCGAGATTTTCTGATCGATCACGAAGGCAAGCTGCTGAGCATCGTCACGCGCGATATCGATATCGCGCCATCGGCACATGCGCCGGCCAATGACGAGCAGACCATGCTGATCGAGGCCTGACGCGCGGTTGCAACCGCGCGCGCCTCACCCATCTAGCCGCTGTCGACCAATCGAAGAGGATCGCAGCATATGGCACGCGTCGCACGGATCGAGCAGCATGGCGGGCCCGAAGTGATCCAATGGGTCGATGTCGACCTTCCCGAACCCGGCCCCGGTGAGGTGCGGATTCGCTCCACCGCGGTGGGGCTCAACTTCATCGAAATCTATCAGCGCACCGGCCTCTATCCGCTCAAGCTGCCGAGCGGTCTCGGCACCGAGAGCGTCGGCGTGATCGAGGCGCTGGGTGACGGCGTCACCGATGTCGCGGTTGGCGATCGCGTCGGGACGACCGGCCCGGCGATCGGCAGCTATGCCACGCACCGCAACCTGCCGGCCGAGAGCCTGGTCAAATTGCCCGACAGCGTCGGCGATCGCACCGCGGCGGCGACCCTGCTCAAGGGCGGCACCACCGAATTCCTGATCGAGCGCTGCGCCAGGGTGCAGCCGGGCTGGACCGTGCTCGTCCATGCAGCGGCCGGCGGCGTCGGGCATCTCGCGGTCGGCTGGCTCAAGGCGATCGGCGCGACCGTGATCGGTACGGTCGGGTCCGCCGACAAAGCCGAACGCGCGACCCGCGCCGGCGCCGATCACGTCATCCAGTATCGCGAGCGCGACATCGCCGAAAGCGTGCGTGAGATCACCGGCGGCGAGGGCGTCGAGGTGGTGCTCGACGGTGTCGGCGCGGCGACCTGGGAAGCCTCGCTCAAATCGACCAGGCGGCGCGGACTGATCGTCAGCTATGGCAATGCCAGCGGCCCGGTGACCGGCGTCGCGCTCGGCCAACTCAACACCAATGGTTCGCTGTTCGTCACGCGGCCGACGATGTTTCACTATTATGCGACCAGGGAGGAACGCGACGCAGGGTTCGCGCGCGTGTTCGAAATGCTGGCCAGCGGCGCGATCAGTCCGGAGATCGGCCAGACCTTCGCGCTCGAGGACGCCGCCGAGGCGCATCGCAGGCTCGAGGCCGGCAAGACCGAAGGCGCGTCGGTATTGCTGCCCTGACGGCTATTTGCCGCTGTCGGGTAGGTTGGGACCGTCGCTTTCGGGTCTAGCCTTGGCGGACTCGCTCGGCCTGAGCGTGAAGTCGATCCGAATCCGCACCCAGGCGCCGACCAGCACCTTGCCGCCGCGGCGCGGCGGGCGGACGAGGAATTGCCACGCCGCTTCACGCATCGCGCGGCCAAGCCCCGATCCCACCGGCGACTCGCCCAGCGACCGGCAATTGTCGACATGGAATGCGGGCATCGTCTGGCAGGCGATCAGCGCCCAGCTGTTCGGCGGCGCGCCCTTGGGGAGGTAGCCGTTGAGCTGTGCATCGCTCGGCTCGCGATACCATTCGGCGTTGTACAATGGCTGGCCGCCAGGCCCTTCGCCTGGCCCGTAAGCGAGCTTGCTGTCGGTTCCCGTCTCGGCGCCATCGTCGTTGCTGGCGCTCGATTTCAATTTGCTGATGTCGCTGGCGCCGAGCTGGATCGGCAGCACGCCGGGCAGCGCGTTGGGCGGGGTCGGGACCTTGGACGGCGTGATGACCGGTGGCAGCGGGGGGATCGGCGTCGTCGCCCCGGAGGCCGGCTTTGCCGCCGCATGCGCCTTGGTGCGATGTTCGGGAGCGGTGGCCGCCTCTTTCTCCGATGACGGCGACATGCTGAAACTGGTCGCTCGTCTTTCCGGCTTCGGCGCCGGGGTGAAATGCGGGCCGAACAGCACCAGCACCAGGAGCAACAGCGCTTCGATTACCAGCGCAAGCACGAACGAGACGGTGCGACGGCGGTCGGGCAAAGCGAAGGGCAGGGACAGCCGCATTGGCGAGCCGCCTAGGAGCGCAACTCGTGCGCGGCAACGGCTGATCACTCGGTTCGTCGCATTCCGGGGGCAGATCGGGTAATGGCGGCCGGCCAAAATAGCATGTGCGACCGGCGAAATGCGGGGCGCTCCGCCCCAGCGAGCGGTTCTTCCGTGATTTTCCCGCTTGCGCCAGCGCTACAAATGTAGCACGCTACAAATGTAGCCAAGAGGTGAGACATGCTTCCGCAATTGCCCCCGCGCGAACGTCAGATCGTCGACCTGCTCTACCAGGGTGGTTCGCGTACGGTGTCCGAAATCTGTGGCGCGCTGCCCGATCCGCTGACCGGCTCGGCCGTCCGCGCCATGCTCAAGCGGCTCGAGGACAAGGGGTTCGTGCGCCGCGAAGACAGTGATCGAGGCTTTGTCTATTCGCCGACTGTGCCCGACAATCAGGCGCGGCGAACCGCGCTCAGCCAGATCGTGCGGACCTTTTTCAAGGGATCGCCGGTGAGTGCGGCCAGCGCGCTGGTCGGCATGGCGGAAGAGCTCGACACACGTGAGCTCGACGAGCTCGAAGCGGCGATCGCGCGCGCTCGCCGGGCGCGGGAGGGCGGGAAATGACGATGACCCTGCTCCTGCTCGCGCTGAAATCCCTGCTGGTGGCGGCGGTCACGCTCGGGCTGCTGCGGCTGACCCGGACGCGGTCGGCGGGCGAACGTTCGACCATCGCGCATCTCGGCCTGTTCGCGCTCGTCGCCTTGCCGCTCGCCAGCCTGGCGCTGCCGACGCTGACGGTGCCTTTGCCCGCGCCGATGGCACGCTTTGCCGCCATCGATCCGGTAGAGACGACGGCGCCGGTGCTTCCATCGCGCGATCAGACAGCGGACATTATAGCGACGGCAGTTCCAGCGGTACTGGCGCCATCTTGGTGGGAGAACGCCGCGACCGACGCGGCGCGTTATGCCTTTCTTCTGCCGACACTCGTGCTGCTCGCACTGACGCTGGCCGCGTTGCTGCGTCTCGTCGGGCTGCGGGCTCGCGCCGAAGTGCTGGTCGATCCCGTCTGGCTGAGCGCGCTGGCTCGGGCGCAGCGGCGCATGAAGTTCAAGAACGGCACCGCTCTGCTGGCGAGTGACGAGCTGGGGTCGCCGGTCAGCTGGGGCCTGATGCGCCCCGTCATCCTGCTCAACCACGCCGCGGTGCTCGCGCCCGAACAGGCCGAGGCGATCATCGCGCACGAACTCGCGCATGTCGTCCATTTCGATTGGGCGAAGCTGATCCTGGCGCGGGTCGCGACCGCCGCCTTCTGGTTCAACCCTCTGGCCTGGGTGCTGGCGCGTGAGGCGCACCAATTGCGCGAGGAAGCGGCCGACGACGCCGTGCTCGGCGCGAACATCGCCGGGCCCGATTACGCCGAATTGCTGATCGGCGTCGCGCGCCATCAATGCCGCGGTACCTTGCTGGGCGCGCATGGCGTCGCGCCGTCGAAGAGCTCATTGGGCCGCCGCGTCCGGCGCGTGCTCGACCAGAGTCCCGCCCGCGGGCCATCCGGACGCTCCTGGGTCGCGGGCTTTACGACCGGCATGCTGAGCATGGCGGTGCCACTCGCGGCGGTCACGTTCGTGCCGGGCCATAATGCGCTCGCCACGATCCAGGCGTCGCCGGCCGGGCAGCATCTGGCCGTGATCCCCTCTTCGACGGTGCCGCGTCGCGACTCCTCTGCCTCGGTCGCGAATGCTGGCGTGCGCGCCGCCGATAATGGTCCGGCCGGCTTGCCAGCCACGGCAGCGCCGGTGGCAATCGCAACGGGGCAGGACCAGGGGACGGGCCAGGGAACAGGAGCGTCGCGCGCATCGGACGATGGCGATGAGGCCGACAATATGCGCGTGCTCGGCATCGGTGCCGACTATCAGCGCGGGATGGCCCAGGCCGGATTTCCCAATCTCTCGAGCGACCAATTGGCCGAAGCGCGCGCGGGCGGCGTCTCCCCGGACTATGCGCGCGATATGCGGGCGACCGGCATGCGCCTCAGCCTGGACGAGGTGATCGAGGCGCGTAACATGGGTCTCAGCGCGGCCTATATTGCGGCGATGCGCGGGCTCGGGATCAAGGGCGGTCTCGACGATTATCAGGGCATGCGGTCGGTCGGGGTCACCGCCGATTTCGTCCGCAAGCTCAGATCGCGCGGCATCACCACCACCGATCCCGATGAGCTGACTTCGCTCAGGGCCGCGGGGGGCGCCAACGACCCCTGAGCCCTAGCGGCCAGCGCTTACCGCTAACCGACAATTCGTAACGCCCCCAGGGGCGACCGGCTCCTCGCGCCCGACTGCCCAAGCCTTCGCCCGCACCCGCGGCGCGGACCGACGGCACGCGTCCAAGCCGCGTCGCTCCACTGGATACACCAAGGAGTTGATCATGCCCGTTCACTTGCAGCGCGCCGTAGGACTTCTCGCGCTGGCGACCGGCTTGTGCGCCCCGACGGCCGCAATGGCCGGTCAGGATAAACCCGCCACGCCGGCGCCGACCGATGCCGCGCCCGGCGACGCCAACGTCTTCACGCCGGACTATTTCGCGCGCTTCGCGCCGCAGACCGCCTATGACATGCTGTCGCAGGTGCCGGGCTTCACCATTCGTGCGGCGGACGATACGCGCGGGCTGGGGCAGGCATCGGAGAATGTCCTGATCAACGGCCAGCGCGTGACCGACAAATCGGGCGGTGCGGCGGCGCAGTTGCAAAAGGTGTCGGCCCGCGACGTGCTACGCATCGAGGTCAGGGAAGCGGCATCGTTCGGGATCGCCGGCCTGACCGGCCAGGTCGCCAACGTGATCCTCAAGACCAATCGCAAGGGTAGCGGCAATTTCAGCTGGAGCCCGCAGGTCCGCGCGCATTACGCCGAGCCGCGCTGGTTCGCGGGATCGATCAGCTATAACGGCAGCGCCGGCGACCTCGACTATACGGTGTCGCTCGAAAACAAGCCGTCACGCGGCGCGATGGGCGGCAATGGCTATCGCGTACTGTCGCCGACCGGGACGCTGCTCGAACGCCGCGACCAGGTGAATTGGAACAGCACTGACGACGCCAAGCTGTCCGCCATTCTCAAATATAACGGCAAAAGCGGGATCCAGGCCAATTTGACGCTGGACTACGATCCCTATTGGCAGCGCGGCGCCAACGACCAGCGTCGCGTCCGCACCGACGGCAATGACAATATGTGGATCAGCCTCAACCACACCTGGGGCTTTCGCTACGACGTCAACGGCGACATCTCGGTGCCGCTGGGCAGCGGCCGGCTCAAGTTCATCGGCCTGCGCCATTTCGAGCACGCCCCCGCCTTGACCGATCAACGCACCGACTATGACAGCGGAGCGCCGAGCGATGGCCTGCGCTACGGCCAGGATGCCAGGACCAGCGAGACCATCGGGCGCGTCGAATATCATTGGAAAGGCGGGCCGAACGACTGGACCATCTCGTTCGAGCGCGCCGACAACCGGTTCGAACAGGTCAGCACGCTGGCCAATCTCCGGCCCGACGGCAGTTATGCCTCGATTCCCTATCCGCAAGGCAGCGGCACCATCGCCGAGACGCGCTACGAAGGTATCGCCGCGCTGAGCAGGTCGTTGTCGCCCAATCTCGACCTGCAAGTGGCGGGAGGCGCCGAATATTCCGAACTCGGCGAGCGCGGTATCGGCGAAAAGCCACGCCACTTTTTCCGTCCCAAGGGGAGCGTGCTGCTGGCGTGGCGACCGGCGCGCGGCTGGGACGCCAGCCTCAAGCTCGAACGCAGGGTCGGGCAGATCAGCTTTTCGGATTTCCTCGCCAATCAGGACGTCACCAACAATCGCGGCAACGACGCCAACCCCAATCTCGTCCCGCCGCAAAGCTGGGAAGCGACCGCGGAAGTCGCGCGCACTTTCGGCCGCTGGGGCAAGACGCGGCTGAAATTCTATCATTATCGGATCGAGGACATCGTCGACCATATCCCCGTCGGGACCGATGGCGATGCCGTAGGCAATTTGCCGCGCGCGACGCGCACCGGAATCGAGAGCATCAGCACGATCCAGTTCGATCCGCTGGGCTGGAAAGGCGCGAAGCTCGACGCCGACATCGGCATCGAACGTGCCCGCGTCCGCGACCCGCTGACCGGATTGCCGCGCGTGATCAGTAATACGCACGATCGCTGGGCCCAATTGACGCTGCGGCACGACGTGCCCGGCACCCAGTTCGCCTGGGGCGGTAGCTTGTCGTTCGACCATTACAGCCCGGTTTATTATCTCGACGAGGTCAACCAGCAATGGGAGGGCCCCTATGCCAGCGCCTTTGTCGAGTTCAAGAACGTGCGCGGAATGAAGGTCAATTTCGAGGTCTTCAACCTCAATGACGGTCATGTCCGCTATTGGCGCGATGTCTATTCGGGCCGGCGCAACGCCGCGCCGCTGGCGTTCCTCGAGCGCCAGCGCCAGCGGGTCGGGCCGATCTTCACGCTGACGATCAGCGGGAGATTCTAGGTGAAAAGAAAGGCGCCCGGATCGCTCCGGACGCCCCCTTTTTTCGTGGTCCCGCCGCGGCAGCGCCGCATCGTGGGTCCTCGCAAGCGAGGCCGGCCGACAGTGCGTATGCGAGCTTCGCTCGCACCAGCGCGGTCGTGGCCGCGCCTCAGGCGCTGTAGTACATATCGAACTCGACCGGGCTCGGGGTCATCTCGAACCGCGCGACGTCGGCGCGCTTGATCTCGATATAGGCCTCAATCTGGTCCTTCGAGAAGACGTCGCCCTTGAGCAGGAAGTCCATATCGGCTTCCAGGCTGTCGAGCGCCTCACGCAGCGACCCGCACACGGTCGGCACCTCGGCCAGCTCGGCCGGGGGTAGATCGTACAGGTTCTTGTCCATCGCCTCACCCGGGTGGAGCTTGTTCTGGATGCCGTCGAGGCCGGCCATGAACAACGCCGCATAAGCGAGATACGGATTGGCCATCGCGTCGGGGAAACGGACCTCGACGCGCTTGGCCTTGGAGCCCGTGCCGTACGGAATGCGGCACGATGCCGAGCGGTTGCGCGACGAATAGGCCAGCAGCACCGGCGCTTCATAGCCCGGCACCAGTCGCTTGTAGCTGTTGGTGGTCGGGTTGGTGAAGGCGTTCAGCGCCTTGGCGTGCTTGATGATGCCGCCGATGAAATACAGGCACATGTCCGACAGGCCGGCATAGCCATTGCCCGCGAACAAAGGCTCCTTGCCGTTCCAGATCGACAAATGGGTGTGCATGCCCGAGCCGTTATCTTCCTTGATCGGCTTGGGCATGAAGGTGGCCGACTTGCCATAGGCATGCGCGACCTGCTGCACGACATATTTGTAGATCTGCATGCGGTCGGCGGTGGTGGTCAGCGTGCCGAAGGTCAGGCCGAGCTCGTGCTGCGACGCCGCCACTTCGTGGTGGTGCTTGTCGCAGGGCAGGCCCATTTCGAGCATGGTCGAGACCATTTCGCCACGGATATCGACCGCCGAGTCGACCGGGGCGACGGGGAAGTAACCGCCCTTGGCGCGCGGACGGTGGCCGAGATTGCCGCCTTCATATTCGCGCCCCGTATTGGTCGGCAGCTCGATATCGTCGATCTTGTAATAGGACGTCGCATAGCTCGTTTCGAACTGCACGTTGTCGAACATGAAGAACTCGGCCTCGGGGCCGACATAGACGGTGTCGCCGATACCCGTGGTCTTGAGATAGGCCTCAGCGCGCTTGGCGGTCGAACGCGGGTCGCGGGCGTAGAGTTCGCCGGTCGACGGTTCGACGATGTCGCACACCAGGATCAGCATCGGTGTCGCCGAGAACGGGTCGACATAGATCGCGTCGAGGTCGGGCTTCAGGATCATGTCCGACTCGTTGATCGCCTTCCAGCCTTCGATCGAAGATCCGTCGAACATGAAGCCGTCGGTCAGCTCATCCTCGCCGACCACCGAGGACACCATGGTCAAATGCTGCCACTTGCCCTTGGGATCGGTGAAACGAAGATCGACCCACTCGATCTCCTCGTCCTTGATCTTCTTCAGAACGTCACTGGCTGTCGTCGCCATAACCCAAGGCCCTTTCTCTTTCAGTCGTAAATCCGGCGAACCGGAGAATCATGTTGCTCGTGTACCAGCCCTGCTGTCACATTATGCTGCAGCGCGTCAAATACTCTACCTGCTCAAGTTGAGCGCAGGTCTTTTTCTAGATCGCCGCCTCATCGCGTTCGCCGGTGCGGATGCGCAGCACCGTCTCGACCGGCATGACGAAAATCTTGCCATCGCCGATGCGGCCGGTCTGTGCGGCCTGCGCGATCGCCTCGACCACGCGTTCGGCCATCGAATCCTCGACCACCACTTCGAGCTTCACCTTGGGCAGGAAGTCGACGACATATTCGGCGCCGCGATAGAGTTCGGTATGTCCCTTCTGGCGGCCGAAGCCCTTGGCCTCGGTCACGGTGATGCCGCTGACACCGACTTCGTGCAACGCCTCCTTCACCTCGTCCAGCTTGAACGGCTTGATGATCGCCTCGATCTTCTTCACTCGGAATTGCCCCCGGTTTCTCGCCCTATGGGTTGTTTGCACACCAGCCTTACATGAAGCGTGCCAGAACCGCCGCGCGAAGGGCTTGGGCCGCGCGGGGGCGATGTCCAGTCTAGCAAAATGCCTTGAAATTAGGCAGTCCTGTTTCGGTTGCCCGTTGGTGCGGCACCGGTGTCACGCACCGACGCCAGTCGATCGGTGAAAGGCCGGGCTTCCAACGCCGCATCCGCCGCCGAGCATCTGGAGCTCGCCTTCAAACATACCGGCCGGGCGATCCTGATCGGGGAGACGACGCGGGCGCCAATCATTTCGGCGGAGTCGAGCCGATCGGCGACGGGCTGGCGGTGTTCCTGTCGGTCGGCCGGACGATCGACCCGGCGACCGGCAAGGATTGGGAAGGGACCGGGATCGTCCGCGATCGACCTGCCGCCCAACCAGGCTGCCATCCGAAAAGAAAAATTTCGACCCCGCGATCCGTTTGGGTCTGAACGGTCGTCTTTGGCGTGTTCGAAACGGATGGAGACAAGCTGTGTCCAACGACCCCGTCATCTTGGTCAGCCTATTGAAGGTTGAACCGGCGAAGCAGGAGTCGCTGATCGCACTCCTGAAGCACAATACCGACACGGTAATCTGCGCACTCGATGGCTGGCGGGCGACCCGGCTGATCGCGGGCGAGGACGGCGCCAGCGTCGTCATATACTCCGAATGGGACACGCCCGCGGCTGTCGCGGCGATGCGCAATGATCCGCGCATGACGGCCTGTTTCCCGGACATCGCCGAGCTGGCGAGCCTGGAGTCGATGCTGGGCTCGGTGGTGTCGAGCCGATCGCGAAAACCCGAGCTCGTCGGCAAATCGTGACCCACAACCAACACAGGAGAGCGTCAATGGCTCGGATGGTAGTGATCTATCGGACACCGAAGGACGTCGAGGCATTCGACCGGCACTATTATGATATCCACGTGCCCCTCTCGAAGAAACTTCCGGGGCTCCGGAAATATGAGGTCAGCCACGGCCCGATCGCCGGGCCGGCAGGCGCTTCCGATATCCATCTGATCGGAACGCTGTATTTCGACGACATAGCGGCCATCCAAAAGGCCTTCGTGAGCCCGGAGGGACGGGCAGCCGGGGCGGATCGCCGGCTGTTTGCGCCGGATGACTCGGGCGTTCAGATGTTCATCTTCGACACCAGAGAGGTCTGAGCCTTGCCCGTCCCAGCGGGCTAAGGGTGAGTGGGAGCGGCTGTTCGTATCGGTCGCAAGGATCGTGAAATCAACAGAAAGAACTCGGTAAATGTCAGCAACCAAAGCAGTTTTTGTCCTGGTACACGGGGGGTGGCACAACCATTCGGTGTGGGACAGGATTACGCCGATGCTCGAAGCGAGCGCCTTCGAGGTGCTGACGCTCGATCTCCCCGGCGCGGGGACGAATGCGATAGCACCGGCCGCGTTCGGCCGCCGTCCGTTCGACCCTTGTGCGTTCGCCGCTGAACCATCGCCCGTCGCCGGCGTCACGCAGGACGAACGGACGCAGGCGGTCGTCGCGCTGGTGAGGCAAGCTGCATCACGCAGCGGTGGCAAGGTCGTCCTGGTCGGGCACTCGGCCGGTGGGATGACGATTTCGGCGGTCGCCGAGCAGATTCCCGACCTGCTGCTCGCGGTCGTCTATCTTGCCGGGTTCATGGTACCCAACGGCATGCCGTTGCTGGAGATGCTCCAGCATGAAAGCATGTCGTCGGCGCTCTCGCTTGGATTGTTCGTCGGCGACCCGGTCGCGATCGGTGCGACCAGGATCAATCCGGCGTCGACCGACCAAGCCTATAGATCGCTGCTCAAGGCATCGTTTTATGGCGACGTGTCGGAGCCCGACTTCGCGCAGGCGGCGGCGCAACTCCATTGCGACGAATCGAACGCCGGCGCCCTGACTCCGTCGACCATCACGCCGGAAAGATTTGGCACCGTATCGCGCCACTACATCCGCTGCGCCCATGATCGCGCGGTTCCGCTGGCCGGTCAGAACCACATGATCGCCACGGTCGACGATGCCGTCGGCGGAAAGACGGTCGTGCACACGGTGGCGAGCAGCCACTCGCCATTCCTGTCACAACCGGCCACTCTGTCGAACATTCTCATCGACATTTGCACCCAATCGCTGGCGAAGAAGGGCGCGGAAGCGCGATAGGCCCGATCCATGAACACCGACCCATTCGAGGATCAGCTGCGGGCACTGCGACCGCGCCTTCACCGCTATTGCGCGCGCATGACGGGATCCGCGATCCATGGCGAGGATGTCTTGCAGGATAGTCTCGTCAAGGCACTCAACGCGCGGGCCCAGGGCGTCGAGGTCGATAACGTCGAGGGCTGGCTGTTTCGTATCGCCCACAATGCGAGCCTCGATTTCTTGCGTAGCAGGGCGCGAACCACGGTCGTTCCAATCACGGAAGGCATGGAAGCGGCACCAATGGTCGAGGCGGACATCGTCGCGATCAGCTTTCAGACGTTCCTGCGACTGCCCGAACTCCAGCGTTGCGCGGTGATTCTCAAGGACGTTCTGGGGCATTCGATCGACGAGATTGCGGGGATCGCCGACTGTTCTCCGGTGGCCGCCAAATCGGCGCTACAGCGTGGGCGCGTCGCGCTGCGGCACTTCGCGCAGGAGCCCGACGATGTCCGGCTGCCGCTGATCTCCGATCCGGACCGGCAGAAGATCACCGCTTATGTCCACCTGTTTCAAAGTGGCGATTTCGACGCCATCCGCGCCATGCTCGCCGACGACGTGAAGCTCGATCTTGTGAACCGCTTGCAACTGGAAGGACGCGACAGGATCGGCCAGTATTTCACGCGCTATGCAGAAGAGACGAAATGGCGGTTCGCGTTCGGGGCGGTCGAAGGACGGCCGGCCATGCTGGTTTTCGACGCCACCGGCGCGACGGACACTCCGGCGCATTTCGTCCTGATCGATTGGGCGGAAAGCCGGATCGTCGGGATTCGGGACTTCCTGTTCACCCCCTATGTGCTCGACGCCGTTGATTGGGTGCGATTGAGCTGAAGACGCTGATCGAGTTCAGCCCAATCGCGGTGCGTCATACCAGCCGGTTGGAGGTCGATGATACCGGCACCCAATCCATGCGGATTGCCAAATCGCTGACGGATCACTCCGTCGCGACGGTCGGGCGCCCTCCCACAAACGCCGCGATGTCGGCGACGAGTTGCCCGCTCCGCGTCAGCGGCAGGCCGTGCGAGGCGCCCTCATAGACCAACAGTTCGCTGCCGGGGATCATCGCGTGCGCCAGCTCGGCGCTCGTCTCCAGCGGGCAACTCTGGTCGGCGCTGCCATGGACGATCAACGTCGGGCAGGTGAAGGCCGCCATGTCGGCGCGGACGTCGGCGTTGACGTTGGTGCGTGTGTGCTCGATCGCCGCGTGCAATGTCGCGCGCAGCACCAGGCCGGTGCCCCAGGCGACCATGTGCGGCGATACCTGTTCGGGCGCGAAGAACGGCTCGGCCATCGCGGCGACAAAGGCCGGGCGGTCGGCCATCATCGCGGTGACCTGCGCGGCGAGCGGCCCGGTGCGGCTGGCCGGATCGGGGAACAGGCCGGGCGCGGTGCCGGCGACCAGGATCGCCCCGGCTACCCGTGCGGCGCCGTGCCGCGACAGATAGCGCGCGACCTGGCAGGCGCCCATCGAATGCGCGACCAGGGTCACGCGGTCGAGGTCGAGGCGCTCGATCACGGCGGCAAGGTCATCGGCGAGGCCATCGAGGTCGTGCCCGGCGGCGGCCGGCGACGACCGCCCACAGCCGCGCTGATCATAGGCGACGCAGCGATGTCCCTGGCGGACGAGGTCGGCGGTCTGGCGCTCCCAGAATTCGGTGTTCATCGCCCAGCCGTGGACGAACAACAGGGTCGGACCGTCGCCCATATCCTCATAGTAAAGCTGCTCGCCATCGGGGGTGGGGATCAGTCCCCGGCTTGGACGGAGTGCCTGGCGGGGAGCAAGGTCGGTGATCGCATACATGGTTGTTCTCCTTGGCGTTGGTCCGGCCATGATGCCGATCGGAGAAGCCGAACCAATTACCTGGCAGGTAATGGCGCGTCGTCGCGCGGCGGCTAGGATGGCCGTCGAAAGGATGGCTGATGGTGCAGACGTCGAGTGAAGTAGGAGCAATGCTGCGCGATTGGCGCGCGCGCCGCCGGTTGAGCCAGCTTGATCTCGCGCTCGATGCCGATGTCTCGGCACGGCACCTCAGCTTCGTCGAGACCGGCCGCGCGAAACCCAGCCGAGAGTTGCTGCTGCGCTTGTCGGAGCAACTCGACGTGCCGCGGCGCGATCAGAATGCGTTGCTGTTGGCGGCGGGGTTCGCGCCCGCCTTTCCCGAACGCGATCTCGCCGATCCCGCCCTCGATGTGGTGCGCGCGGCGCTCGAAACGGTGCTGGCCGCGCATGAACCGTTCCCGGCGCTGATCGTCGATCGACACATGACGATGATCTCGGCCAATCGCGCGCTGGCGCCGTTGGTCGAGGGCGTCGATCCCGCGTTGCTGGAACCGCCGGTCAACGTGTTGCGCCTGACGCTCCATCCCGACGGGGTGTCGAAGAACATCGTCAATCTCGCCGAATGGCGCGGCTTCCTGTTGCGCGCGCTCGATCGCGAGATCGTGCAGAGCGGCGACCCGACATTGATCGCGTTGCGTGAGGAGATGGACCGTTACCCCAAGGGGCCGGCGTCGGACGTCCGGCCGCGCGATTTCGCCGGGGTCGCTGTGCCGTTCCGCTTCCAGCGCGGCGACCGCATCCTGTCCTTCTACAGCGCGCGCACCGTGTTCGGATCGCCGATCGACCTGACGCTCGACGATCTCGCGTTGGAGACTTTCCTGCCAGCTGACGCCCAAACCGCTGAGGCGATGAGGGTGCTTTGCCCGCCCGCACCCTAACCGTCATCCCCGGGAAAGCGGGGGCCTAATCTCACATATTCTCCGTAATTTCAGCCGGTTGTTTGTGTCTCTCGCGCACGAGATGGGTCCCCGCTTGCGCGGGGATGACGATGGTGGGCGAGCTACTTGGCCATCGGCTTTGCCGGTGTCCCCTGCGGCAAATTCTTCTTCGCCCAATTCGCCTCGTCGATCACATAGAGCCGGATCGATTGCGCCTGCTCCGGGCTCATCACCTTGGCGAAGCTGACCATGCCGTCCTTGGCCAGCGCGCCGTCGATCAGGATCGATTTCCACGCGTCGGCATTGGCCAAGGCGCCCGAGCGTTGCAGATCGGGCAGGACGCCGCCGCCGCCCGCGCTCGCGCCGTGGCAGACCTGGCAATAGCGGCCGAACAATTGCAGGCCGGCTGCGATCTGCTCGGGCCGCGCGGTCGGTGGCGGCGGATCGAACGGACCGGCGGGGAGGGCGACGCGGGTCGGCAATTGCGCCGTCCCGCCCAGCTTGAACACCAACAGGCGCGGCAGATTGGGGACATTCTTGGCCGCCCCGATCGCATAGCCGATCGACAGCGGCAGCGCGCCGCCGCGCCCGGTCAGCACCGCGACATATTGCTGTCCCTTGACCGTGAAGGTCGCGGCACCCGCCATGATCCCCGATTGCGTCGGATAG
>DASVNU010000296.1:0-10517 GCA_036383655.1 Sphingomonas sp. | reverse complement strand
CGTGAAGCGGCCGCGCTTGGCCGAATTCTCGTAATTCTTGCGGATCACGCTGACGCCGCGGTCGAGCGCTTCCTGCGCGGTCTCGACGATCGTGACCGGAATACCGGCGGTCAGGAAGTTCATGCTGATCCCGCCGCCCATCGTGCCGGCACCGACCACGCCGACTTTCTTGATCGGACGCAGCTGGACGTCGGCGGGAATGCCGTCGACCTTGGCGGCCTGGCGTTCGGCGAAGAACATGTAGCGCTGGGCAGCGGATTGCGTGCCCATCATCAGCTTCATGAATTCCTCGCGTTCGACGGCAATGCCCTCGGCGAAAGTGCCGTGGGTCGACGCCTCGACGCAGCGGATATTGGCGGCAGGAGCGTCGAAACCCCGGAACTTACGGGCATTGGCCTTCTTGAACGCCTCGACCGCTTCTGGGTCGGCCGTCGCTGTCTTTTCCGACGCGCGGGGCAGGGGGCGCTTGTCGGCGATTTCGTTGGCGAAGGCGATCGCGTCCGCCTCCAGCCTGTCCTCGCCCGCCAGGCGATCGATCAGGCCGGCTTCCTGCGCCTTCTTGGCGGAAATCGGGTCGCCGATCGCGGTCATTTCGAGCGCGAGCTTGACCCCGGCGATGCGCGGTATGCGCTGCGTGCCACCGGCGCCGGGCAGCAGGCCAAGCTTGACCTCGGGCGTGCCGATCTTCGCCGAGGGGACCGCGATGCGATAGTGACAGCCGAGCGTGACCTCGCACCCGCCGCCCAGCGCGGTGCCGTGGATCGCCGCGACTACCGGCTTGTCGAGCGCCTCGATCGCGTCGATCACCGCGCCCAGACCCGGACCGGTCATCGGCTTGCCGAATTCGGTGATGTCGGCGCCGGCGAAGAACGTGCGGCCGTCGCAGCGGATCACCACCGCCTTGATCGTCGCATCCGCCGCCGCCTGCTTGATCCCGGCATCGATCCCCTCGCGCACCGCCGCACCCAGCGCGTTGACCGGCGGATTGTTCGAGATGATCACGAGCACGTCGCCATGGCGTTCGGTGCGGATCGGGGAAGCAGGCGTATCGGACATCTTTCTCTCCAAAAATCGTCGCCCCGGCGGAGGCGGGGACCGCTATGTTCTGGCCCGTGCCGGCGATGCGGCCGGCGGCCCCGGCCTCCGCCGGGGCGACGGGATTAGGTCAAGGACGAATAGATCAGCGTCTTGAGCTCGCGGCGGATCGGGTAGAGTCCCGACGGGCTGAGCTGGGTCATGAACACCATGTGCAGCCGCTCGACCGGATCGATGAAGAACGCGGTCGAGAACATCCCGCCCCAATAATATTCACCCGCCGACCCCGGGATCATCGTCCTGGCGACGTCCTCGGTAACGGCAAAGCCGAGGCCGAACCCGGTGCCGGCATTCTGCGTCTCGCTGAACAGCGAGCGCGACAGCGTCGACAGGTCCGATTTCCCCGGCAGATGGTTCATCGTCATCAGGTCGAGCGTCTTGCGCCCCAACAGGCGAGCGCCGTCGAGCTCGCCGCCATTCGCGCACATCTGGCAGAAGCGATGATAATCGAGCGCGGTCGACACCAGCCCGCCGCCGCCCGACAGCAATTTGGGCTGGCGCAGCCAGGCGCTTTCCGCCGCGCGATCATACATCACCCGGCCCTTGCCGGCGACGAAGGTATAGCAATCGGTCAGCCGATCGACCTTGCCGCCGGGCACGACGAAGCCGGTGTCGTCCATCTTGAGCGGCTTGAAGATCTTTTCCGCCAGATATTGGTCGAGCGGCATGCCCGACACGCGCTGGATCACCGCGCCGAGCACGTCGGTCGACACCGAATAATTCCACGCCGTGCCCGGCGAGAATTCGAGCGGCAGCTGACCGAGCGCGGCGACGAATCCGTCGAGATCGTTGCCGCCATGCCAATTGTCGATCTTGCCCTCGCGATAGGCGGCGTCGACGTTGGTGCGGTTCTGGAAACCATAGGTCAGCCCCGATGTGTGGCGCAGCAGGTCGAGCATCCGCATCGGTTCGGCGGTCGGCGTCACCGGCAGGAACGGGACGCCGCCGCCACCGCCATTATAAACGCCGATTCCCTTGAACTCGGGCAGTATGTGATGGACCGGCGTGTCGATCGCGACCTTGCCGTCCTCGACCAGCATCATGAACCCGACCGAGGTGACCGGCTTGGTCATGCTGGCGATGCGGAAGATCGATCCCTCATCGATTGCCTTGTCGGACCCTTCGATCGCCGCGCCCTGGCTCGAGAAATGGACGATCTCCCCGTCGCGGCTGACCAGGATCTGGGCGTTCGGCAATTTGCCCGAATCGAGGTACCGTTCCTTCAGGAATGCCGGAATCCGGTTGAGCCGTGCGGCGTCGAAGCCATGCTTTTCGGGCGCTTTCATCAGCATCGCTCTTCCATACCCCTATTTCAAATTCCAGCTCTCTATTGCCTTGAGCGACGCTCGAATCAACTCTAACGTTGCGAAATCGACAGGCGGAGACCTGCGATAGCCGAAGCTGGAGAGCGGACCCTTGTCAATGAATGGCGCAGCCGAACCCGTTATCGCCCTCGATCCCGCCTGGCCGAGAGTTTCATTGCAGGACGCGACCGCCGCGCTGACCGCGCCGGGCACCAAGTTCGAAATGGAGACGATCGCGATTCGCGGCGTGCCGACGCGCGTGTGGAAGTACGCGCCGCATGATCTGGGCGTGCTGTTCGATCTGTCGCGCACGCATGGCGACCGGCTGTTCACCATCCACGAGGACGAGCGCGTCGGTTATGAGGCGAATTATCGCGCCACCGCGGCGCTTGCCCGCGCCTTCCAGGCGATGGGTGTCGGCAAGGGTGATCGCGTCGCCTTCGCGACTCGCAACCTGCCCGAATGGCCGGTGATCTTCTTCGCGATCACGATCCTGGGCGCGATCGCGGTGCCGCTCAATGCGTGGTGGACGGGGGCCGAGCTCGAATACGGCATCAATGATTCGGGCGCCAAGGTGCTACTGGTCGATGCCGAACGCTTCGAGCGGATCAGGCCGCATCTGGCGGCGATACCGAACGTCGCGCACCTGATCGTCACCCGGTCGCCCGCGCCGATCGAGGGCACGACCGCGCTGGAGGATATTATTGGCGGACCGAAGAGCTGGGCCGACCTGCCGGCGGACGACCGGCCGCGAGTCGAGATCGACAGCGATGACGATGCCACGATCTTCTACACCAGCGGCACGACCGGCAATCCGAAGGGCGCGCTGGGCACGCATCGCAATCTCGTCACCAACATCATGTCGGGCGGCTTTTCGGCGGCGCGCAGCTTCGTTCGCCGTGGTGAGCCGATCCCGGACCCGACTCCGCGCACCAGCCTGACGGTGATCCCGATGTTTCACGTCACTGCCTGCTCGGCGGGGCTGATGGGGACCATGGCCAGCGGCAGCACGACCATCTTCATGCGCAAATGGGACACGGTGAAGGCGATGGAGATCATCGAGCGCGAGAAGGTCAACATGACCGGCGGCGTGCCGACGATCGCCTGGCAGCTGATCGAGCATCCCGACCGCCACAAATACGACCTCTCGTCGATCGAGGCGATCGCTTATGGCGGCGCGCCCTCGGCACCGGAACTCGTCAGGAAGATATACGAGGAATTCGGCGCGCTCCCCGGCAACGGCTGGGGCATGACCGAGACGATGGCGACGGTGACCAGCCATTCGAGCGAGGATTACCTCAACCGCCCGACCAGCGCCGGTCCGCCGGTGGCGACCGCCGACCTCGAAATCCGTGCCGATGACGGCGTCACCGTGTTGCCGACCGGCGAGGTGGGCGAATTGTGGGCGCGCGGGCCGATGATCGTGAAAGGCTATTGGAACAAGCCCGAGGCGAGCGCCGAAACCTTCATCCAAGGCTGGGTGCGCACCGGCGATCTCGCGCGGCTCGATGAGGAAGGATTCCTGTTCATCGTTGACCGCGCCAAGGACATGGTCATCCGCGGCGGCGAGAACATCTATTCGTCAGAGGTCGAGAACGCACTGTACGAGCATCCTGCGGTGACCGACGCCGCGGTGATCGGCATCCCGCATCGCACGCTGGGAGAGGAGCCGGCCGCTGTGGTCCACCTCGCGCCCGGCACGACCGCCACCGAGGCGGAACTGCAGGCCTGGGTGCGCGAGCGGCTGGCGGCGTTCAAGACGCCGGTGGCGATCCGCTTCGTCCACGAGACGCTGCCGCGCAACGCCAACGGCAAGATTTTGAAGAAGGATCTGAAAGGGCTGTTCGAGGATCGGGCGAGCCAAGCGGCGTAGGTGACTACGGCCTAGCCATTAAGCGCGAGGCTGATTCGGGGTGCGCTGCGTTGTCGGTTGCCAAGTCACGATAATTTCCGGCTGGTAGCAGGTCACGTCGCCCTTGTTCGATCGGGAGCAATTCAGTTGCGCCTTTTCGTACTCCGGCCCCCGCTCCGATTCAGCGGTAACCCCAATTTCGCAAGTGAAACTCCCAATGGCGCTTGCCCTCACACACCGAGAATCATGAACCCGGCCGAATTTCGTACCCTGCATCTCTTCCGGGAAGGAAGATTGCAGGTCATTCCAATTTGCTTTGAAATAGTCGTTCAGCTCATCGAGATCCGGTGGCAGGCGCATTTTCATTTGAAGATCGCGAGCGGCTTGCTCGGCTGCGATCCGGGATACCCGGTTTTGTTCTAGAAATTCGCGTCTCTTGGTTTCTGCGATGGCGGCACGGTGTAGATCATCGTCAAACGCGAAACGGAACACGCGGAACGGCGCATTTATCCAAGGGGCACAGATGTCCCGGATTTGCTCATCCAGCGACGCGGGGGATTTTGCCAGCTCCTTTCCGCTGACGATCAATATCGACTCAGCTCGCCCCTCTCCGCTTATATTTATTGTCCCGATCGAATAGCGCTGCCGGTAAGCCTCACTGACAGGAGGCTCCGAATCCCCGACATAAGGACCATCCAAGTAAAGCGTCGTCGTAACGCCATTTTCCAAGCGACTGGGATAAACATCGGGTCTTCCAGCGGCGCAGATTGGCGAGACCCTCGGAGCGGATCTCGGTTGGTCCACCGACGACGACGGGCCCGCCTGGGTCGATACGGCGAGCAGGATCGAGTGAACCAACATGCTGATTCGTTGCATTGAACGGCATCCGTGACCTCGAAGTTGCGCGCTTGATGGCTTTGAAGTCGTGGCGAATTGATGAACGCGCGTTGTGCAGGGTCACTTCCGCCGGGCGCCCCTAGTCGGGTGGAGTTCGGGTCACCGACGACATCGGCTGTCTAGCGTTCGGTGCTCTCGCGTCCCGGCGCCGTCTCGCGGGCAAAACACAACGCCACCAACCCAACCACCGCCGCCGCCGCCATATACCAGGCCGGCGCCAGCGGATTGTCGGTGATGCCCGTCAGCCACGCCACGGCGAACTGGGTCGAGCCGCCGAAGATCGAGATCGCCAGCGCATAGACGATCGCCAGCGCGCCCGAGCGGACGCGTGCCGGAAAGTCCTCGGTGATGTGGACCAGCACCGCGCTCAACGCGATGCCGATCGACAGCCGCAGTGTGCATCCGACGAGGAACAGGCTCGCTTTGCCGGGCGCGACGGTGAGCAGCCAGAAGGCGGGCAGGGTGATCAGGCAGACGAACAGCGTCGGCAGGATCATCGCCGGCCGCCGGCCGTAGCGATCGGCCAGCCAGCCACCGAGCGGCGCGCCGATCGTGCCGCCGATGCCGACCGCGATTGTCGCCCAGAAGGCCGTGCCCGAGGGCAAATGGAGCGTGGTCTTGGCGAAGGTCGTCAAATAATTGGTGACATAGGTCATGATCGTCCCCGACAGCAGCGCCACGAAGGCGATGATGGCGGTGCGGCGATAGTCGCGCAGCGGCGGCGCGCGTGTCGCGGGCGCGTCGCTCGGCAGGGTCTCGGGCAAGGTCCGCCGGAGGACGAGCCCGATCGGCACCACGGCGACACCCACCGCCAGCGCGATCCGCCAGCCCCAACTTGTGAGCGTCGCATCGTCCATTATCTGGGCGAGCGCGAGCCCGATCAGCCCGGCGACCAGCACCGCGACATTCTGCCCGAACATCTGCATCGAGACGTACAGGCCACGGCGATGCGGCGGCGCCGCTTCCGCGAGAAACGCGGTGCTGGGCCCGACTTCTCCCCCCAGTGCGAACCCCTGGACCAGCCGCCAGAACAGCACGAGTAACGGGGCGGCGATGCCGATCGCGGCATAGGACGGAGTCAGCGCAACGCCTAGGCTGGCGGTGCCGATCAGCGCGAACGACAACAGCATCATCGGCCGCCGCCCGAGCCGATCGCCGAGCACGCCGATCACCAGCCCGCCAAGCGGGCGCGTCAGGAATCCCGCGCCGAACGTGGCCAAGGCGGCGAGCAGGCTCGATTGCGGGTCGGTCGCCGGGAAGAAGGTGCGGCCGATCTCCACCGCGAAGAAGGTGAAGATCAGGAAATCGTAGAATTCGAGTGCGTTACCGAGCGTCACACCTACGACTTGGGAAGCGGTGACCCGCGGCGTCGTAATGATGGTCATCGTGCTCCCCAGCTCGTCCGCTACATCAAGCGAGGTCGGGCGCCGTGAGTCAATCGCGGACCGCTGGGGTTCGATGCGCGCAGTCTATAGGCGCCCAACGACGCTATCCCGAACGGCTGACAATAGGGCTGGGCGCGTTGGACGTTAATCTGAACTCCCAACCGACCGTCCCCCGGACTTGGACCGTTCGCGAAACGGTCCGGAATGGTGGCTTCCTTGCTGGCTTGCGATGGGTCGAAGGCGTAACATTCTCCCATAAATACGGGGGGATGCCATGATGCGCTTTGCCGTTCGCCGCCCATTCCAATCGGCCGCCCTGATCGGCGCGATGCTGATCTTCGCCGCCGCCTGCACGATGAAGACATCGTCGACCGCGCCGAAGACGGGGCTTGCCAACGCCGCCTGTCCGACGCCGCAGAACATACCATCGGGGTTCGACTATCCGCAAAAGGCCGCGACGGTCGAAGGCTGGGTGACCAGCGGCGACGTCGCGCGGACGCGCCAGCACGGCTGGAACCTGTGGGCCGCGGTCAACTCGATGGTCGGCGGCAAGCCGATCTGGCAAAGCTGGTGCACCGAAACCCAGGCCTTCGCGCCCGATCCTTCAGTGACCGCCAAGCTCGGCAAGACCGAGCCTGCGGTCGCGACCGTCCCGATGCGCAAATTCAAGATGAACAACGGCTCGACCAGCGGCACCGATCCGATCAACTTCCCGGTCTCGCCAACCTATGCCGTGCCGCAGCCGGTGATCGACCGCTACAAGGGCACGCCGTGCCTGCAGGGGACGACGCCCGCCGATTACGCTTTGTCGAACGGCCCGATGCTGCAGAATAACGGCGACGTGATGGTCGCCGGCGTGATCTACAACCAGCCCGCGTTCGACTGGATCCGCAGCAACAAGCTCTATCTGCAGTCGACGCTCAACGGCCTGATCCCGCCGGCCAACCAGACCAAGCAGATGGCGGCGATGCCGGATGGCTCGATCGTGCTCAAACCGATGATGTGGCCGGTGGCGGCGGGCCAGTTCACCGCGCTGCCGATCTGGAACGACCCCGCGTCGGACGATGGCGTCTATGCAGGCTTCGAAATCCAGAAGAAATGGCCGCAGGCGGTGGCGGTGACCACGACGCCGGCGGCGCAGGTGATCCCGTCCTCGGTCAGCTTCCTCCACGGCGTGACGATGAACGGCAAGCCGCTCGGACCCAACACCTATGCCAAGCCGCGCGTGGTCGGGGTCGACCGCTTCTACAATTACAAACCCGACCTCTCGACCATGGCGCAATGCGACCGCGCGATCCTCGATGCCTCGGCTTATTATGCCTATGGCCGGATGTTCCAGCAGGGCGATTATCTGATCCTGGTCGCGATGCACATCATGACCAAGGAACAGCCCGCCTGGACCTTCCAGTCGGTGTGGTGGAACGATTCGCCCGGCATCAACCCCAATGCCGCGGACCGCCCGAATCTGTCGTCGGTCGATGCGCCGGGACCGTGGCGCAATTATCTGATGGCGGCGACCTATGGCATTCCCGCTAGCTCGGGCAGCAATCAATGGCCGGTGGCGTTCAACCCCTATATCGAACTCGCCGCCGATCACCCGATCAAGACCAATTGCATGAATTGCCATCACCGAGCGGCATGGCCCGCGTCGAGCACCGAATATGAGGCGCCGGGCGGTCCCGGCGCGCTCGACATCTTCGCGCTCAACAACGCGATCCTGAACGGCAAGATCGGGGTCGATGCCTTGTGGTCGATCAGCGACCGCGCGCTGGCGTCGGATCAGCGGAGGGAGGCGGTCGCCGCGCGGAAATGAGGCGCGGGGCGGCGGTCAGGCCAGGGCGAGGTCGACCGCCGCCGTCGCGTGGAGCGTGGTGGTGTCGAACAACGGCACGGCGCTGTCCGATTGATCGACCAACAGCATGATTTCGGTGCACCCCAGCACGATCGCCTGTGCGCCGCGTTCGACGAGGCGCGCGATCACCTGGCGATAGATCTGGCGCGAGCTTGGCTCGAACCTGCCCGCGACCAATTCCTCATAGATCACGCGATGGACCTCGCGCCGATCCGCATCGTTGGGGACGAGCACCTCGAGCCCCGCCGCGGCGAGCCGGTCGCGATAGAATGGTTGTTCCATGGTGAAGGCGGTGCCGAGCAGTCCGACGCGCTTCAGCCCCGCTTCAACCACGGCGGCCGATGTCGGATCGACGACGTGGAGCAGGGGAATGTCGACGTCGGCTGCCATGGCGTCGGCCATCAGATGCATCGTGTTGCTGCAGATCAGGACGACATCGGCGCCGCCTGCCTGAATGCGTTTTGCCACATCCACCATTTGCGCGGTGAGCGAGGACCAGTCGCCATCGTGCTGAAGTTTCTCGATTTCGCCAAAATCGAGCGAGTGCATCAGGATCCTGGCCGAATGCGAACCGCCGAGCCGGTCGCGCACCGCGCGATTGATGATCGCATAATATTGCGCCGAGCTTTCCCAGCTCATCCCGCCGATCAGGCCAATCGTCTTCATCATGCCGCTATCGCCTTTCCTCGTGACGAAACCAAGGCGCGGGCACGACCGTTACGCTGGCGAAGGGGTTCAACAAACATCATGCTGACCGACAATTTCCTGCGCGGCCGCCGTCGCCGCGAACTGAGCGACGACGAAAAGGAAGCGATCGAGAGCGTCCTGACCGCACCGGTGACGCTGCCGCGGCGCAAGGTGGTGACCAGCCGGGGCGATGTTGTCACCCGGTCGACGTTCCTGATCTCGGGATTCATGTGCCGCTATATGGATGGTTCCGACGGCCATCGGCAGCTGGTCAGTATCCAGACGCCCGGCGATTTCGTCGACCTGCACGGTTATCCGCTGCAGCGGCTCGACCATGATATCGCGACCTTGAGCGAATGCACCGTCGCCTATGCGCCGCACGACAAGCTCACCCAGATCATCGAGCGGCTGCCGCACCTCGGCCGCGTGCTGTGGTTCTCCACCCTGCTCGATGCCGCGATGCATCGCGAATGGATCTTCCGGCTGGGCAGGCTCGATGCGGTTGGGCGCGTCGCGCACATGTTGTGTGAAACCTATACGCGGCTCGACGCGGTCGGGCTGGTCGAGGACAATGCCTTCGCCTGGCCGTTGACGCAGCAGGATCTGGGCGAGGCGTGCGGCCTGACCTCGGTCCACGTCAATCGAACGCTGCGCGTGCTGCGCGAGGCGGGCATGGTCGAGGTATCGGATCGCATCGTCACGATGATGGATTTCGACCGGCTCGCCTCAACCGGCGAATTCCAGCCCGATTATCTCTATTTCGACAACCATACCCGCACGCCATAAACGCGCGATCAGCCATGGCGTCAGTGCGCCGCGGCGATCACCGATTTGACCGCTTTGGCCCAGCCGTCGAGCCGGGTCTGCCGGGCGTCGGCTGCCAGCTTGGAATGGAAAGCGTCGATCTTGCCGCGCATTGTCGACGCGGCCTTCAAGTCTTTGAAAAGACCAGAGCCGACGCCTGCCAGCATCGCAGCGCCGAGCGCGGTGGTCTCCGCTAACGCGGGCCGCTCGACCTCGACGTCGAGCATGTCGGCGAGATCCTGCGCTATCCAGTCGTTGGCGACCATGCCGCCGTCTATCCTGAGCTTTTTCCAATCGGCGCCGTCCGCCGCGAACGCCGTCTTCAGGTCGTTCGCCTGATGCGCCATCGCCTCCAGCGCGGCGCGGACGATATGCGCGCGGGTCGCGGTGAAACTGAGCCCCGAGATGCTGCCGCGCGCCTCGGCTTCCCACCAGGGCGCTCCCAGGCCGGACAAGGCGGGGACCAGATAGACACCGGCATTGTCGGTGACCGACCGCGTCAGTCCCTCGGTCTCGTCGGCGGTCGCGATCAGCTTGAGCGAATCGCGCAGCCACTGGACCAGGCTGCCGGCAACGAACACCGAGCCTTCGAGCGCATAAGCGCGGCGACCATCGAGTTGCCAGGCGACCGTCGCGAGCAG
>DASVNU010000295.1:0-11182 GCA_036383655.1 Sphingomonas sp. | reverse complement strand
CGCCCTCCCGCCGACGCACCCGCCAGCGCGTGCACCGCTTTGGTCGGGCTGGCGCTCGGCGACGGCAAGGTGGTCGCGGCGGAGGACGTCGACAAAGGCGGCATGGTCTCGACCCAGCAAGGCCAGCCCGGTCTGCCGTCGCAGGCCGCCTTCTGCCGCGTCCATGCTGTGCTGACGCCGACGCCGGCATCGTCGATCAAGGTCGAAGTGTGGCTGCCGGCCACGACCGCGTGGAACGGCAAGATGCTCGGGGCCGGCAATGGCGGCTATGGCGGCAGCCTGTTGTTGCCCCAGCTGACGATGCAAGGCGCGCTGGCCAAGGGCTATGCCACGGTCGGCACCGACATGGGTCATCTCGGCACCGCCGACACCGATGCCAAATGGGCGCTCAACCAGCCCGAGCGGATTACGGATTTCGGGCATCGCGCCAACCATCTCGCCGCCGCGGTCGGGCGAGCGGTGACCGTCGCTTATTACGGCAGCAAGCCCAAGGCGGCCTATTTCCAAGGCTGCTCGGACGGCGGGCGCGAGGCGTTGATGGAAGCGCAACGTTATCCCGACGACTATGATGCCATCATCGCAGGGGCGCCGGCCAATGCCTGGACGCGATTGATGACCGCCTTCATGGCCGACGACCGCGCGGTATTCGCCCGCCCCGAAACGGCGATCCCCAACGACAAGCTCAAGCTGCTGCAGGACGCCGCGATCGCCCAATGCGACGGCAAGGACGGCATCAAGGACGGCGTGATCGACGATCCCCGTGCCTGCCGCTTCGATCCCGTCGTCTTGCAATGCAAGGCGGGCGACGGGCCGTCCTGCCTGACAGCGGGCCAGGTCGGTGCCGCGCGCGCTCTCTATCGTGGCGCGGTCGGGCCGGGTGGCAAGAGCTTCTTCCCCGGTTATATGCCGGGCGCCGAAGCGGTGTCGGGCACCTGGGACACCTGGCTGACCGGGCCGAAGGCGCAGCACGGCATCTTCGCCACCGAATTCTTCCGCTACATGGTCTATTCGAACGCCGACTGGCAGCCCTCGGCGTTCAGCCTTGCCAGGGACTATGCGGCGGCACGGCGGCTGGCGCCGATCCTCGACAGCGACAATCCCGACATCAGCGCGTTCCTGAAGCGCGGCGGCAAGCTGATCCTCTATCACGGCTGGAATGACGCCGCGATCGCGCCCGAGAATACGATCGCTTACTACCAGTCGGTCCTGAAGCGGCAGGCCGATGCGGCAGGCTCGGTGCGGTTGTTCATGGCCCCGGGCATGTCGCATTGCCTGGCCGGGCCGGGACCGAACGTGTTCGACGCGCTCGGCACGCTCGACCAGTGGCGACAGGGGGGCGCGGCGCCCGAAAGCATGATCGCGACCAAATATGATAACGACCTGTTCGGCTATCTCGGTTTTCCGAGCAAGCCGGTGCGGACGCGGCCGCTCTGCGCCTATCCCAAGGTCGCACGCTGGAACGGCAAGGGGTCGAGCGATGACGCCATCAACTTCACCTGCGTGGCGCCCGGCGCCCAAAAGTGAGCCTGACCGCCAGCCTCGTCCGCGGCGCCACGTCTCCGCCGCTGATCGAGCACACGATCGGCGAGGCGCTGGCGTTGGCGGCCGCGCGTTGGGGTGATGGTGAGGCATTGGTATCGGTCGAGCAGGACATAAGGTGGACCTTCGCCGACTTGCTCGAACAGGTCGACCGTTTCGCCGCGGGTCTGCTCGCGCTCGGGCTGGAACCGGGCGAGCGGATCGGGATCTGGGCGCCCAATTGCGCCGAATGGACCGTCACCCAGTTCGCGGCGGCGCGTGCCGGACTGATTCTGGTCACGATCAACCCGGCCTATCGAACCTCCGAAGCGGCGTTCGCGATAGGCAAAGCGGGGCTTGCGGCATTGGTGTTCGTCGATCGCTTCAAGACCAGCGACTACGCGGCGATGGTCGCGGAGATGGCGCCCGCTTCGCCCGTGTTGCGCAGGATCATCTGCGTCGGAGCGAGCGGGGGTAACGACTGGATCCGGTTCGCCGACGTGCCCGGGCACGCGCGCGGCACCGACCGCGACCGTCTGACCCCGATCGGCGCGACACTCCGAGCGACCGCCGCGACCAACATCCAGTTCACCAGCGGTACCACCGGTCAGCCCAAGGGGGCGACGCTCAGCCACCGCAACATTCTCAACAACGGCTATTTCGTGGGGCTCACTCAGGGTCTCGCACCCGGCGACCGACTCTGCATCCCGGTGCCGCTCTATCATTGCTTCGGCATGGTGATGGGCAATCTCGCGAGCATCACCCATGGCGCGACGATGGTGTATCCGGCCACCGGGTTCGATCCCGGCGCGGTGCTTGCGACAGTGGCGGCGGAGCGCTGCACGGCGCTCTACGGTGTGCCGACGATGTTCATCGCCTTGCTCGCGCATTCGGAATTCGCGAGCTTCGACCTGTCGTCGCTACGCACCGGCATCATGGCCGGCGCGGTCTGTCCCGAACCGTTGATGCGCCAGGTGATCGAGCGGTTGCACATGCCCGACATCACCATCGCTTATGGCATGACCGAAACCAGTCCGGTCAGTTTCCAGACCGCGATCGACGATCCTGTCGGCCGTCGTGTCGGTTCGATCGGCCGGGTGCAACCGCATCTGGAATGCAAGGTGGTCGACGAGGACGGCACCGTCGTTCCGCTCGGGACACCCGGCGAATTGTGCACACGCGGTTATTCGGTGATGCTCGGTTATTGGGGCGAGCCCGAAAAGAGCGCCGCCGTCATCGACGCCGACGGCTGGATGCATTCGGGCGACCTCGCGGTAATCGATGCCGATGGCTACGGCACGGTCGTCGGCCGGCTCAAGGACATGGTGATCCGCGGCGGCGAGAACGTCTATCCGCGCGAGATCGAGGAATTCCTCTACGGTCATCCGGCGGTCGAGGACGTCGCGGTGGTCGGCATTCCCGACGAGAAGATGGGCGAGGAAATTTGCGCCTGGATCCGGCTGCGTGCCGGCGCGACCGGCGACGAGGAGGAGGTTCGCGCCTTCTGCCGCGGCCGCATCGCCCATTACAAAGTGCCGCGCTACGTCCGCTTCGTCGATGCTTTCCCCACCACCGTCACCGGCAAGGTCCAGAAATACCTGATCCGTGAGGCGATGATCGCCGAGCTGAGCCCCGCCCCCATCACCAGCAAAGGATGAAATGATGAAGTCGCTCCCGTTTGCAATTCTGCTCCTTCTTCCCGCCATCGCGGTCGCGCAGACCGCTCCCGCGCCCAGCCCGTCGCCGGCACCCGCTGCAGCTCCGGCCGCAGCCGTGAAGTTCACGCTCGACACGCCGATCCAGGACATCGTCGCCGACGCGCAGGGCAAGGCAGTGCTCGACAAGGACCTGCCGGGCCTCACCAGCCTGCCGCAATACGACATGTTCAAGGGGCTGAGCCTGAAGCAGGTCCAGGCCTATTCCGATGGCAAGCTGACCGACGATTTGCTCGCGAAAACCGCCGCCGACCTTGCCGCGATCAAGTAAATGCGTCGCAAACCCCTCCTGGCCTGCATGGCGATGATGGCGCTGGCCGGGGGCGGTGCCGCCGCCCCCGCCCGGCCGCAGGCGCAAAAGGACCGGACGATCTATCGCGATCGGACCGTGTCGCAGGACAAGCGCGTCGACGATTTGATGGCACGGCTGACGCTCGAAGAGAAAGTGTCGCTGCTTGCTGGCGCCAGTTCGATGACGCTGCACGCGATCCCGCGGCTGGGGATTCCCGAGATCAAGATGACCGACGGGCCGACCGGCGTCCGCTCGCCGGAAGGCAATCCGGCGACGGTGTTTCCGGTCGGCGTCGCGATCGCCGCGACATGGAACCCCGCTGTCGCCAGGGCAATCGGCAGCGCGATCGCCGACGAGGCGCGCGGCTATGGCGCTTCCGTCCTGCTCGCGCCGACGGTCAATATCGTGCGCACGCCACGCTGGGGGCGGAATTTCGAGACCTATTCCGAAGACCCCTATCTCACCGGACAAGTGGCGCTCGGCTATGTTCGCGGCGTCCAGGGCGGCGGGGTCGGCGTCTCGATCAAGCATTTCGCCGCCAACAATCAGGAGACCAACCGTTTCTTCGTCGATTCGATGGTCGACGAGCGGACGTTGCGCGAAATCTACCTGCCGGCGTTCGAGACCGTGGTGAGAAAAGCCGATCCCTGGTCGGTCATGGCATCGTACAACAAGGTCAACGGCACCTATGCGAGCGAGAATCGCTGGCTGCTGACCGACCTGCTCAAAAAGGAATGGACGTACAAGGGCTTCGTCGTCTCCGATTGGGGCGCGACGCATTCCACAGCGCCCGCGGCCAATGCCGGCCTCGACCTCGAGATGCCGGGCCCGGCCAAGTATTTCGGCGACAAGCTCATCGCCGCGGTCCGCGCCGGCCAGGTCAGCGAAGCGCAGATCGACGACAATGCCCGCCGCATCGTCCGCCTGATCGTGCGCAGCGGCGCGCTCGACGGATCGCTGGCGAAGGGGGAGATCGGTGGCGAGCGTCATCGCGCGACGGCACGAGCCGCCGCCGAAGAAGCGATCGTGTTGCTCAAGAATGCCGGAATCCTGCCGCTGAAGCCCGGGATCAGGACGATCGCGGTGATCGGCCCCAATGCCGATATCGCGCGGATCCAGGGCGGCGGCAGTTCGGCCGTCGTGCCGTTCGCCAAGCTCGACACGCCGCTCGATGCCATTCGTGCTGCCTTCCCTGGCGTAGACATCGTCTACGCGAAAGGCGTCGACAGCGAAGAGACGCCGCCCGCGCCCGCACCCGATCTGTTTGCTCCGGCGCCGGGCAGCGCCGAAGCCGGTATGACGGCCAGCTATTTCGCCACCGCCGATTTCAGCGGACAACCGGTGAAGACCGAACGCGTCACCGATTTCACCAAACGCGTGAGCGGCAATATCGCGAGCGCGCAAGCCGTCGGCTATGCCGCGTTGCGCTGGTCGGGCGTGTTCAAGGCGCCGGCGACCGGCATGTACGAATTCAGCGTGCGCGGCACCGGCACGCCGATTTTGTCGGTCGACGGCAAGGCGATTCTCGACAAAACCATGCCCTCCACGCCGGACAATCGCGACGTCATCGGTTTCCCGGTACCGCGCCGCACGGTCCAGATCACACTGGAGGCCGGCAAGACCTATCCGGTCCAACTCGATTATCGGACCGGTCAGACCCCTTACGAGGCGCTGGCTTTCGGAATCAGGCCGCCGCGTCCCGATTTCGACGCCGCTATCGCCGCCGCGAAGCGCGCCGACGCGGTCGTGGTGGTCGCCGGATCGGCCTCGCTGACCGAGGGCGAAGGCTATGATCGTTCGACCATCGATCTGCCTGGCGACCAGGACAGACTGATCACGGCAGTCGCAGCAGCCAATCCCTCAACCGTTGTGGTTGTAAATGCCGGCGCGGCGATGACCATGCCCTGGGCGGACAGGGTAGCCGGGATCATCGACATGTGGCTGCCCGGACAGGAAGGTCCGTCCGCCTTGGCCGATATCCTGACGGGCAAGGTCAATCCCTCGGGCAAGCTGCCGGTCACCTTCCCGGTGCGTAGTGCCGACGACCGGACCGCGCTGAGCGAGTTGCACAGTCAATATCAGGAAGGGCTGTTGGTCGGCTATCGCGGCTACGAAGCAAGGTCGATCGCCCCGCTGTTCGCGTTCGGGCACGGTCTGTCCTATACCACCTTCGCCTATGGCGACCTGGCCGCCCCGCCGTCTGTCACGCCCGGCAAGCCCGTCGCTGTTCGACTGTCGCTCAGGAACACCGGCAAGGTCGCCGGCAAGGAGATCGTCCAGCTTTACGTCGCGCGGGTCGATCGAACGCCCGAAGAGCCGATCAAGCAGCTGAAAGCCTTTGCCAAGGTGGAACTGCAGCCCGGCGAGACGAAGACGGTGAGGCTGAATCTCGACTCCCGCGCGTTCACCTATTGGGACGTGGCGACGCATCGCTGGATGGCGCGTGCCGGGGTCTACCGGTTATTGGTTGGCGGCGGTTCCGATGACATCCGATTGAGGAAGAACGTGCTGATGAGCTCGTCCGGCCCCGTGGAATGATCGCGACTCCATCGCTCGGAGTCCGGTTCGCTTTGGACTGACAGCACCAGCTGTCCGTCAGCCGACGACCGTCGTCTCACTCAAAAGCCCCGCATTAGGCGAAGCCCAGTTCCGCGAACGGAACTGGGGACGAGAGCCGTTCGATCGCGTACTCAAAATATCGAATGATTGACAACATCACTAATCCGATAAATTATTAGAGATAAATATAGTAATTTATCAGGAGAGGCGAATGCTCAATTTTCGATTCCGGGCGGTTGGAAGCGTCGCTGTCAGCATGTTGGCGCTAGGCTGGGCGACCGCGGCGCAGGCCCAGGACGTGCCGCAGGGCAAGCCGGCGCCCGATACGCGGGCCCCGGACACGCCGGCCGCGACGTCGCAAGCACAGCCGATCGACACGCGCGGCGACATCGTCATCACCGCCCAGCGCCGCGCCGAGAATCTGCAGGACGTGCCGCTGTCGGTCGCGGTGATCGGCGGCGACAAGCTCACGTCGCTCAAGTTCAACGAGACCAGCGACCTGCAATATATGGTCCCGAGCGTGACGCTGACCAATTCGGCGGGGCCGCGCAATTTCGGCTTCTTCATCCGCGGCATCGGCACCAGCACCTTTTCGTCCGAGGCGATCGAAGGCAGCGTCGCCTATGTCCTGGACGGAGTCGTCATGGGCCAGGCGGGGGCGTCGCTGGGCGACCTGCCGGATATCGAGCGGATCGAAGTGCTGCGCGGGCCGCAGGGCTCCTTGTTCGGCAAGAACGCGTCGGCCGGCGTGGTCAACGTCGTGACCAAGCGGCCGTCGAAGGAGTTCACCGGCAATGCCAGCGTCAGCTGGGGCTGGCCCGACAATGACCGCCGCTTCAGCGCCTATCTGTCGGGGCCGATCACCGACACGCTTCGCTTCTCGATCTCCGGGCGTCGCAACAAGCGCGACGGCTATGTCACCAATGTGTTCGACGGCCGCAAATTGAATGACCGCGACGATTGGGGCGGGCGCGCCAAGCTGGAATGGCAGCCGACCGCCGACCTGACGCTGACCGGCATCGCCGATTATTACAAACGCGACTCCAATTGCTGCGTATGGACGCTCTATTCGGTGGGGACGCCCCCGGGTGTGCCCGAACTGATCCAGCTCGGCAAAGGCATCAAGCCGGGCAGGGACAATCTCGATCAGGATATCAATGGCGACGTCTTCTCCAACGCCAAGAGCAAGGGCGTGTCGCTCCAGGCCGATTATCGCCTGGGCGGCTTCACGCTGACCTCGATCACCGCGTGGCGGACCTGGGAGACGACCGACGGGCTCGATTCGGATTCGGCGCCGATCAACCTCCTCGACGTCAATTATGCGCATTTCAACCAGGCGCAGTTCAGCCAGGAAATCCGGCTGGCCTCGCCGACCGGCAAGCTGATCGACTACGTGCTCGGCGCCTATTATTTCGATGCCGACGTCAATTCGCGGTCGACCCAGATTTTCGCGACGGTGCCGTTTCCGTTCTTCAACCGCCGCGCGCACATCACCTCGGATTCGCGCAACATGGCGCTGTTCGGCCAGGCCAACCTCAACATCTCGAAATCGTTCAAGCTGATCGGCGGGTTGCGCTACCTCAAGGACCGGGTGGAAGCGGCCAAGGACCGTCTCGACCCGACCTATCATCTGAGCGATTCCGACCATAAGGCCGAACAATCTTACGCGTTGGTGTGGCGCGCCGGCGCCCAGTACGACATCACCAGCGACGCCAATGTGTTCGCCACCGTTACGCGCGGGTTCAAGGGCGGCGGGTTCGACACCAATATCGGCGTTGGCACCTTGCGCTATGTGAAGCCCGAGCGGCCGACCAATTACGAAATCGGCCTGCGCACCTATTGGCCCGATGCGCACGTGACGTTCAACGTCACCGCTTTCTACACGCATGTCGACAATTACCAGACGGCGGGTCGCGACCCGGTCACCGCGACCTATCCGATCGTCAGCAGCGAGGCCAAGACCAAGGGCGTGGAGTTCGACCTCGGCTGGCGGCCGATCGCGGCGACCGACCTCAACCTGGTGCTGAGCGGCTCCTATGTCGACGCGCGCTGGGGCGATTTCCCCAATGCGCCGTGCTTCGGCGGCCAGACCGTGGCGGAAGGATGCGTCCCCGCGCCGGGGTCGCCGGCGGGATCGCCCGGCGTGCAGCAGAATCTGACCGACGCGCCGCTGCCCTATTCGCCCAAATGGCAATTGAATGCGGGCGGTTCGTACGGCGTGGACCTGTCGTCCAGGCTCAAGCTGCAGTTCGACCTGTCGGCGAGCTATCGCTCGTCGCAACTGATCGCCTTCCCCAACAATCCGCGGACGCGGCAGGACGGCTATGTGCTGGTCAACGGCGCGATCGCGCTGGCCAGCGGCAAGCTGTGGAAACTGTCGGTCTATGGCAAGAACCTGCTCGACGAGCATTTCGCGGTGACGATGTTCTCGACCCCGTTCGGCAACGCGCGCAGCCTGAGCCAGTTCCGGCCGTATGAATCGCAACGCTCGGCGGGGCTGTCGCTCGATGTCGGTTTCTGAACCGCGCGATGCGGACGGGAAGGGTTCGCCCCCTCCCCGCCTGCTCGCGGGATTGAGTTTCGTCACGATCGCCGAGCTGCCTGACTGGTCCGCCGGGCCACGGGGCAGCACGGCGGACATCTACGCCGCGCTATCGGGTGCCGGCTATGAAGGTATCCAGACGCTCGAGCCGACGATCGCGCGTCAGGCCGGACTGATTCCGTTCGGCATCGCGCGCGTGATCCATGATCTCGACCAGCTCCGCGCGATGACACGGCACTGGCGCGACCAGGGCTGCGCCTGCACCACGGTGCAACTCGGCACCGGACTTGAGGAAGATGACGATCTGTGGCGGCTTGCCGAGGGAATGCTGCAGATCGCCGAGCAGGAGCGCCATGTGCTCCACCTCGAAACGCATCGCGCGACGATGACGCAGGACATCCGGCGAACGCTCGGGTTGATCGAACGCTTCCCCGACCTGACCTTCAACGGCGATTTCGCGCATTGGTATGTCGGCCACGAACTGCCGTATGGCGATATCGAGGCCAAGCTGATCGCCATGCGCCCGGTATTCGAACGCGTCCGCTTCCTCCACTTGCGCGTCTCTTCCGGCGCGTTCGGCCAGCTCACCGCGAGCGACCCGGCCGAAGCGCAGCATCTCGCCATCTTTCGGCGGATGTGGACGGAGAGCATCGGCGGCTTCCTCCTCACCGCCCGCTCCGGGGACTATTTGCCCGCGCTGTGCGAATTGCTCCCCGCGCGCACTTTTTATCCCAAGATGGTCACCGGCCCCGATGGCAGCCCGCGCGAGGAAAGCGACCGCTGGACGGAGGCCACCTTCCTCACCGAGCAGGCGCGCGCCTGTTTCGACGCCGCCGTCCGGGGCATCGCGGCATCGGCGCTACCGGTCCGGCCGATGCTCGCGAGCGACAATGGCCGCGAATAGCCGCCAGGGAGAAGGGACACGGAAACGCCCCCGCGACGATCGACCACGGCTGGAAGGCGTGCTGGTTGCGCGGGCGCGAGGCTTGTCTAATAGTCGCGGCGTGCCGACCGACATTCCATCCGTAAAGAATTTCACCGCGCCATCGGCTATCGCCCCGGTCGATCCCAAACGGAATCCGACGCTGGCGGTGCAATATTGGCTCGGCCGCGACATTGTCCGCGGTGTCTTCGCGCCGCTCGAACGGCTCAAGGTCGAGCAACTCGTCGCTTTCTACGATGTCGGGCACAGCCCCGTCCGCGAAGCGATTTTATTGTTGTCGACCAGTGGATTGGTGATCCATGAGCACCAGAAGGGACATCGCGTCGCGCCTGTCTCGCTGGCCGATTACGACGATCTGATCCGCGCCTATCGCAAGATCTATCAGCTGATGCTCGACAGCGCGCTCAAGCACGGCAACGACGCCTGGGAGGAAGCGGTGGTGCTCCAGCTCCACCGCTCGCTCAAGGTCGAGAAGAATTTCGACGATCCCGAACATCGCGAGATGTGGCAGCTCGCTTATTCGACGCTGCACTGGACCCTGCTGTCGGGCTGCGGCTCGCCGATCCTGATGCGGATCTGGGCCGATCTCGGCGGACGGCTCGAACGCTATGTCAATTTGTTCGCCGATCTCGAGATCGATCGCGTGCTCGACCATCACAGCAAGCATCGCGAAATCGTCGACGCGGTGGTGCAGCGCGATGCCGAGCGGCTGCACGAGCTCGTCGCCGACATGTTCGAGATGGGCGTGCAGTTCCACCAGACGATCAGCCGCACGCTTTCGAGCTACGAAAAGTCCGCTCACGCCGACCCCGCACCGGATATGGAAGGTGCGCCGCGCAAGCGCGGACGGCCGCGCAAAAATCAGCGTTAAAATAGATAAATTATCTAGCTAATTAGCAATTCTCCATTTATTCCTCGTCGAAAAATCGGGAGGATGGAATGGCCGGACTGACGCGTACCAGATTAGGCGTCTCGCGCGTGATCGGCTTCACGGTCGGCGATTTCGCGTTCAATCTCTATTGGCAGAGCATCTCGCTCTATCTGCTGTTCTTCTACACCGATGCCGTCGGGCTGAGCGCGGGCGCGGCGGGACTGATCTACATGATCGCCTCGATCTTCGATGCGACGATCGACCCGCTGATGGGCGCGATCGCCGATCGAACGCGGACGCGCTGGGGACGCTATCGCCCCTATCTGCTGTTCGGTGGCCCGTTCGTCGGAATCGCGTTCGTCCTGCTTTATTACAAGCCGGCACTGGCAGGGTCGTCGCTGGCCGCCTGGATGCTGGCGACGCACGTCCTGTTCCGCATCGCTTATACATTGGTGTCGATCCCCTATACCGCGATGAGCGCGCGCATCACGCCCAATTCGGGCGAGCGTGGATCGATCGCCGGCGCGCGAATCATCTTCGCGACGCTGGCCGGGCTGACCGTCGCGATCACTACCCAGCCACTCGCCGCGCATTTCGGCGGGGTAGCCGATTCTCCGCACGGCTATCTGATCGCGGCGGTCCTGTTCGCGGCAGTGGCGACGGTCATCTTCCCGATCGTGTTCGCCGCAACCCGCGAGCCCGACGACGACGTGAAGGAAGTCGTCCCCCACAGCCTGGGCGA
>DASVNU010000294.1:0-26531 GCA_036383655.1 Sphingomonas sp. | reverse complement strand
AACGCTCGCGACCGCAAAGGACGAGATCGGCGCCGCGGATATTCAGGCGCTCGACGTCTCCGACCCCGCGGCGGTCGAGGCCGCGGCCAAGGCGAGCGCGGCGGCATTGGGCAAGGTCGACATTCTGGTCTGCTCCGCGGGGATTACCGGCGCGACCGTGCCGGTGCATGAATTCCCGATCGACAGTTGGCAGCGCGTGATCGACATCAACCTCAACGGGCTGTTCTACTGCAACCGCGCGGTCATCCCGTTCCTGCTCGCCAATGGTTACGGGCGGATCGTCAACATCGCATCGGTCGCCGGCAAGGAAGGCAATCCCAACGCCAGCGCCTATTCGGCGTCGAAGGCAGGCGTGATCGGCTTCACCAAATCTTTGGGCAAGGAACTGGCCGATAAAGGCGTGATCGCAAACGCGTTGACCCCGGCGACGTTCGAAAGCCCGATCCTCGCGCAGCTACCGCAGAGCCAGGTCGATTATATGCGCTCCAAGATCCCGATGGGCCGGCTGGGGGAGGTCGACGAGTCCGCGGCGATGGTCTGTTTCATGGCGAGCGACGAGTGCAGCTTCACCACCGCCTCGACCTTCGACACATCGGGCGGGCGGACGACCTTCTGACATGACCGCGCGTCCGCCTTTCATCGATCCGCACGTCCATCTCTGGGACTTGGCGCACATCCGCTATCCGTGGCTGGCGCCACCGTTCAGCGACGACGGCCCCAATGGCAGCGTCGAGCCGATCGCGAACAATTATGGGCTCGACGATTATCTCGCCGACGCCGCCGGATGGGACGTGCGCGGTATCGTTCATATCGATGCCGGCGCGCATCCGGACGACGCGCTGAAGGAAACGCAATGGCTGCAGGCGATGGCCGATGCGCGCGACATGCCGAACGGTATCGTCGCCTTCGCCGCGCTCGAGAGCCCCGGGCTCGAGACGCTGCTGACGCAGCACGTCGAGTACAGAAATGTGCGAGGCATTCGGCACATCATCAACTGGCATGCCGATCCGCGGCGAAGCTATTCGCCATCCGACATCACTACCTCCGATGCCTGGATGCGCGGCTTCGGACTGCTGAGCAAATACGGGCTGAGCTTCGACCTCCAGGCCTATCCCGGTCAGTTCGCGCACCTCGCCGGACTGATCGCCAAGCATCCGGACACGCAAGTCATCATCGACCACGCTGGCATGGCGATACCCAACGACAGCGATGGCTGGGCGGTCTGGCGGAACGGGATGAATGCACTGGCAGCGCTGCCCAATGTCGCGGTGAAAATTTCTGGCATGGGCTTCACCTGGCGGCCCTGGGATCTCGAACAGGCGCGGCCTTACGTGCTGGAAACCATCGACCTGTTCGGGACCGACCGCGCGATGTTCGCCAGCAATTTCCCGACCGACAAATTGTTCGGCAGCTTCGAGAAGCATCTGGGCGCGTATGACACGATCACCGCTGATTTCAGCGCCAACGAACGCACCGCGCTGTTCGCGGGCAATGCCAACCGGCTCTACCGGTTGGGACTGACGATATGATCATGCGCGCCGTCGATCTGCGCGCCGAATATACGGTCGATCTGCTCGGCACCGAGGTCGCGCATCCACGACTGTCCTGGCGGATCGAAAGCGACGCGACCGACGTGAAGCAGGCGAGCTATCGCATCCGCACCTCGACCAGCGCGGACATGGCCGAGGTGCTTTGGGATAGCGGCAACGTCGTCAGCGAGGCGACGGTGGACATTGCCTGTGGCGGCGCTCCGCTCGCGCCGATGCAGCGGTTATGGTGGACGGTCGCGGTCACCGACACGGACGGCGCGGTCACCCGGTCGCAGCCGGCTTGGTTCGAGGCTGGCCTGGCCGCCGGCGACTGGCATGCCGAATGGATCGAGGCCGAGGATGCCTTCGCCGCCGCCGAGCGCGCCGCGGGTCTGCGCTGGATCTGGAGCGAAACCGCGCTCGACGATCGCCCCCATGCCTTTCGCCTCGATTTCGATGCGCCGGCCGACCTGATCCGCGCCGAGGTCCTGCTGGCCGGTAAGGATCATCTGCGCGGGGTCTGGATCAACGGCCAGGCTTCGCCGCTCGATCGTGATTTCGACTGGGACACCTATCTGCCGTTCTGGGGGACGCTGGCGTCCTATGCCGGCGACATCCGGCCCGGACGCAACTGCGTCTGTGCACTGGTCGAGGCGGACACCAGCGGGTTCTTTCCGGTCGACGGTGGCGCCTTCGCCGCGCTCGTCCGGCTCTATCGCGCCGATGGCAGCGTCGAGCGGATCGTCAGCGGACCGGCCTGGCGAGTTCAGCCGGACCCGCCCGCCGACTGGACCGCGCCAGCATTCGATGCCCGCGACTGGGCCGCCGCCCAGCCAAGCGGCGCCAATGTCCACAACGACCCGCGCCCGCCCGAGCCGGCGATGCTGCTGCGCACCACTTTCACGCCGCGCGGCCCAGTGGTCGCCGCCCGGCTCTACGCCACCGCGCTTGGCGCCTATGACGCGCGGATCAACGGCAAGCCCGTCTCGACCGCCATCCTCGCCCCCGAAGTCAGCGTCGCCGCCGACCACATTCTCTACCAGACCTATGACGTCGCCGACCTGGTTACGGCGGGCGCCAACGTCCTCGGCGCGCTGGTTGGCGATGGCTGGTATGCCAGTGCGTTCGGCTGGCGCATCGAACGCTACGGGTTCGGCCCCGCCCCGCGCCGCTTTCGCGCCCAGCTCCGCCTCGATTATGCCGATGGCAGCAGCGAATGGGTCGCAACCGGTCCGGACTGGCGGATCGCGCCCTCCGCGATCACCCGATCCGAAATCTATGACGGCGAAAGCTACGATGCGCGCTTGGCGCAACCCGGCTGGGACACGCCCGGATTCGACGCTGCCGGCTGGGCCGCCGCCAAGATCGGTTCGGCGCCCGATGGCAGGCTCGTCGCGCAGACCTCCCCCGCCCTCGAGCGCACCGGCATGCGCCGCGCGCTGACGATCAACGAGCCGCAGCCCGGCCGCTACGTCCTCGATTTCGGTCAGAACTTTTCAGGCTGGGTCCGCATCCGCGCGCATGGTGCGGCGGGTACCACGATCACCGCGAAGTTCGCCGAGCTGCTCAATCCCGACGGCACCGCCGATCTGTCGAATCTCCGCCTTGCCGCGGCGACCGACAGCTTCACCTTGGCGGGCACGGGCGACGAGGTGTTCGAGCCGCATTTCACCTATCACGGCTTCCGGTATGTCGAGATCCACGGCTATCCCGGTGTGCCGACCGCCGACGACGTCGAAGGCGTGGTCGTGCACAGCGCCTGCCGTGAAACGGGCTCGATGACGTTCCACGACGCGCCATTGCTCCAAACGATCTGGCAGAACGCCTTGTGGAGCCAGCGCTCCAACTTCTTCGCCGTTCCCACCGACTGTCCGCAGCGCGACGAGCGGATGGGCTGGATGGGCGACATTCAGGTGTTCCTCGACGCCGCGGCGTTCAACATGGAAGTCGACGGCTTCATTCGCCGCTTCCTGCTCGAGGCGCGCGCCGCGCAGCGACCGGACGGGGGCTATCCGATCGTCGTCCCGCAACCCCTGTCCTTCCCCGATGTGGTGACCGCCGGCTGGAGCGAGGCCGGGATCATTCTGCCCTGGCAGCTGTGGCAGCGATATGGCGACACCGCCGTGATCGACGAGAACTGGCACGCGATGGAAGCCTGGATGGCGTTCGTCGCGCGCGACAATCCCGATAACGTCTGGCGCAACGATCGTGGGCTCGACCTCGGCGACTGGCTGTCGGTCGACGCGATCAAGCCCGATGACGAAACCACGCCGCGCGTTCTCTGCGCGACCGCTTATTGGGCATGGTGCGCCGAGCTGATGGCCGACATGGCCGCGGCGACGGGCCGCGAGAGCGACGCCGCGCGCTATCGCGATCTCCGCGAGCGGATCGGCACTGCGTTCGCAGCCGAGTTCGTCGCGGCCGATGGCACGGCCGGCAATGGCAGTCAGGCGAGTCAGATACTCTCGCTCTACATGGGCCTGGTTCCAGCCGAGCGACGCGCCGCGGCTGCCCAGTTGCTCGCCGACGACATCCGCCAGCGCGGCATGAAGCTGTCGACCGGCTTCCTTGGCACGCCCTATATTCTCGATGTCCTCGCCGACGCCGGCAAGGTCGAAGAGGTGTCCGCGTTGCTGCTCCAGACGGCATATCCGAGTTGGGGCTATATGCCGTCGAAGGGCGGCACGACGATGTGGGAGCGGTGGAACGGCGACACCGGCGACTTGTCGATGAACAGCTATAATCATTATGCGTTCGGCGCGATCGTTGGATTCTTCTACCGTCGCCTCGCCGGGATCGCGCCCGCCGCCCCCGGTTTTCGCCGCATCGCCGCGCGGCCGTTGTGGTTCCCGGATATCGGAAGAGTTTCGGCCAGCTACGATTCGGTCGTGGGTCCGATCGCGGCCGAGACCGATGGCGATGCCACGGGCCTCACCCGGTTTGCGCTGGCCATCCCGCCAAACACCGTCGCCGACATCGAGCTGCCCGCCGGCGACTGGCGCGCGGGTGAGACCAGCCTGATCGCGCACCCCGCGGTCCGCAACCTGGCGAATGATGGCGACCTGATCCGGTTCGAGGTCGGCGCCGGTGCCTACGAATTCACGCGATAGAGAGGAATGCCCCGTGCCGACGCTTGGACTGGTCCACAATTCCCCGGTGCTCGCACCGATCTTCAACGAAATCGCGGCCCGGCTGATGCCCGACGTCAGGCTGCTCCACTTCGTCGATGAGAGCACGATCAAGAACACGATCGCTGCCGGGCATCTCCAGAAGGCGACGATGCGCCAGGTGATCCGGCTGATCGGCTCGACCTTCGACGCCGGCTGCGACGTCGCGCTGGTGACCTGTTCGTCGATCGGCCGCGCGGTCGACATGGCGGCCGAGCTTTACGAGCAACCGGTGCTGCGCGTGGATCTCCCGATGGCCGAGAAGGCGGTTGCCCTGGGCAGCAAGATCGGCGTTCTCGCGACGCTCCAGACCACGCTCAAACCGACCGCCGACCTGGTCCGCCGCGTCGCCGAGGCGCAGGGCAAGCACGTCGAGATCGTCGAGCATGTCTGTCCCGGGGCGTTCGAGGCGGTGATGGCGGGCGACGGCGCGACCCATGATCGCATCGTCGCCGAAGGCCTGACCGGAGCGATGAAGGGAATGGACGCGATCGTCCTGGCCCAGGCGTCGATGGCACGCGTGGTCGCCGCGCTCCCGGAAGGCGCGGTCACCGCGCCGGTGCTCGCCAGTCCCGAGCTCGGCATGGAGCGGGCACGCGATATGCTCGCGACCCTACGCCAGTGAAGAAGCGCTATGCGGTCGTCGGGCTGCTCGCGCTCCTGTCGATCATCACCTTTCTCGATCGCATGGCGATCGCGGTCACCGGCACCTCGATCCAGAAGGATTTGAACATCGGCGCCGAGCAATGGGGCTGGATCCTCGGCGCCTATGTGATCGCCTATGCGGTGTTCGAAATCCCGTCGGGCGCGATGGGCGACGCGCACGGTTATCGTAAGGAACTGACGCGGATAACGATCTGGTGGTCGATCTTCACAGCGGCGACCGCGCTGTGTCGCAATTTCTGGCAGCTATTGGGCGCCCGCTTCCTGTTCGGACTGGGTGCGGCCGGCGCCTATCCCAATATGTCGGGCGTCCTCTACCGTTGGCTGCCGGCGCGCGAGCGAGCGCGCGGCCAGGGCGTGATCTGGGCGGCCAGCCGGTTCGGTGGCGCGCTGGCGCCGCTGTTGCTCGTGCCGATCAACAAATATTTCGGCTGGCAGGCCGTATTCATCGCGCTGGGCGCGATCGGTTTCTGCTGGGCGATTGCGTGGCGGAGCTGGTTCCGCGATCGACCCGTCGACCAGCCGGGAATCGCGCCAGAGGAAGTGGCCGACATCGGCAGCGACGACGGCGGCGGCCATCTCGGCACACCCTGGCGTCGTCTGCTCGGTCTGCCGCAGCTCTGGCTGATCACCGCCGCCTATTTCTTCTACGCCTTCGGCAGCTGGTTCTTCTTCGGCTGGTTTCCGACCTGGATGGTGAAGGGCGCGCATTTCACCGAAGCCGAAATGGGCCTGTACGGCGCCATCCCGTTCCTGCTCGGCGTGGTCGGCAATCTCGCCGGCGGCGTGCTGTGCGACCGGCTCGCGACGCGGATCGGCATCCGGCGCGCCTATAAGATCATCGCCAGCGTGTGCCTGACGCTGACCGCGATCCTGCTGATCGCGCTCAGCCTCGCCGCAACCAAGACCGCGGTCGTGCTGCTGTCGGGCTCCGCCTTCATGGTCATGGACCTGATGCTGCCGAGCGCCTGGGCGATGTGCATGGCGATCGGCGGGCGATACGGCGGCACCGCGAGCGGGGTGATGAACACGGCGGGCAATATCGGCGGCTTCGTCTGCTCGGTCGCGTTCGGCCATGTCGTGGCGACGACCGGCAACTATGCCCTGCCGCTGCAGGGCGTGGCGGCGATGGTGCTCGTCGCCGCCGGCATCTTCACGCTCGTCGACTGCACCCGGGGGTTTGACCACAAGGTCGCGCCCGAAAAGGATCTGGTGACCGCATGATCCGCAAGCTCTCTTTCGCTCTTGCCGGCGTCGCGCTGATCGCCGGTGCCGTCCCGGTCGCGCCGTCCTTCGCCAAGCCGGCGGCGGCAGCCCCCCTCCCCGCCGCCGAAGAACGGTTATGGCTCGGCTCGGCCTGGTATCCCGAGCAATGGCCCCAAAGTGCCTGGCCCGAGGATCTCCGCTTGATGAAGGCCAGCGGCGCCAATGTCGTCCGGATCGGCGAATATGGCTGGAGCCGGATGGAGCCGAGCGAGGGGAAATACGATTTCGACTGGCTGGTCCGCGCGGTTCGGCTGGCGGCCAAATACGACATTCGTGTCGTGGTCGGCACGCCGACCGATACGCCGCCCGCCTGGCTGACGCAGACCTATCCCGACACCTTGCAGGTCGACGGCAGCGGCAAGCGCCTAGGCCATGGCGGCAGGCGGCAATTCTCGATCTCGTCGCAACGCTATCGTGCGCTCGCCCGCGACATCGTCACGCGGATGGCGCAGGCGCTCAAGGATGAGCCCAATGTCATCGGCTGGCAGATCGGCAACGAGCCGACCGACGAAAGCTACGATCCCGAGGCGCGCGCGGCCTGGGTCGCCTGGCTCAAGCAGCGTTACGGCACGCTCGACGCGCTCAATGCCGACTGGACCACCGCCTATTGGTCGCAGACCTATACCGCCTGGGACCAGGTGCCGTTCAACAACGACAAGGGCAATCCCGGCTGGATGCTCGAGCTCAAGCGCTTCATCACTGCGCAATGGCTCGAGTTCCACCGCAACCAGCGCGACGCGATCCGCGCGATCATCGGGCCGAAACAGTTCATCACCGTCAATCTCGGCGGACTCGGCTGGGCCAATCGTTTCGACCGCTACGCGATCGCCCGCGACCTCGATCTCGCGTCATGGGACGATTATGTCGGATCGGGCCAGCTCAAGCCCTATCGCAACGGCGCCACCCACGATCTGGTGCGTGGCTGGAAGCGGCAGAATTTCTGGGTGATGGAGACGCAGCCAGGCTTCGTGAACTGGGCGCCGGTCAGCAACATGCTGCGCCCGGGCGAGACGCGCGCGATGGCGTGGCAAGCGATCGGCCATGGCGCGGATGCCGTGCTCTATTGGCAATGGCGCAATGCGCTCAACGGCCAGGAGACGATGCACGGGTCGTTGGTCGGCCCCGATGGGAAGCCGCTGCCGATCTATGCCGAGGTTTCCGCGCTCGGTGCCGACATGGCCAAGGCGTCGCCGGTCCTGGCGGGGACCAGCCCGGTATCGACGGTCGCGTTGCTGCAGGATTATCCGAGCCGTTGGGCGATCGACTTCCAGCTGCACCATCGCGATTACGATCAGATCGAGGTGCTGCTGAGCTATTACCGGCCGCTCAAGGACGCGCTGGGCGCGGTCGACATCGTCTCGGCGAGCGACGCGCCGCTCGATCGTTACAAACTGGTCGTCGCGCCGAGCCTGAACGTCATCACCGACGATATGGCGAAGCGGCTGGGCGACTATGTGCGTGGCGGCGGTCACCTGATCCTCGGTCCGCGCTCGGGCATGAAGGACGAATTCAACCGGCTCGAGCCGCAGCGTCAGCCGGGGCCGCTCGCCGCCCTGCTCGGCGGCCGGGTCGAGCAATTCTACGCGCTCGATGAAAAGGTCGCGGTCGGCAACGGCACCGCGTCGATCTGGGCCGAACAGCTTACGCCGACAGCGCCCGACACCAAAGTGCTGCTCGCTTATGGCAAGGCCAATGGCTGGCTGGATGGCAAGGCCGCGGTCATCACGCGCAAGGTCGGCAAGGGCAGCATCACTTATGTCGGGGCGCTGGTCGACGATGCGGTGACGGCGAAACTGATCGACGCCGCGATGGCCGATGCCGGGGTCGCGCGCGACTTCGCGGTCCCGGCCGATGTCGAGCTGATGACCCGCGAGGGCCAGGGTCGATCGATCGTCATCCTGATCAACCACGGCGCCGCGAGCCAGACGGTGACGCTGCCTGCGGCAATGACCGATGTGCTGGCTGGCGGCGAAATAAGGTCGGTGACGCTGAAGTCGCAGGGCGTTGCGGTATTGGTGAAGAGCAAGCGCTAAGAAATCCTCCCCGTTCACGGGAGGGGAACCAAGACGCGCAGCGGCTTGGTGGAGGGGGCTCTCCTCCCCGGAATGGCTGGGTGGCACTCCCCCTCCACCACCGCGGTCCCCCTCCCCGTGAACGGGGAGGATTTTGTGACTATTACCCCCCGCGCCGTACCGTTTCGAAAAACCCTTCGCCGCCCATCTGGCCGCCCTTGAGGACGAGCTCGAGCCCGTCGATCGCCCGATCGCCGGCATGCGCGCGGACCAACGGCGCGCCGCGCTCGATCGGCGCCGCCCAGGTCAGCGCGTCGATGCCGAGCTGCGCGACGCCGTGACTGGAGGTATCGCCCCCGGCGAACAGCACGCGTTTCAGCCCGGCAGATCGGATCACCGTTCCCGCGATCCGGCCAAGCGCTATACCGAGTTGGTCGCCTGCCGCCGGCGCGCTGGTACCGAGCGGTCCCTCGGCGGAATGGATGGTGGCACGGCCGCCCTCGGCCAGCGCGGCGGTAGAGGCTCGAACGATGCGCTCTTCCTCGGCCGCTTCGCCGCGCAACAGAGCGTCGACGTCGGCGCGGATACCGACATAACCGTCGAAAACTCCTTGCGCGATCTGGCGCGCGGTGACCGGCGAACAGCTCCCGCTGACGACCAGCAGTCGGTCGACTTCCGGTGCGCGGCTGGTGATGGGTGCGCCCGCGATCGTGCCTGCCGCCTGCCAGGCCAGGACCAGCGCGCGCGTGACTCCCGAACTGCCCACCGCGAAGCGTACCCCGTGCCGGAGCAACACCACGCCTGTCGCCGCAAGATCGTCCATCGACACGCCGTCGAACAGCACACCCGCCGCCTCGCCCGCCGCAGCGAACGCCGCATCCGCCTCGCCCGCCCGGATCCGCTCGAGCGACACCAAAGCGATCGGCAAGTCGGTCTGCCCGGCAAGATGGCGGATCAGATCCGCTTCGTGCATCGGGGTGACCGGATGGCGCGACATGGTCGGGTGGCGGTCGATCCGGAACACCTCGTCGCCGGCCGCCGCGAACAGATTGCCGAACGCGACGTAGCGACGCAGATGCGGCGCGCCGACGACGATCGCCGCCGGCCCGCCGAAGGCGGTGACGCCGAGCTCCAGCGCGCGCCCGATCGACCCCGTGTGCGGGCTCGAATCGAAGGTCGAACAGGTCTTGTAATGGACGATCGCGGCGTCGTTCAGGCTGGCATAGGCCGCCGGCAGATGATCGTTCATCCAGTCGGGCGAGCGGCTCCGGCTGTCGCTGGCGAGACCGATCGCGCGCGCGTCGGGAAAGCGCGCGCGCAATGCCGCGTCGGGCGCACGCAGGAACAGCACCGACGGCACACCGCCCTCGGCAAGCTGTTCGAGGACGTCGGTCGATCCGGTGAAATCATCGCCGTAAAAGGCGTAGAGCGGCGTCACCCGCCAAATGCCCCCAGGGCCGCGGCCAGTTCGGGGGCATCGCGCGCCGCCACCTCGGCGGGGATTCCTGCCACCGCCGCTTCCCATGCCTGACGCAGCGCGCGCACGCCCGCCGCCGGTCCGCCGGGATGCGCCAGGATCCCCCCGCCCGCGGCGAACATGCAGTCGACCGAGCCGAGCGCTTGCCAGGTCGGTGCCGCCTGCCTCGCCGTCTGGCCCGAGGAGAAAACCGGCATGATCTCGCAGCCCGGATGCGGCGGCGCGAACATCGGCGTCAGGCATTCGCGCGCCGAGGCGATCACGCTGTCGTTGCTCTCGCAGAACTTGTTGTCGATGCCGTTGACATGCGTGTGGTCGATGCCGGCGACGCGCCACAATTTCTGGAACGCGATATAGCTCATCCCGATCGCCGGTGAGCGGCCGAGCATGCCCCAGCCGTTGCGATGCCCGTGAATGGGCAGCTGCGAATGCGCGCGCAATACCTTCATCGCCGGCAGGCCGATCGAGTTCATGCTGACCATGACGCACGTCCCGCCCGCGGCCATGACATGGTCGTGCCGCGCCAGCATCTCGTCGATCTCGCCGGTCAAATTGGCGGCGTACATGACTTTCTTGCCGGTCTTGGCGGCGTGATCGTTGATCACCCGCATGACCGCCGAGACGCGCTCGTTGAACGGGCAATGCGGGCCGTCCGCCTGCAATTCGTCATCCTTGATGAAGTCGATGCCCGCCGCGACCATCCCGCGCACCTGGTCGGCGGTCGCATCGGGCGACAGGCCGACGCTGGGCTTGATGATCGTGCCGATGATCGGCCGGTCGTATACGTCGGCGAGCTTGCGCGTGCCGGCAACGCCGAATTGCGGGCCCTGATATTTGGTCAGGAACTCCGGCGGCAGCGTGACGTCGAGCAACCGGAGCCCCGAAAAGGCCTTGAGCTCGCTGAGGTTCCCGTTGATCGTCGCCAGCAGATTGGGCAGCGACGGCCCCATATTCGAGATCGGCCACGACAGCACCACCCGTGCGATGCGCCGCCTGGACTCCCCCGACTTCGGCAAGCCCGATCCGGGCAGCGACGGCGTCGCCACCTCGCCCAGCTCGATCAGGTCCTCGACTCTCGCGGCATGCGCCTCGCGCAATTCGTCGGTTTCGCCCGGAACGCGCACGAAGGTCCCGGTCGATTGCTCGCCCGCCATCGTCGCGGCCGCCTGTTCCAACGGAAAGGCGGTTTCGATCCAGTAAGTCGCGGTAATGCGTGAATCCATCGGGGACATCAGACAGTCTTGAAGTAGGTGTTGTACCGCTCGGTATCGACGTCGAAATACGGCACGAACACGAGATCGCGGCCATCGACGCTCGCCCGATAGGCCTGATCCTGGTTCGGCACCGGCTTGAGCGCGCCCGGCAGGTCGAGCGCCTGATCGCCGATCCCCGTCCACGGGTTGAGGCCGACATACATCACCGGCCCACGCATCACCGCGGCGAGCTTCGGATTCTGGTCGTCGATCGGCAGCAACCGCAGCGGCTGGGGAATGATCAACTCGACCACATCCCCCCGCTTCCAGGTCCGCTTGATCGTTGCCAGCGTGCCCGGCGTCGCCGCGACGGCCGCACCGTTGACCTTGAGCATCGCGCCGCGCGTCCAGGCCGGGATGCGCAGCTTCATCGCGAAGCGGCCGTTGCCGGGATTACGAACGGTCAAGCGGATGCGGTCGTCCGCCGGATAGTCGGTTTGCTGCGCCACCTCGACCGCGCCGCCCGGACGATCCCATTTGACCTCGGACGAGGCGTACATGTTGACCATCAAACTGCCGTCGTCGTGATAATAAAGGCCCTGCACATAGTCGGCGACGCCCTGCACGAGCGTGCCCGAGCAGCACGGCCATTTCTTCTGATAATAGAGCTTTTCGGCGTCGCCGCCGTAGTTCGAATAATAAGGATAGTCGCCGTCGCTGTCGGGCAAGCGCGTCGCGAGCATCGTATTGTAGAGCGTCCGTTCGAGCCCGTCGCCATAGACCGGCGCCCCGGTGAACCGCGTCAGATAGCGCGCCAGCTTCATGTCGGCGAAACTGCCGCACGGCGTCTCGAAATGCGCCTTTGACGATGTGAGGCTCTCCGCCAGCCGCCCCTCGTGGAGCGGGACGAACTGTTCCTCCGGCCCCCAGCCGCCGCTGGCGAATCGCTGCGGCTCCATGAAGGTCCAGGCGTTCTTCAACGCCTCGCGATATTTGGGATCGCCGAGATGGAGATAGGCCTGCGCGCCCGAGCTGAGGGCAATGGTATGGCTGTAGGCGTGTTTGGACGGCAGCACGTCCTGTCCGCTCGCGAGCGGATCGAACCACTCCTTGTTGAGCAGATAATGGACCGCCATCGCGCGATATTTGTCGTCGCCGGTGATGTCGGCGACGTGGAACAGATTCTCCGGGAGGACATAGGTCTCGTCATACGGCGGATCGACCTTCCCAACCCGGTCGCGCGAGACGGGCGAGATATACGGCACGCACTTTTCGATCACCACCGGCAACAGGTGCTTGGCTTCCTCGACGCCGGTCAGCCGATAGGCATCGACCAGCGCGACGACATATTTGTCCATCACATAGGCCGCCCACTGCTCCTGCGCCTTGGGACCGGCATAGGGGTTCTTGGCGGCGATCATCGTCTTGCCGAACTCGTGGACGAGCATGGCGACCTTGTCGTTGACCGCCTTGTCGCCCGTGGTCGCACCGATGCGGGCGAGCCCCGAGACGTACTGGCCGAACGCAAGGCCCGGCACGAAGCCGTCATGATCGTACCAGCCGCCCATGTCGGGGCCCGGCGCGGGCAGACCGGCATTCTGGCGGAAGACCTTGAGCAGGCGATCGTTGTCCAGCGCGAGATAATGCGCGTGGATACGATCGTAATGACGCTTCATCCGGCCATCACCGGTCAGCTTCACCGCGCCATAGGGAAATTCGTGAACCGCTTCCTGGCCCTTCATCGCCGCCATCGTCGCCGCGAAGGCGAGCGGCGACGCCGACAGCGTTCCCGCCGCGGTCGCGCAGGCCGCGCAATGAAACAGCTCGCGACGCGAAATCCCGGCCTTTTCCAAGCCCTTCATGCCTATCCTCTCAGGTTCGACGACGACGCTGAATCACAGCCCCACCCTCAGTCCGTTTCTGATATAATAGTATTATTGAGACCGCAAGGAGACGCGACGGAATCGTCCATCAGGCCGGTTTCGCGCCCTTGCGCTTGGGACGCGCGACCGCGCGTTCGAGGCGATCGAAGCCGTGATGGATGATGTCCCGCATCGCCTGCGCGGCGCCCGGACCGTCCCCCGCCTCGATCGCATCGACGATGCGCGCATGTCCCTTCACGCTCGCCTCGTGCACCTCGGCCTCGCGCACCGGCGAACTCATCCGGAACGATGCGAGCAATGCCGTCTCGATCACCGCCGACAGCGAGCGCATCAGCACGTTGCCCGAGGCGTGACCGACCCCCTTATGAAATTCCAGATCGGCGTCGGCGAAGTCGCCCGCGCTGCCCGTAGCCTCGGCCATGCGAACCAGGCACGACCGCAATAACGCAATGTCTTCACGCGTGGCGTGCCGCGCGGCCGCCTCGGCCGCGGCGGGCTCGATCGCAAGCCGGATTGCAGCCACGTCGCGCACGAAGGCGACGTCGAACCCCTGCGCCACTTTCCACGCCAGGATGTCGGCGTCGAAGAAATTCCAGTGCACGCTGTCGAGCACCATCGTGCCGATCCGCGTCCGCGAGACGATCAGGCCTTTGGCGGTGAGAGTCTTGAACGCCTCCCGCAGAACCGTGCGCGACACGCCGAAGCGCTGCAGCATGTCCGCTTCGGACGGCAGCTTGGACCCCGACGGAAACACTCCCGCCAGGATGTCGCCGCCGATCGTCCGAGCGACCTGATCGGCGTTGGACAGGGTCGCATCGGCGAACTTGCTGAAGTTGGCACGGGACAGCATGATTTCTGGTCTCCTCCGACCGTGGGGCGATCGATAATATAATCGGTCTTATCGCCAGAACGGCTATTTGACGACTATCTCATCCGCGAACACGATACGCACCGGCCCCAACAACCCGGCATCGACCAATGGTTCGTCCTTGTCGAAGAAGGTCCAGGTCGAAAAGGTCACGCGACCACCCGGCGGTTTGGGCAATCCCGCCTTGTACCAATCGGGCAGCGCGGTGATCTTGCGCGCCATGATCGGGACTTTCTTGCCGTCGGCACCGACGCGCTCGCCGATCGCCCAATCGCCGTCGACATACTGGCCTTCCTCGGGCAACGCGGCGTCGCCGATCATGCGGTTGACCCACAGATCGGTCACCGCGACCGAGATGGCGTTCTTGCCGGCGCGGACGGCATCGGTGATGTCGACGCGGTACGGCTCTTTCCACACCACGCCGAGATCCTTGCCGTTGACGGTGACCCGCGCGAGCACCTCGACACGGCCGAGATCGAGATAGATTCGGCGACTGGCGCGCAATGTTCCGGCGGGAACATCGATGCTGCGCGCGTACGTCGCGGTGCCCGAAAAGTGCCGAATGCCGTCGTCGGCGTTTCGGCTGAGCGACTGCAGGTCAGCCAGGATCGCTCGCGGAGGCGCTCCCCGCCCGGGCTGGAAGGTCACCGTCCACGGCCCCTTGATCGCGATCGGCTCGGGCAGCCTGGCGTCGAACGCCTTGCCGCCGTCCATCGTGTAGCGGCCGCTTTTCCACGCGAGCGCCGTCAAGGTTCCGCCGACGCTGCGTTCGAGCGCCACCGGCAAGGCGTCGGTCTCGGGCACCGGCGGCCCCTTGGCCGCCTCGGCGGCGATCTCGGCCGGCGTCATCGCGCGCGGCACGGTGATCAGCGGGGTGGAATTGCCCTCGAAAAAATAGCTGACGCCATTCGGTACCGGTGGCGCGCCGCCGCCCGCATAGACCTTGCGGCCGCTGTTCAGCCCTGTCCTCACCAGCTTGCCGTCGAGGAACAGGCTTGGCGTCCCCCTGTCATAGACCAAGGCGACGTGCGTCCAGCCCGATACCGGCGTGCGGCTGACCAGTACCGCCGGGGCGACATCGGGCGAGACACGCTCGATCACCATCGCGCCATTGCGCCCCAATGCCAGCCCGGCGACCGCACTATCGTTGCCATACAGGTCGCGGCCCGAGCGGGCGTTTACCAGATAGTTCTTGCCGGTCTCGTTGATCCGGCCGTCGATCTTCTCGTCGGGCAGGACGCGCAGATCGATATCCGGCTTGGCCCATAAAGAGAGGGTGAAACTGTCGGAAGGCGCTGCCGCCACGCCGACCTGGTCATCAAGGCCGGCAACAGGCCTGCCGTCGCGCGCGACCCAGCGAACGGGTTGGGCAGCGGGAGCCGGCGCGAGCATCACGAACGTCGATCCGCCAGGCGACAAGGCGAAATTGACCGTCGTCGCGTCGCGATCACTGCTGTACAGCGCCGGGCGGCTGACCGTGCCGGTTTCGGCATTCCAGAGCGAGGGCGCGGCCTCCCCGACGCGAAACACACAGGTCACCGCTTCGGCCCGACGTTGACGATTGGCGACGAAATACATGTCGCCACCGGTCAACTTGCGATGCAGCCACACTACCTGCCCGTCAAACGCACGGGTCTGGCATCGTGCATCCGGCGCGACCTTCATCGCGGCCAAGGCATCGCCAATCCCGCCCGCGGCGAACACCGTGCCTTTACCAACGCTACGTGGACCGGAACCGCCCGCTCCCCACACCGCATCGGTCGCCGCGCGAAACCCGGCGTCGCCATCTGCTTTGCCCGCCAATGTGAGCGATCGCGACGGCTTGGGCCCGAGAATCGTCGCCCCTTGTTCGACCAGTTGACGAATGCGCGCGGCGAGCGTCGGGGTCATCGCCGACAGCGTCGCGGGCAGCACCAGCAGGCGATAGCGCGCACCATTGGGCAAGACGATCTGCCCATTGTCCACACTGGCGCGCGTCGACAGGACCTCGGCGTTGACCAGATCGTAATTGTACCCCGGCGGCACTTGCGGATCGAAATATTGGCCAATCTTGGGATTGCTGTCGGGCGACACGTCGGGCCGGACATATTCGGCCTGGTTGGGGCTTTCCTCGCCGACGAAGAACAGCACGTCGGCGACATAGGTCCCCTGCCGCAGCATATACTGGCTGCGCGCCAGATACCGCATCCACGGCTTGGCTTCGGCGAACCAGGTATTCGAGCGTTCGAGATTGATCCCCCACGGTCCCATCGTCATCCCGGGCGCCACATTCGGGTCGGGCTGCATCGCGTAACGGTGGAAGAAGATCTGGTTGAAGCCCTGCGCGAACATCTGGTCGCCGAGCAGTTTCATCGCATAGGGATAGTCTTGCCAGCGGCTGGTCTCGGCTTCGCCGGTGAACGCTTCCGCGGCGACGATCGGCTTGCCGTACACATGCGCGGCCGACGACACCATCTTGACGGTGCGGTTGTCGGTCCACGGCGTCCGGGTCCAGAATTCGGTCATCGGCACTTGCGCGCGGCCGGCGACCTGCAACTCGTCGAACGGGCCCGGGCCATAGCCCTCGACATGGAAACGCAGCCCGGCGGCATTCGCATTGGCCTGCATCCGGTTGTAGTAATTATCGGTCATCAGATCGGCGAGCGTCCGGCGGAAATCGAACAGAAAACGGTTCGAAATATCGAGATCGCCGACGATGCGCCCGGTCAGCGCCGGCAGATAGGGCAGCAGCGAATAGCCGTTGCGCTTCCGGAAGTCGGCGGGGAGGCCCGCTGTCCAGTTCTGCAGGCCGGCTTCGTAGCTGTCGATCTCGAGCATGTCGAAAGACTTGCCGCCAAACGGTCCCGCCGCTTTGACGAGGCGGCCGACACTGCTCTTGAACTGGAAATCGACCGCGGCCGGATCGAATTTGTCGACTTCCAGCCCGCGCCCGGAATCCGATGCCGATACATTGAGATGCGCGGTCGTGGTGTGGCCGAACCGCAGGATCGTCCAGCGGCCTTTCGGCAGGGTTGATGTCAATATTCCCGCCGCGTCGACCTTCGCGGTCAGGTCGATCACCTTGGCCGGATCGATCGCGTAGCGCGCCTCGAGATCGGCCGGATATCGTTCGACGGCGGGCAACGCCTTGAACAGATGCTCGCCCTTATAGGCCCAGTCATCGATCCGCGGCGTCGCATGGAGCAACGCTTCGGCGAGCTTCATCTTGGCCGTAGGCGTGATGCGGAAATAGCGCGCCGTGACCGCGGGAAAGTTGATGCTGCCCGGCGCCTCGATCCCCCGCTCTTTCTGCACGGGTGCCGAAATCTGCCCGATCGCCTTCCAGGTCCGGCCGTCGTCAGACGCCTCGATCTTCGCGCTGAACGCATGGGCATCCACGTCGCCGTACAATGTCGCCGCCTGCGCCGTGAATGGCGCCTTCATCGCGATCACCAGCGGCGCGTCGGGTCCAATCGCCACCGAGGTCTTGAGATCGCGATCGGTCAGCGCCGCGGGCGACACGTCCGCGCCATTGGTCATCGACGCGACGAGATTGCGATAGACACTGTCATCGCCGTCGCTTGCCGGATAGGCCAGCACGGCGGCATCGCGATAATAATCGAGCTTGGTGAAGGGCTGCGGCAGCTTGATGGTCAGCGGCTTGCCGCCATCGACCGTGGTCTCGTTCCACACGATCTGCTGCATCGAGCGGTCGGGCGTGATCCAGGGGCCGCCCGAGGACGACCAGCCCGGCGCGTTGTGCAGCCCGACCTTGAGACCCAGCGAGTCCGCCTTGGCCATCATGTGCGTCATCAGGTCGAGCCATTGCGGGCTGAGATAGTCGACGGGCCCCTTGGGAACGTCGCTCGATCCGTCGAACATCATCGCCCCGCCGAGATCGATATCGCGCATGGCGGTGAGGTCGGCATCGATGCCGGCCTTGGAGACGTTGCCGTTCATCCAGAAATAGAGCGCGTTGGGGCGCGATTCGGGCGGCGGATCGCGAAATTGCGCGGGATCTGGATCGGGCTGCTTCTCCTGTCCGATCGCCGCGCTGGCGAACAATGCCAACGCGCCGCCCAACGCCCATCGCGCTTTTGAAGCCATATCCCGCCTCTCCTGTTATCACCCGGATCATGCCAGCGACTCTGGCTTGCCCGGACGCATCATATAAGCATATCATACGATCAATAAAGCGAGAGGATCGATGCGAGGCAGTCGGACAATGTTAACGATCGCTGCGGCGCTCGTGTCGATCATCAACATAGGCGCGGCGCCACGATCGCCGATGGTGTTCCCGCAACGCGCGACGGCCTTCGCGGACAAGCCGGCGATCGCGGTGGGCGTCTCCTGGTATCCGGAACAATGGCCCGAGGAACGCTGGGACAAAGACCTGGCGATGATGAAGGCGACCGGATTCAACACCGTCCGCATCGCCGAGTTCGCCTGGAGCCGCATGGAGCCCGAGGAGGGGCGGTTCGATTTCGGCTGGCTCGATCGTGCGATCGCCGCGGCGCGGGCGCACGGCATGATGGTCGTGCTCGGCACGCCGACCGCGGCGCCGCCGGCCTGGCTCAGCCAGAAATATCCCGATGTGCTGCGGGTCGATGAGGACGGCACGCGCGCGGGTCACGGTGGGCGCCGCCAATTCTCCTTCGCGAGCAAACGCTATCGCGATTTCTGTCGCCAGATCGCGACCGAAATGGCCAAGCGCTACGGGCACAATCCGGCGGTGGTCGGCTGGCAGATCGACAATGAGGTCGGGCCGCCGTCCTTCGATGCCGAATCGGTAGCGGCTTGGCACGCCTTTCTGAAAGGGCGCTATGGCACGATCGACGAGCTCAACCGCCGCTGGGCGACGCAATATTGGAGCCAATATTACAACGACTTCGGTCAGGTGCCGCTCCACGCCACCGGCCAGCAGAACCCCGCGCTGTTGCTCGATTTCAAGCATTTCACCACCGCGACCTGGACCGACTATGTCCAGAACCAGGCAAGCGCGCTCCGCCAGCAGATCGATCCGCGGATGTTCGTGACCACCAACACGATGTTCTGGAATGCGGGCTTCGATCATTTCAGCATGCATCGCGACCTCGATATCGCCGCTTGGGACAATTACATTCCCGACGGTCGGCCCGATTGGGTGGCGAACGGCGCCAATCACGACCTCGTCCACGGCTATAAGCAACGCAATTTCTGGCTGATGGAAACCCAGCCCGGGCGGGTCGACTGGGCGCCGGTCAATCGCGCGCTCGATCCGGGGCAAGTGCGGGAAATGGCGTGGCAAGCGATCGGCCACGGCGCCGACGCTGTGCTGTACTGGCAATGGCGCCCGGCCGCGAACGGTCAGGAAACCTATCACGGCGCGATCCTGGGGCAGGACGGCGAGTTCAACCCGATCCAGCCCGAAATCGCTCGTACCGCCGCCGAGCTGACCAAGACCGCACCGTTGCTCGCCGACACCCAGCCGGTCGCGCGGGTCGCGATGATTTTCTCCTACGACAGCCGCTGGGCAATCGACCTCCAGCGGCACAATCGCGACTTCGATCCGGTCAAGGCATTCACCGAATTCTACCGCCCGCTGCGCTTGCAGTCGCAAGGCGTTGCGATCCTGCCGGTCGAGGCCGATCTTTCGCGCTACCCGCTGGTGGTGGCGCCCGATCTGAATGTCTTGACCAATGACCAGGCGCAGGCGCTCGCGCGCTACGTACGCGCCGGCGGGCATCTCGTGCTCGGCCCGCGTTCGGGCATGAAAGACGATGCCAATGCGCTGTGGCCGCAGCGCCAGCCAGGGCCGCTGGCGGATCTGCTCGGCGCAACGGTCGGACAATATTACGCCTTCGATCAGGGTGTCGAGATTACCGGCAGCGTGACGGGCAAGGCGGCGATCTGGGCCGAGGCACTCGCCCCGACCGCGACCGACGTGCGCACGCTGGCGACCTATCGCGACGTCGGGGGCTGGCTCGACGGCAAGCCGGCCATCATCTCGCGCGATGTCGGGCGCGGCAGCATCACCTATGTCGGTGCCTGGCTCGACCCCGCGACCATGTCGAAGCTGGCCGCGATGCTCCTCGCCGATGCGAAAGTAGCGCCGATCGTCGACGGCACGGATCCCGACATCGAGATCGCCGAACGCGGCGGCGCCGGCAAGCGCCTGTTGATCACGATCAATCATGGCACGGTATCGCATCCGCTCGTCTTGCCGGTGGGCGCGGTGCCCGTATCGGGCGACTGGGCCGACGGTCGTCTCGCCGCGCATGGCGTGGCCTTGTTCACTCTCCGCGGAGACCACAAATGAAGCGCTATCTTGCCCTGCCCCTTCCCCTGTTCGGCCTCTGCCTGATTGGGGCCGCCGCGCCCGAACGCTGGGTGCCTGGCTGGGCAGCGCCGCCGATCGGCTACGAACCCAACATCAAGGAAGCGCTCGGTCGTCCGTTCAACAACGAGACCGTTCGGCAGGACTTGCGTGCCACCATCGCCGGTGGCGTCGTCCGAGTGCGGTTCTCGAACGAACTGTCCGATACCGCGATGCGGATCGGCGCGGCATCCATCATGCGCCTCGATGCAGAGGGCAAAGCCGTACCGGGCAGTCTGCGTCCGCTCACCTTTTCCAGGGCAACGGACGTGATCGTCCCGGCGCATTCGCCGATGCTGTCCGATCCCCTTGCCTTTGCGGTGAAGGCCGACGAGCGGCTGGCGGTGACAATCTACTTCCCCGAAGAGATCGCCCCACCCGCCCATGCGCAGATGGTCGACGTCGCCCCGGGCAATGCAACCGCCGCGATCGACTTGCCCGCCCCGACCCGGGCACGCGCGCCGGGCGTGGTCAGCGCCTTGGAAGTCTCCGACACGGCCGCGACGCGCGTGCTGGTCACGTTCGGCGATTCGATCACCGAGGGCGCCGGCGCATCGCGCGCGATGAGCTGGCCGGACCAGCTCGGCCGGCTGCTGGCGGCAAAGCCGACTGCTCGGTGCTGGGCGATCGCCAACGAAGGGATCAGTGGCAACCGCCTGCTGAGTTCAGGACGCGGCCCCAACGCGCTGTCGCGTTTCGACCGTGACGTGCTCGCGGTGCCGAATGCCACCCACGTCGTGATCCTCGAAGGCATCAACGACATCGGCAAGGTCAAGGACCCGAACAAGGATTGGCAGCCATCCGCCGCCAGCCTGATCGCGGCCTATGAGCAGATGCTCGCGCGCGCCAAGGCGCGAGGGCTGAAGGTCATCATCGGCACGCTGCTTCCCTATGAAGGCGCGGCTTATGCCGATGCCGCGGGCGAGCAGCGACGCGAGACGGTCAACGCCTGGATCCGCGCCAATGCCAGGCGGTTCGATGGCGTGATCGACTTCGATGCCGCGATGGGTGAGCCGGGGAAGCCGACGGTGATGCGGTTGGCGGAGCAGATTGGCGACCATCTGCATCCGAATGATGCTGGCTATGCGACGATGGCGAAGACTGCGTTGCCGGTGATTGCGGGCCAGGGTTGTCGGTAGCGGTTAAGGCGACGCCGGTTTTCATTTTTTCTTCGTCATCCCGGGCTTGTCCCGGGATCCGCCGTGCCACCAGTCATGGCTTCCGTTGTTGCGCGGCAGACCCCGGCACAAGGCCGGGGTGACGTGTGGAGGATGACGGCGCGCCAGGCAGCTTCGAGGCGATAGCGGTCTGAGCCCACCGGGAGGCGAGCGTAACGCCGACGCCCGCCGTCACGCAGGTTGCTGGCCTGCCGCGTGGTCAGGCGGTTGCCCGATGCCTTGCCGCCGTCCCATACCCGCGGCACGTCAGGCGCGGCCCGGCCATCAGCGTTCGACGCGGATCAGATAGCTCGTCGTCGCGGGACTGCCGATCGAGATTTCCCAGCCGGGCTCGATCATCTTGCCGGGAATCTCCTTGCCGATCGGCCGCGCCGACCCGTCGAGCGGCTGCGCGAACACCCCGATCGCTCCTTCGAGATCCTTGAGCGTCACGTAGCCGGTGATCGGCTCGATCAGGGTCGGCGCCGTCCCCCACACGGTCAGGTTCGAGCCGCGCTCATCCCATTTCTGTCCGCTATTCTCGACCCGCCCGGTGGTGGTAAGCAGGATCCGATTGGACAGGTTGAGCGGCTTGCCGTCGAGCGACGACAAGGTGATCACCGCGAACCGGTTGCGGATCTGTGCCCGCAGATTGCGCGTCTCGACCTTGTTGGCGGCGATGAACCCGACCAGCGCCTGACTGCGCGGCGTGTCGACGCTGACCAACCCGTCCTTGCCGCCATCGGTCAGCCAGCTCAGCTGGCCGGTGTCGGAAACGATCGGGTTCATCGGCCCGAGCGGTGCCGGCAGGCTGGGCTTGCAGTCGAGACACGATACGCGCGAACCGTGGACGAGCGGGATGCGCACGTCGAAGCCCGGCGTGTAATAGGGCATCTCGCCTCGCGGCAATCGCGCCGCCTCGCTGATCTGGTCGGTCGAATAGGATCGCGTGAGCATCGTCTTCGCCGCCGACACGTCGCCGCGCAGGAAGATCATCGCGCCGACCGGCATCTGCGCCATCTTCACCGGATCGAGCGTCATGTCGAAATGGTCGGTGATCATCGGCGTCCACTCGCCCGCGACCTTGGTCTCGAACGTATAATAGAACACCGCGTCCCAATCCTGCAGCGAGGCATAGGACGCCAGGATCGGGATCATTTCCGCGCCATAGTCGCTCGGGAATGGCTCGTTCACCTCGGAGACCGTGAACGGCTTGCCCGCCACCGCGCTGCGCGCGAGCTTGAGGATAGTCGACAATTCGGGCGAATTGACCATCGGCTCGTTGCGCTGGCCATAGATCGCCGGATGCTGCCAATAAACGTGCGAGTCGACGATATCGGACTTGATCAGCGTGCGCAGCAGCGGCTGATTGGCCATGAAATAGGTGTGATCGGCCATCGGGATGATCGGCACTTTCACGCCAACCTCGTCCTTCAGAAAGCGCTTCATCTCGGCGTGGAAACCGACCTCGACCGAGGTCAGGAAAGCGATCTCGGCATCGAGCCGGAGCCGTGGCGCGTCGGGATGATCGCCGCGCCGCATGAACGGGACCGGCTGGCCATCGGCCACGCCCGCCATGCGATGGAGGTCGGCGATCTCGCCCGGCTTGCGATTCTTCACCAGCCAGTCGTTGTACATCGTGACGAGCAATTTCTCGTAATGAGGCGTCATGTCGAGCTGGTAGTTCGGCCCGTCCTTGGTCCGCTCGCCGCGCAGCCAGTTGCGCGCCCAGAATTCGAGCAGCGAATTCTCGTTGACCACCTCGACCAGCGCCACCCCCGGATCATCGGCATAGCGCAGCCCGGTATAGGCGTTGCGATGTCCGAGCAGCTGCTTGGCATAATCCTTTTCGAGCGCGACCAGCTCGGGCCCGAAATAGGTGAACGCCTTGGCGTTGTTGATCAGGTCGACGTCGGGAACATTGTCGCCCGACTTGAACACGCGCCCGACGTTGAGGTTGAAGTCGACATAGATGCCGTTCTTCTTGAGCTGCGCCGTCCAGTAATCGAGCCGATCGAGTTGATCGGGATTGAAATGCTGGCTGTCAGGCAAGTCGCCGCGGATCAGGCCGCGTGGGCCATGCGTGAACGGCCCCGCGGTCGGCGAGATCGCCGCGCCTTCGTTGCGGATCGGCAGGACGGTATCGGGCCGGTCGAGGAAATGCAGGCGTACGCAATTGACGCCGATCCGCGCCAGCGCCGCCGCATAGATCTCCGCCGCCTTGTGATCGGGCAACTCGGCCGACCCCTTGGCCCAGCCGGTCATGTTGAAGCCCCAGCAGCGGAAGCGCTTGCCGTCGCCGCGATAGAGATGGCCATCGCGCGCCTGGATGAAGCCATGGCTGCCGGCGGGACCGTCGAGCAGGAAGCGCGCGTCGACCGGCGAATCCACCCGCGCTTCATGGTCGATGGTGAAGGGCTGGAGCGCCGGCGCATCCGACTGCGCGCCGACCGCGCTCGCGCCCAGCATGGCGGACGCGATCGCCGCCCAACGGCCCCAGCGTGCCAGTCGTCCCTGCTTGTTCATCACAGCCCCCCTGATTGCATGCGGCGGCCGACACCCGCCGGCGCCCGATCATCGACGATCAACGCGTCCGAATGCGCAGCGCGTACGGGAAGCTGGCGTCCGCTGCCGGCGGCAGGGTGACCTGCAGCCCCTTGGGGGTCTGCGCCCAGCTGATCTTGCCGCCGTCGAGCAACTCGATGCTCCTGATCGGCGCCCTGAGATAGGGCGTGCCGGCGTAGAGCGTCTTGATCAGCACCTCGCCGTTCTTGGGGCGCGCCAGCCCGAGCGCGTAGAGCACATTGCCCTTGGTGGTGAAGCGGATGTCGGCCGGGGTGAAACCCTTGATGGCCGACTGCTCGACTTGCCCGCCGACCCGGACCTGGCCCGACTTGGTTGGCCCCTCACCGAAAAAGGCGAACGGACGCGTGCCGTAGATCGCCTCGCCATTGACCTTGAGCCAGCCGCCCATGCCCTTGAGCACGGTAACGATCTCGTCGGGAATCGTGCCGTCGGATTTCGGCCCGACATTGAGCAGCAAATTGCCGTTCTTGCTGACGATATCGATCAGATCGGCGACCAGGGACTGCGGCGTGCGATAGCTGTCGTTCTGCGCGTAACCCCAGCTCTTGAGGCTGATCGACGTATCCGACTGCCATGGCTCCAGCCTGAGCGCGTCGGACTTGCCGCGCTCCATGTCGAACATCGCGCTGCCTTCGGCGAACTGCCCGCCTTTGTAGGCGATGATGCCGGGCGCCCCCCAGCTGGCGCTGCGGTTGTAATAATAAGCCGCCGTGTCACGCATCCGCGACTGGAACATCGGCGCCGCGGTCCACCAGTCGAAATAGATGAGCTCGGGGTGATATTTGTCGATCAGCTCCGACGTGCGGGCCATCCAGTCGTCCATGAAAGCCTTGCTGGGCGGCGTCCACAGCTGCAACTCGCTGCCGTCCGGCATGACGTCGGCCTTGTCGGCGGGAAGCCCCATCGGCGCGGCCGGACCATAGAGCCCGTCATTCTTCGGGTCGTTGACATCGGAATCGTAGGTGCGGCCGGCATAATACCACCACCAATGCTCCGCGCGGTGCGACGACAGGCCGAAATGCATCCCGGCCGCGCGCGCGGCCTTGGCGATCTCCCCGGTGGTGTCGCGCTTGGGGCCCATCCGCGCAGCGTCCCATTCGGTGAAATCCGAATCGTACATCGCGAAGCCGTCGCAATGCTCGGCGACCGGCACGACATATTTGGCGCCGCCATCCTGGAACAGCTTGATCCACTGCGCCGGATCGAACCTGGCGGCGGTGAATTTGGGGATGAAATCCTTGTAACCGAACTTCGACTGCGGTCCGTAAGTCGCGAGGTGATGTTCGTACGCGGGGTTGCCCGGCACGTACATGTTGCGCGAATACCATTCGTTGGCGAACGCCGGCACCGAATAGACGCCCCAGTGGATGAAGATGCCGAACTTGGCATCGCGGAACCAGTCAGGCGTGCGATAACCCGCGCGCAAAGAATCCCAGTCGGACTTGAACGGCCCCTTGGCGATGCCCGCTTTGACCTGGCTCAGCTTGGCGTCGATCTTGCCCTGATAACCGGGGATTTCGGCCGACGCCGACGACAGCGACAATGCCAGCGCGGCGCATGCGGCTGACCCGCGCGCGATGATTTTTGTCAGCGTGCCCATCGCCCTCTCCGTGATCGAAACGCGCGGCTGAATACCGGTCGCCTGGTCGCGGGGCTTAAAACATCAGCATCGCAATGATCAAGGTTTATAATCGTATCATATCACTATATCGTGCACTTTCGCCAATGAGCGGGAGAGGATCATGGGGATAGAGCGTCGCGCGTTTCTCGCCGGTTGTGCAGCGGGGGCATTCGCCGTCACGTTGAGCTGGCCGGAGCATGCGCTCGCAGCGGACAGCGATGGTCTGCTCGACGGGTTTCGAGCGCCGGGCGCGGCCGCCCGCCCCTACACCTGGTGGCACTGGATGAACGGCAACGTCACCGCCGAGGGCATTACTCTGGATCTCGAGGCGCTGGCGCGAGTCGGCGTCGGCGGCGTCCACATGTTCGACGTCGGCTGCGGGCTCCCGCAGGGACCGGCGAAAACGCTCGGGCCGGAATGGGCGGCGATGACCCGCCACGCCGCCGATGAGTGCGGACGGCTCGGCCTGTCGCTGACGTTGCACAATTGCCCGGGCTGGTCGTCGAGCGGCGGCCCGTGGATCACGCCCGACCGGGCGATGCAGCAACTGGTCTGGAGCGAGGCGACGGTCGAGGGCGGCACGGTGATGGACCGCGTGCTGCCGCGCCCGTTTACTCGCCTGAACCATTATCGCGACGCGATGGTGCTCGCCTGTCCGGCGCTTCCCGGTGAACGGGCAGATGCGCGCGGTCAGATCGTCGCGGCGACGCTGAACGGCAGCAAGGTCGACGTGCGGCTGATCACCGATGGCGACGCAGCGACCATGTTCGACATC
>DASVNU010000293.1:0-10242 GCA_036383655.1 Sphingomonas sp. | reverse complement strand
ACGCAGCCGGGGACGAACGGTGACCGCGCGATGACCAAGGCATCGAGCGGATCGCCATCGGGCGACAGCGTGTGCGGCACGAAACCGTAATTGGCCGGATAGCGCATCGGCGTATGCAGGATGCGGTCGACGAACAACGCGCCCGATTTCTTGTCGAACTCGTATTTCACCGGCTCGCCGCCGACCGGCACTTCGATAATGACGTTGAGGCTTTCCGGCGGGTTGTCCCCGACCGGTATCAGATCGATCTGCATCTCATTCCCTTATGACGTGGCGCGCCGCCCTGTCTCAGCGGGGCTGGAGCAGCAGGTCGAGACCGCTCTCCCCGGTCCCGGTTTTCACGAGGTGCGGATAGCGCAGCCCGTCATGATAGTCGATGCTCACGGGGCGGACTTCTTCGCCCGCCTTGACCAAAAGGATGATGGGCGCCTTGCCGCCTTTGGCCTCGGTCACCGCCGCCTTCAGCCGCTCGTCCGAATAGGCCAGGCCGTTCACGCCGACGATCGTGTCGCCGACCGTCAGGCCCGAATCGAAGGCGGGGCTGCCCCAGCGCACCTGGCTCAGGCTCGCATCGCCGCCGACCTGGATGCCGAGCGAATAATAGAAATCGGCCATCTTGCGCGCGCGTTCGGCCTGTTTGCCGATCGCGGGCTGCACGTCGGTATAGACCAATTTGTAGCCGTTGCGCTCGAATCCGCCGATCGGCGCGGGATCGCCGACGCCGTACAGCCGCCTGGTCAGCAGGCCGCGCCAGTCATAGGGCTGAATCTTGTCGAGCGTCGCGACGACGTCGTCGAACGTATAAGTGACTTCACCCCAATCGCCGTCATTGATGCCGAAGAAGGCGCGGGCGAAATCGTCGATCGACTTGCTGCCCTTGGATTGCTGGCGAAGGATCGAATCGACTTCCATCCACACCAGCAGGCCTTCGTTGTAATAATCCTCCGACCGCTGGTTGCTGGTCCAGCCCTTGGGCCGGCGGTTGGAGATGATCGGGTCGTTGGTCGTGTCGATCAGCGGGCGCCAGTTGCGGCCCGGCGTATTGTCGAGATTGGCCATGATCGCGGCATAGCCGTCGAGCGTATCCGCCTTCGACACCAGCCCCGAGCGCGCCTGGAGCACATAACCCCAGAATTGCGTCTGCCCCTCATAGACCCACAACAGGCTGTTGCGCATCGGATAGAGATAATCGGGCGTCCACAGATCGGCGCCGCGGCGGAACTTGCCGTCCCAGCTATGGGTATATTCGTGCGGCAGCAGATTACGCGCGCCGGCGTTCATGTCCCATTCGCTGAAATAGCCCATCCGCGTGCCGTCCTCGGAACTGCGATGGTGCTCCAGGCCGATCCCGCCGAGTTCGTTCGAGATCGACAGCAGGAATTCGTAATGGTCGTAATGCTGCGCGCCGAAAGTGCGCACGGCCTGTTCGACCAGGCGCTTGTGCGCGTCGATCATCGCCGGGGTGGCGGAGTCGAGCTCCTTCTGGGTGTCGGCGAAGACGTTCAGGTTGACGCGATCGCTGAGCGGCCATTTCTTGAAATAGCGTCCTGCCAGCATCGGGCTGTCGAGCAGGATTTCGTAATTGGACGGCTCATAGGCGTAGGTCGAGCCCGTCACCTTGGCGTTGAGCGCCGACGCCGCCGACCAGCCTTCGGGATATTTGACCGTCGTGCGGATCGGGATCTGCCGGACGAAATAGCCTGCCGGGTAGAAGCTGACGCCGATCGGCTCGAGGCTCAGCAGGTTGCGCGTGACCATCATGCGGCCCTGGTCGCCTTTGGTCGAGGTGACGTATTTGAAATTGACCTCGATCGACTTGGCGCCCTTGGGCAGGTCGAGATGGAAGGCATAGACCTCGACCGGATCACGCTTCCACGGCACGGGCTTGCCGGCGGCGGTGATGTGCAGGTCGACGACCTTGTCGATCTCGTTGCGCGGCGTGTGCCCACCGGGCACCCATTTGGGATAGAGCAGCACCATCTCGCCGCCGCCCGAGACCGGGATGGTCTCCTTGATGACATAGATGCCGCGCGTCGTGTCGGTGGCGTCCACGTCGAGCGTCAGCGTGCCGGGATAGGGTTGGTCGACCGCGGCCGGGATATTGTTGTCCACCGGCGTCGGCTGCGGCTTCGAATTTTCGGCGAGGGCGACGGTGGCGACGGTGGAGGCAAGCAGGACGGCAAGAGCGGCGCGACGGAGCATTGAGAGGAACCCCTTTTTGATGTGCGGCCGTCCTAGGACGGCGACACACCGATCGTCCAGTGGTTAGAGTGGTTTGTGGTTAGGTCGGCCGGTGCTGCGGCCGGTTCGGCAACGCCGGGCCGCGCAGATCACGCGCCGCCGATCGAATTGATCGTGAAGGCCAGCACGCCCAGGTTGAAGACGAACGCCGCCAGGCAATGGCCAGTGACGACGCGGCGGATGCGGCGGCTCTTGATGTTGACGTCGCTGGTCTGGAACGTCATTCCCAGCGTGAAGCTGAAATAGACGAAATCCCAATAATCCGGGTCGTCGCAATTGGGGAAGTCGATCCCGCCGCTGTCTTCGTTGTCGTCGGCCGGCAGATAATAGAGATGCGCGTAGTGGAGCGCATAGATCATGTTGGAAAAGGTCCAGGCGAGGACCAGCGACACCAGCACCAGCACGATGGTAAAAGGCGTCGCCTTGGCGAGTTTTTCGGTGATCACCGAGACCATGATGATGATCGATGTCACGACCGTTAACAGCAACAGAAAGGCGCGATTGGCGTCGTTGCGCTGCGCCGCGGCGCGCATCTGCTCGGCGGTGCCGCGCGCGAACAGCGGCATGATCGAGAGGAGAAAGATGCCAGCGGCGATATCGAACGCGATCATCGCGCCCCGTCCGTAGCCCTGGGCCGGGATCGTCACGAACAGGCCGAGGACGAAGATCGCGACGAACGCGATGAAGCGGGGAGGCGCTAGCCGGTGACCGAGGTGCATGTTCGCCATGACGAAACGCTAGCGCTTGCGCGGTCTCTCGCATAGAGAGCGCCGCCAACATGGCGCGTATCGAGACACCCCGGCCCATCAGAGGCACCCAGGACATTTTCGGCGACGAGCAGCGGCGGTTCGCGCGCGTGCTGGAGGCGTTCGACCATGTCCGGCGCCTCTATGCCTTTCAGCGCGTCGATTTGCCCGTATTTGAAGATACCCAGGTGTTCGCGCGCTCGATCGGCGAGACCACCGACGTCGTCTCCAAGGAGATGTACACGTTCGAGGATCGCGGCGGGGATTCGCTGACCTTGCGTCCCGAGTTCACCGCGGGCGTCTGCCGCGCGTATCTGACCGGCGGGTGGCAGCAATATGCGCCGCTCAAATTGGTCACCTCGGGGCCGCTGTTCCGCTACGAACGCCCGCAAAAGGGGCGGTACCGCCAGTTCCACCAGATCGACGCCGAAGTGATCGGCGCGGCCGAGCCGGCCGCGGATGTCGAATTGCTGGCGTTCGCTGATCAACTGCTCAACGAGCTCGGCATCGCCGAGGGCGTGACGTTGCAGCTCAACACCTTGGGTGATGCCGAGACGCGTGATGCCTGGCGGGCAGCGTTGGTCGCGCACTTCGAGAAGCATCGCGGCGAACTGTCCGAAGACAGCCTGGTCCGGCTCGACAAGAACCCGATGCGGATCCTCGACAGCAAGGACCCGCGCGACCGGCCGATCGCCGATGCGGCGCCGGATATCGACGCGCATCTGACGAGTGAGGCCGGCGCGTTCTTCGAGAGCGTGACCAAGGGTCTCGATGCCGCGGGCGTGAAATGGACGCGCAACGGCCGGCTGGTGCGCGGGCTCGATTATTACCGCCACACCGCGTTCGAGTTCGTCACCGACCGGTTGGGCGCACAGGGCACTGTACTCGCGGGTGGCCGCTACGATGGCTTGGTCGAATCGCTGGGTGGGCCGGCGACTCCGGGCGTGGGCTGGGCGGCTGGGGTCGAGCGGCTGGCGATGTTGACCGAGGTAAGTCGACGCGACCGTCTCGACTTCGTCATCGTTCCGATGGGCGAGGCGGCGGAAACCTTCTGCACGAACCTGATCGCTGATCTGCGCCGCCGTAATATCTACTGCGACATGGCGTATCGCGGAAATCTGAAAAAGCGGATGCAGCGCGCCGACGCCGCCGGAGCGAGCCATGCGATCATCGTTGGAGACGATGAACTGGCCAAGGGCGAGATTGCTGTGCGCGACCTCAAGACTGGCGAACAAGCGAAACGCAAGCTGACCGAGGTGCTGCTTCCGGGCGCCAGCGCTACCTACACGTTTATAGCGCTGACCAAGGGCCCCGACGGAATCGCGGCAGCGTCGGCATGACCTCGATTTCCCCCGAACGGATCGCGCAGATCGAGGCGCGGCGCGACGAATTGTCGGCGTTGATGTCGACCGGCGATTTGTCGGGCGAGCGCTTCGTCCAGGTGTCGAAGGAATATGCCGAGATCGAGCCGGTAGCGAAGGCGGCGGGCGAGGTGCGGCGGCTGCGCGCCGAACTCTCGACGCTCAGCCACATGGCCGAGGACGACAATGCCGACGGCGAATTGAAGGCGATGGCGCGCGAGGAGATCGAGGAGATCCGCGTGACGCTGCCGCAGGCCGAGCGATCGCTCGCGCTGGCGCTGTTGCCGCGCGATGCCGCCGACGAACGCGCCGCGATGCTCGAAATCCGTGCCGGTACCGGTGGCGACGAGGCGTCGCTGTTCGCGGGCGACCTGTTCCGCATGTACCAGCGTTATGCCGAGGGGCAGGGCTGGCGGGTCGAACTGATTTCCGCTTCCACCTCCGAAGCGGGCGGGTTCAAGGAAGTGGTCGCCTCGGTCGAGGGCAAGGGCGTGTTCGCCAGATTGAAGTTCGAAAGCGGCGTCCATCGCGTGCAGCGCGTGCCGGTGACCGAAAGCGGCGGGCGCATCCATACCTCCGCGGCGACCGTCGCGGTGCTGCCCGAAGCCGAGGACGTCGACGTCCAGATCGACGAGGCGAGGGACCTGCGCATCGACGTCTATCGCTCGTCGGGCCCGGGCGGACAGTCGGTCAACACCACCGATTCGGCGGTTCGCATCACCCATTTGCCGACCGGGCTGGTGGTGATCCAGCAGGACGAGAAATCGCAGCACAAGAACAAGGCCAAGGCACTCAAGGTATTGCGCACGCGGCTTTACGAAGCCGAGCGCGAGCGGCTGGCGACCGAGCGGTCGGGAACGCGCAAGGCGATGGTGGGGTCGGGCGACCGTTCGGAGCGCATCCGCACCTATAATTTCCCCCAGGGGCGGGTGACCGACCACCGCATCAACCTCACGCTGCACCGCCTGCCGGAGATACTCGAAGGCGATATGGACGAACTGATCGGCGCGCTGATCGCCGAGGACGAAGCCGAGCGCCTGGCGAGCCTCGATGCATAAATTCCCCTCCCGTTTACGGGAGGGGCTAGGGGAGGGCATGTTTCCTCCCCGCGGTCTGTGACACGCCCTCCCCTAACCCCTCCCGCAGGCGGGAGGGGAGTGAGGTTCTCGCTTGCCGAAGCGACGCAGCGTCTCGCCGCCGTCTCCGACACTCCCCGTCTCGATGCCGAATTGCTGATGGCGCACGCGCTCGGCGCGACCCGCGAGCAATTGCTGTTGCGCCATCTGGACGATCCCGCGCCCGCCACCTTCGGCGACCTGATCCAGCGCCGCCTGGCGCACGAACCGATCGCCTATATCACCGGCACGCGCGATTTCTGGACAATCAGCCTGACGGTCGGCCCCGGCGTGCTGATCCCGCGCCCCGACAGCGAGACGCTGATCGAGGCGGCGATCGAGCATTTCGCCGGCGGCGCGCCAGCGACGATCCTCGATCTCGGAACGGGGCCGGGAACCTTGCTGCTCGCGGCGCTGGTGCAATGGCCCGAGGCGCGTGGCCTGGGCGTCGATGCCTCGCCCAAGGCGGTCGATTACGCCCTGCGCAATGCCGAATCACTCGGTCTGGCGGATCGCGCGTCGTTCCGCATCGGCGATTGGGCGACGGGAATCGAGCAGCGCTTCGACCTTGTCCTCTGCAACCCGCCTTATATCGGTACGGGCGAAGCGCTGCCGGCCGATGTGCGCGAGTACGAACCCGGCACTGCCTTGTTCGCCGGCCCCGACGGGCTCGACGATTATCGCGTCATCGCCACCCAGCTGCCGCGCCTGATCGCCTCCGGCGGCGCGGCGGTGATCGAGATCGGCGCGACCCAAGCGATGATGGTCTCCGAGCTGCTGGTGGCCCAGGGTTTGCGCGTCACGATCCGCCGTGATCTGGCGGCACGCGATCGCTGCCTTGTGGCCACACCTTGAAAGCGACACACTTCGGTTACATATTTCTTCTTGGACAAACGCCCCGCACCCGCTATTGAGCGCGCAGGGGCAGACGATCTCAATCGACAAGTCGTTGAAATCGCGGGCCTGCCCAATCCATCGTCATTAGGCCGCTCGTCCGGCGGCCATGACAGGCCCTTCGCGCCTCCGCCCAATTTCGGGTTCGGCGCGGATGGCGCGTGGGATTTGCATCCTCTTGGAGCAAGGCCGGGTTTGTTTTGAACACAAGGACCACAGGACTTTGAATATAAATCGTCAGGCCGGCCGCCGTCGCGGCCGTGGTGGCCAGCGCCAGGGTGGCGGCAATCCCAACGGTAATAACGGGAACCGCATCGACAACCGCGCGCGGGGCAATGCGAACCAGCTCTACGAGAAGTACAAGACGCTTGCCGCCGAGGCACAGCGTCAGGGCGATCGCGTCAACACCGAATATTATCTCCAGTTCGCGGATCATTATTTCCGCGTCCTTGCCGAGAGCCGCAGTCGCTTCGAGGAGCAGAACCCGAATCAGAATCAGCAGCGTCGCGGCCGAGAGGACGCGTTCGATGATGAGGACGAGGGTTACGAGGATGATGGCGCCGAGGGTGAAACCCAGGAGCCACGTCGCGAGATCCAGGCCGAGCCGCGCCGCGAGACCCGCAACCAGGATCGTGACGATCGTGGCAATCGCGACGACCGCGGTAATCGTCAGGATCGCGGCAATCGCGAATCGCGCGATGACCGTGGCAATCGCTACAACGGCAATGCCAATGTCAGTGCGGGCGGTAACGTCAACGGTAACGGCTATGCCGACAACGACAGCGACGACGTGAACGGTGTCGAGGTGGTGGCGGCCGCGGAGCCGGTCGAGGACCGTGCCGAGCGCCCATCGCGCCGCGGCCTGCGTCCGCGCCGCGAACCGCGGGTGGTCGAGGCGAGCGAAGGCGAAACCTTCGACGCGTCGCTGCTGCCGCCGTCGCTCGGCATTTCGGCCGGGACCGAAGGCGAGGAAGAAGTGGCCCCCAAGCCGCGCCGCCGCCGCACGCCCCGCGCGGCCGAACCGGCCGCCGACGCCGCCGAATGACAGCCGTCACCCCGGCGAAAGCTGGGGTCTCGTGCAGTATCTCAATTGCCTGAAATCCCAGCGTTCGCTGGGATGACGGAATGAAACGCCCGGCCGGATCCGTTCCGCCGGGCGTTTTGTTTTTCGGGAGGACGTGCCGCGATCAGCGTCTGTGACGGCAGTTATCGACCCCATGAACTCCTGCCGCGACACCTGCGGGCTACCGTTAGCCTATCCAGTCGATCGTGATCGGCGCATCTATTCCAAGCACGTTATGGACAGGACAGGCATGGGCAGCAGCTTCCAATTTGGTGCGCTGTCGTTCGTCGAAGGTACCGGGGACGCGAACACTCACCGCGATGCGAGCGATTCGTCGAGGGGCGTTAGCCATCTCCTTCGTCACGGTTGCAGTTGCACCGACAATATCGGTGTCCATCGCGCGCGCCGCGATACCCATGATGCTGAGAATGCAGCTTCCCAAAGACAAGGACAGCAATTCGCTTGGCGAGAAGCTCTCTCCCCGCCCGTGATTGTCCTTGGGTGCGTCGGTAATGACAATCGCCCCGGATTCTGCGTGCTCCGAGCGGCAACGCAGACTGCCTTCGTATGAGATCATTGTTTCGAGCACTCGTAAGCTTTCCCAGCTGCGGCATCGGCTTTTACGACCTAATGGCCGCCCATCCGCTGTTTGCCAAGCTGGCCGAAAACCTGCCGGACGGCTAACCACTCGTTCTTAGCCATTCCAGTAATGGGCTCTCAATTGCGTGATCGCGTCAATTTATGCGATCACTCCGGAATGGACACGACGCCGCGCGGCTTCGGTGATCTTTCAGCTTCCGTTCGCCCGCCAACACGCTAGCTTTGCCGCAAGCAAGACAAGGGGATGAAGATGCGCGCATTGGCGGTTTCGGTCTTGTTGTTGGCGCCGGGCGCCGCGTTGGCGCAGACCGCGCCGCAGCCCACGGCGCAGGGCGATGTCTCGGTCACGATCTACAATAACGGTCAGGCGCTGGTTCAGGACACGCGGCGGCTGACCCTGGCCAATGGCGTCAACCGCCAGGAATTCCCCGACGTCTCCGATCGCATCCGGCCCGAGACGGTACGGCTGTCGATCGACGGGGCGTCGATCCTCGAGCAGAATTTCGACTATGATCTGCTGTCGCCGAGCGCGCTCATTCAAAAGGCGGTCGGCCAGACCATCACGCTGGTCCGCACCAACCCGGCGACGGGTGCCGAGACGCGCGAGCGCGCCAAGGTGCTCGCGACCAACGGCGGCGTGGTGCTCCAGATCGGCACCAACATCGAGGTGCTGCGCGACGACGGACTGCCGGTGCGCGTGGTCTACGATTCGCTGCCGCCCAATCTGCGCGCAAGGCCGACCTTGTCGATCTCGCTCGATGCCAGCGGTGCGGGAACGCGGCCGGGGACGCTCAGCTATCTGACGACCGGGCTCGGCTGGGATGCCGATTATGTCGCCTTGTTCGACGAAGCGAAGAGCACGATCGACGTCCAGGGCTGGGTGACGCTCAAGAACGAAAACAATGTCGCCTTCACCAATGCCGACACTGTCCTGGTCGCGGGCGCGCCGGGGCAGGGCGGCAGCGGCAACGCCGGCATGGCGCCCGGGACGCTGCCGGGTACCGAGCGTTCGGGGCGAGCGCGGCTGGGCGATTTCTATCTCTATCCGGTCGGACATCGCATCACGATCGCGCCCAACCAGCAGAAGCAGGTCAGCTTTCTGTCGGTCGGCGGCGTCCCCGCCAGAAAGCTCTATCAATATCGCAACGACTGGTACGGTTCGTCGAGCGACCCGGTCAGCGCCGCCACGGTGCTGAGCTTCTCGAGCTCGAAGGACGGCGGACTGGGCGACGCGCTGCCTGCGGGCACCGTCCGCGTCTATATCCGCGATGCCAAGGGCCAGCCGCAATTCATCGGCGAGAATCGCATCGACCACACCCCGATGGGATCGACGCTGGCGATCCGCACCGGCGAGGCGTTCGACGTCAAGATCAAGCCCGCGGTCGAAAAGCGCGAGAAGATCAACAGTGGCGAATGGGAGCGGACCGAGAAATTCCGCGTCTCGATCGACGGCGGCAAGCCTACGACCGTTGAGCGCGAGGACGAGGTCACTTATTGGCGCACGACGATGAGCTACACGGTGACCAACGCGCGGCCCGAACCGGTCACCGTCGATCTGGTCCAGGCCGGGCTCGACCGCAGCTATTGGCACGACACGCGCGTTTCGAGCGAATCGATCAAGGGCGAACAGCGCTCGCTCGACGAACGGCTGTGGCATGTGACGGTGCCGGCCAACGGATCGACCGTGCTGACCGTCGCTTTCGACACCCGGTACTGACCGCGGGGTCCGCGCGATGCGCGCCGCCTTGCTGTTGCTGTTCGTGCTGGCCGGCGTCGTGCCGGCGCGCGCGCAGACGGTCATCACCTCCGCCGGCCCCGACAAGGTGTCGGTCACGCTCTATCGCGATCCGAATCGCGGCACGCAGAGCGCGATCAACCGTTCCTATCCGCAAGGCTTTGCGCTGATCACCGAGACGCGCACGGTCACCATCCCCGCCGGGCCCGCGGTGATCCGGTTCGAAGGCGTCGCGGGCAATATCCTGCCCGAAAGCGCCTTGGTGTCAGGACTGCCCGATGGGGTCGAGGAGAAGAATCTCGACGCCAATCTGCTGTCGCCGCGGTCGCTGTTCGACCGCGCGCTGGGCCGCCGGGTCCTTGTCCGCCGCACCAATCCGGCGACGGGCAAGGCGCAGTTGCTGCAAGCGACCTTGCGCTCGTCTGCTGACGGCGCCGCGGTGCTTCAGTTCGGCGGCGCCTAAGGCGACCTCAGATGTTCCGGCCTG
>DASVNU010000292.1:0-3456 GCA_036383655.1 Sphingomonas sp. | reverse complement strand
CCGGCGCCGCGCACAAAGCGTCGTAATCGACGAACAATTGCCGCGCCCGCACCTCGGCCGGCTGGTCGAGCAACAAACGGTGCACCGCGCTCCAGATCGCCAGCCAGTAGTCGATCCGGTCGGTCGGCTCGCTCGCGGCGGGCGCGCCGGGGATCAGCGGCGGGCGATGGCTGCGGCCGAATTCGTAATGGCCGAGCCAGCGCATGTAACTTGCGCGGAACCGGTCGGCGCGACCGAGATCGATCGCGCGGCGATGCTGGTTGAGCAACGACGCCGCCTGTTGCAACGGGTCGCGGAACGGATGGATCAGCAACGCGTCGGGAAACGCCGCGACGATCCCGCCGAGCCGCAACGCATTGGCGTTGTTCTTCGACAGATAGCGCGGGCGATCGTAGCGATGGCGCACCAAAGCGACGAGATCGCGAAATGCGGCGACGGTGTCGGGCAGCGGATCGTGCGGATGGACGTGGCTGCGCGTGATGTAGCGCTTGCCCTCGGTCGTCCGCCAGAACACTTCCTCGATCGCCTCCGGGCTGTCGAGATCATGCGCGATGCCGTCGCCATGGCCGCGCTCCCGCGCCACCAGGTCGTGGCGCGAGCGCTTGCTCATTTTCCGCCAGCTGTTGGGCGCGAGCGGGAACGGCATGTCGCGATAGGTGAGCGACGCGAACTGGCCGCTGTCGTGGAGCAGGCGAAGCAGGATCGTCGTGCCGGCGCGCCCCAGCCCGGTGACAAACAGCGGCGCCCCGCCGTCGCGCGCACGGGCGGCGGCGCCATAACGCGCGCGTTCGAGATCGAACGAGAGGTCGAGCACCGCCGGGTTCATCGCCAGGCGGTGGAGCAGCCGGTCAGCGCGGCTGTAGCCGCCGCCGGCCAAGGCGCCATCGGGCGAAGACATAGATCAGACTCACGGAAAGCAGCAGGCCCCGTGCCTGCCAGTCGAAAAAGGCGGCGCGCACGCCGAGCGGCAAGGTCCCGTCGATCAGGAGCAACAGCACGACCGGCGCGATCACCAGCGCCAGGATGCCGCCCGCGGTCAGCGACGACGCCATCATGCGGCCCGCCAGGATGCGCGTCGCGCGTTCCTTCAGATGGTCCGACACGCCGCGCCGTGCGAGCACCGCGCCGGCCCGCCGGCCGAGCATGGCGAGCGAAGCGAAGCGCGGGATGATGTGCAGCCGGCGCGCGAGTTCGCCCGCCGTGACGATCGCGGCGAGCAGCAGCAATATCGGCGCGATCGTGCCCATCACGCCTGGCTGTCGCGCGGCCGAGGCGGCGACGCCGGGCGCTGGCGCAGGCCGCGGATCAGGCGCTTGACCGGATACCAGATCAGCGAGACGGTCATCAGGAACACCGAGCCGACGATGCCGAGCACGACGCCGATCGCGCCGAGTCCGACCCCGGGGCCGCTATAGGCCTGGGCGATCGCCGGGATCGTCGTCAGCAGGATCGCGCCGGTCAGCGCGGAGATGCGGTGGGGGGTCATGTGCATTGCTCCCTGGTGGTGGCTGCCTTGACGGCGGAAAGGACCCCGCGATCATTGGGGTCGAGATAGCGGCTCCAGCTCAGCCACAAGCGGCGGCCGGAGGGATCGGCGGAGACGTAACGCCAGCGCAGGCTGCCGTCGGGTGCGATGCGCATCAGCTGGCCGCGCTCGGTTTCCTCGACCATCACATCGCCGTTCGACAGCGGCGTGGCGCGGCCCTGGGTGGCGGTCAGGATGCCCCGCCGGGCAAAGGTATTGGCGAGCGGCGAGGTCAGCTTGTCGGTAGCGAAATCATAGATCAGCAACCGGCTGTTGCCGTCGACGCGGCGCCCGGCGGCGCCCCAGCTGACATGATTGTCGAACACCATGATGCGGTGGTCGTCGAGGATCGAGACGTCATGCTGCGCCGACCACGGCCCCGCGCGGGTCCACAGGATGCGGCCCGTCGACGGTCGATAGAGCGCGATCAGCGACATGTTGCGCAGCGACAGGATCAGGTCGCCTTGCCGCCAATAGGGGCCCGAGCTCAGCACCGGCTCGATATCGTTGAGGTGGAACGGATCCTCCTCATACGGCCGCCCGCGCCACAGCCCGCCAAGATCGTTGCGGTCGAGAATCTCGATCAGCCGCTCGACGCGGATCAGCCGGCCCTGCTCGTCGATTTGCGCCGGCGCCTCATCGGCGAATTTCGCGCCGACCCCGGGGACGTTGGATCGCGCCAGGCGATAGGGAATCCACAATGTCCCGTCAGCCGCGCGTTCGAGCGAATGGTGGAAGATGCCGTCGATCACCCAGCGCGGCCGGCCGCAGCCGTCGATCCGCGCCAGGGGCGTGTTGTCGTGGATCAGGAGATCGCCATTGCCGAGCAGCATCGGGTGCATCGGCCGCATGCGATCGACGCTCTTGTCGCGATAGAGATCGACGATCGCCGAATGGAAATGCGATCGCGCGTTGATCGCGGCGACGTCGGGCAGCCATTCCTTGAGCATCTTGCCGTCCGACAGCCGGATCAGCTGGATCGTCGCGCGACCGCGTCTGGTGTCATAGGGCGTGATCAGCGCATAGCCGGGGTCGACGAACGACCGCAGCGTGTTGCGCCGGAACCCGGCGGGCAGTTTTTGGTAGGGCGGCGCGGCGAACGGCGCGGCACCTTTCCACCAATCACCGATCGTGTCGGGGATTTCGGCGATCTGCACTGCCGCTGCGCCCAGCTTGCCGTGCTTCTCCGCGCTGCGGGCGAGTGCCGCGACCGCGACGGTCAGGATCAGCCCGAGATTGGCGGCGAGCACCAATGTCCACAGTGGCACGCGACGCGCGAGGAACGGCTTTTCGCGCCGCTCGGTCGCGGCGCTGTCACTGCGGGCCATCAACATCCCGCCCGCTCGAAATTCCGGCCGCCGCCAGCCGCCATGTCATCCCCTTCGTCGTGCCGGGACCGGGCTAGGCCTGATTTGTCGCACAAGTTTGTCACTGGGACAGTTTGGCTGACCCTTGTGGCGCTACCAATTCCGCGACCCTGCTTGGTCGTAACACGGCGGCAATTTGTCCGTTTCCGGGCACAGGCCGGATGGCGGGCCGCGGTTCAAGCGTGGCGACGGCGCGATCAGCCGCCGGCTCGTCGCGCGGCGGCGTTCAGATCATGGGCGAACTCAGTCGCGAGTCGCTTTCATGCCCAGGATCCATTGGCTGAGCAGCGCGATCGCCTCGTCATGCGTGGTGGCGCGGCCGAGTTCGGGCATGGCGATGCCGGGATCGGTCGAGGCCATGCGATAGAGGATGATCGAATCCTCGGGCCTGCCCGGGTCGATATCGAAATCGCGGTCGCCGCTGCCGCGCCCGGCGGCGACCGGGCGCTTGGCGATGCCGCGCGCGACCGGATCGGCGACGTCCCAACCGAGGAACAGCCCCGAGTTGGACGCCGCGCCCTGCGGGTTGTGGCAATGCGCGCAATTGGTCTCGAGATAGGCGCG
>DASVNU010000291.1:0-9522 GCA_036383655.1 Sphingomonas sp. | reverse complement strand
TTCCATTTGGATGGATAATTGTACCCCGTGGTCGGGCTGCGCCAGGTCGAGAGGACCTGCAGGTCCATCTGCGATCCGGCGATCGGCGACGTGACGCCGTTGGTAACCCGCGTGCCGAACTTGTTGGTGATGGCGCCGGTCAGCGGGTCCTGCAGATAATAGAGCATATATTGGGTGTTGTTATCGAGCTGCATGGCGAACCAGTTCCAGCCGCCGCCGAAGAACGAGCCACCCTGGTCGAAGACGGTGCCCTTGTTGAACCACTGCCGGTCCTGCCAGGAGATGCCCGTCACCCGGATCGGCACGCCATCGTCGTAGATCGTGCCGACCGTATCGAGCGCGGTCGACGAATAATAAGCCGAGGTCTTGCCGATCGGGCGATAGTCGACGACGCCGTTGCCGCCATGGATGGCGAAGGGAATACGGCTGCTGGTGGTGAGATCGATGCCGAAGCGGCCGTCCGAAAGCATCGCCTTGATCGCGTAATTCTGTTGCGAGCCGCTGACCGACCAGTCGTTGTTGGCGAAGGCGAAGCTGCCGGTCTGGCCCGGGATATTGTCCACCTTGACGCGCTCCTCGACGCGGTGGAGCTTGTTGTTCACGTCGGTGACCGCGAAATGCCACGAATAGGTCGCGGGACCGAGCGGCAGCGCCCACAGCTGGAATACCGTGACCTCGAAGCCATATTCGCGCTTCGCGCCGCTCGGGTCGGTGCCATAGAGATGGCCGACGAAATACCACCATTCGAGCTGGCTGTGGTGTGCGCTCTCGTCCTTCGGCAGCACGACCGGCGCGGGCTGCTCGAAGCTCTGCGCATGGGCCGGCATGGCGGATCCGCCGGCGAGCATGGCGCCCGCCATCAGGAGGCCGCCCACTCGAGCGAGCAGTTTACGATAGGAAACGCCCTTCATTCTTCTCTCCTGTGATGATGCTGCAATGTCCTGCTCATGCGGATCGAACGGACCGGCCGCGTCAGGGCAGGATTCTGACACCCCAGTCGACGCCCCATGGATTCATCTCGGCGAAGGCCTTGCCCGTGACCGGCTGGCCACCAAGCGTGCCCGTCACCCCCGCCGGACCCTCGTAATAGAATTTCTGGGTGAGCGGCGCGTACAGCTCGGCGTCCTGGACCATCGGCATGATGTTGATCGCGCCGTCCGGCAGCGTCACCTTCCAGCTCGCGGGATAAGTGTAGCCGGTGTGCGAGCTCTTCCAGCTACCGATCCGTTCGAGGCCGATCTGGTTTTCCGGGATGGGCGCATAGGCGCCATTGGCGGTCTTGACGCCGATGATATGGTCGATCGACCCGTCGCCCTTCATGAAGAAGGAGAGGTTATATTGCGTCCCATTGTCCATCGAGACGCCGAACCAGGTCCAGCCGCTGTCGGCCTGGCCCGGCGCGCCGGTCGCCCATTCGTGATCGTACCAGGTGGTGCCGGTGACATTGATCGGCACACCATGATCCCAGAGGATGCCGCTCGTCTGGTTGACGTTGAAGGAATAATAAGGCGAGCGCCAGGTGCCGTAGCTTTCGACGCCGTTGACGCCGTTCAGGGTCGGCCCCTGCGTCGCCTGCACGCTGAGGTCGATCCCATATTCGAGGCTGGCGAGGTTGCCCTTGGCATAATAGCTGCCCATCGATCCGCCCATCTGGAAACCAGCGATGTTGAGATCGAAGCGGTTGGCCGATGTGGTGAACGGCCCCGGCAGCACACGCTTTTCGAAGCGGAAGGTACCGCGGGTCAGATCCGTGATCGCCAGATGGGCGTCATAGACCGGCGGCAGGCCCGCCACCGCCGCTATCTGGAAAATGACCTGCTCGTAAGCGTAGCTGTGCTTGCCTCCGGCGGGATCGGTGCCTTCGAGAAAGCCCGTCATATACCACCATTCGGCGGGTTGCCGGTGCGACGCCTCGTCCTTGGGAAGCGTGATGCCGGTCTCGATCGGCGGGAAATTGCCGATCGCCTGCGCTATGGCGGCCGGCGGATTGATGACGGCACCGATTGCGGAAATCGACGTCATGAGCGCGCACGCCATCGCGCGCTTTCGCACCTGTTCCATAAGCAATCCTCACCCAGAATTATGTTGTATGGCCGCCGAATCCACTGCCCGAACCACCGCGCCGATCAACGACTTGGGGTCCATCCCGATGGACAACGAAGCGACTCGACCAGCATTACCGGACGGCCTGTGGCCATTCTCACATACAATTATAATTAGTCAATATAGACTACTTAATTTTGGTAAATCGTTGTGAGTGCCTGATGGTATGAGCAATTCATGGTCTAATATGACTTGAAAAGTCTCCAAAGACCGACCGTCTATTGATGGCGGCCATGGTGATCCGCGACGCCGTGGAGCGACCTTCTCCCGGCGGAATGCGCGCAGGACAGGCGGGAGGCGCGTCGGACAGGCTGACGGAGATAACCCCGTCAGCCGCTCCTGACGTCAATAATCGAAGCCCAGCGTCACGCCGATCGTGCGCGGCGTTCCGGCCTGACGCACCAGGGCATCATTGATGCGGGTCGACGAGTTCCAATACCATTTGTCGGTGACGTTGCGGGCCCAGACGCTGAAGCGCCAGCTCCCGGTCTCTATGCCGGCACGCAGATCGAGCAACGCATAGGGCGGCACCCGCTCGACGCTGTTGGGGACGAGACCTGTATGGGTGACGCCCTGAACGGTCAGATTGCCGCCCAGGAACGCCTTTACCGACGACCCGAGCTGCCAGCGATATTGCGTGTCGAGCGCGCCCTGGACGCGTGGCGCCAGCGGGAACGGCGACCCCTTCAGATTGACCGAATTGCCGAGATAATCATAGCTCATGAAGTCATCCAGCACCTTGCTGTCGGTGTAGGATATCATCGGGCTGATCGAGAGGCCGGGAATCGGGCGCCACGACACCGCCGCCTCGAAGCCGACGACGCGCGATTTCGGAATATTGCCGAGCTTGAGCAGCACGCCGAACAGCGGATCGACGAAACGCGTCAGCGTCTGTTTGTTGCGATAGTCATAATAGAAGCCCGCGAGCGTCAGATCGAGCGTGTGGTCGGCCAGGCTCGTCTTGATGCCCGCTTCGTACGCGGTGAGCTTTTCCTGGGTGACCGGATCCATCTCCGACTGGAGCGAATTGACCACGGTGGGGAAGCTGCCCGCTTTATATCCGCGGCTGACATTGGCGTAGAGCAACGTGTCGGGATTGACCTTGTAGTTGAGGCCCGCCCGCCAGCTGACGTTGCTCTCGCTCAGCCGATCGGTACGGCAACCCATCGTGTAGGTGGGTGCGGCGCCGAACGAGAAGCAGTCCTTGAGACCGATTACCTGGCCACTCGGCGGCAGACCGTTGAAGTAGCGCAGCGTATTCTGGATGTCGGTAAACAGCGCCGCCGTCTGCCCGTCGCTGCCGTCGAAGGCGCCGCCGGTGAAGTTGCGGATGGCGCGGGTGTAGCGGACGGCCGCCTGTACCGTCAGCCTGTCGGTGAGCGGATATTCGACATTGGCGAAAACCGCGCTGGTCGCGATCCGCTGGTCGCTCTGCACGAAGTTGCCGGTCAGGTGGTACAGGCCACTGCACGGCACGCCCAGCCCGAGATTGCAGACGAACGGCTGGCCGATAAAGCCCTGCGATCCGATCGGATCGACGAGATGGAACTGGTCGAACACCTTGTCGTGCTCGTAATTGCCGCCGATCAGCCAGCTTCCCCTGCCGCCGAACGTGCCGCCGAGCCTCAGTTCCTGATACCAACTCTTGACGTCGCCGCGCTGGATCGTGGTGAGATCGGTGAGCGCCGTGCCATCGCCCTCGACCGGCTGGTCGCGCTTGAAATGCTGGTAGGAGGTGATCGACGTCAGGCTGATGTCGGATGTGAGGTCGTATTTGAGACGCAGCACCGGGTTCACGAATGAATTGCGGCGGTGGAAATCGGTGTTGGCATCCCAGTCGACATAGCGATTGTTGTGCGGGGCTGCCGGATAGGTCAGGAAATTATAGCCCTGATAGGAACCGAAAAAGGCGACGAGCGGCGCTGCCGCCGGGCTGCTGAGCGCCGCGCCGAAGAATTGCGGCGCCGGGGTCTCGCCATGATCACGCCAGGCGTTGAGCGTGAAGGTCGCGTGGAATTTGCTCGACGGCTCCCATTCGAGAATGACGCGGCCGTTCAGCAGGTTGTTGTCGCCGAGCTTCGCGTCGCGCGTATAGCTTTTCTGCCAGGCGCCTCCCTCGTTGAACTTGAACGCGACCCGCGCCTTGAGCGTATCGGTGATGGCGCCCGACACATGGCCCTCGCCCTCGACGCCGCCGAAATTATCGACGCTGATCCGCCCACCATAAGACAGCCGGTCGGTCGGGCGTGCCGAAAGGAAATTGACCAGGCCGCCGGTCGAGTTCTGGCCATAGAGCGTGCCCTGTGGCCCCTTCAGCACCTCGACGCGCTCCAGGTCCATCGCGACGCCTGCGGTTTCGGGCGAGAACGGGATCGGCACTTCATCAGTATAGACGGTGACGGTAGGGCCGGCCGCGAGCGACGTTTCCTGGAAGCCGATGCCGCGTAGCGTGAAGGTGCTGGTGCCGAACGGCGTGTTGCTGCTCGAGAAGCCCGGCACGATCTTGACCAGGTCCTTGGGGCTGGCGATGCCGGCATCGGACAGCGCCTGGGGAGTGATCGCCTGGATCGACATGCCGACATCGCGCAGCCGCTCGCTGCGCTTCTGCGCCGTGACGATGATGTCGCCGGCCATGTTGGCATTCGTGGAGTTGGTATCCGTGGGCGCCGCGCTTGCGGGAACGGCCGGCTGAGCCGGGACCTGTGGCGCGCTCTGCGCCCATGCGCCCGGGGCTAGTCCGACCGCCATCGCGCACAGTGCGACACGGGATACGGTTCCTGACAACGGCTTTCTGATCACTTCCCTCTCCTGATTGGGCTCGTTCTGCGGGGCGGAGCGGCGTTCGCAGGATTTACCCTGTCGTTCGAGGAACGCTCTTTACCCCAGACCGCATACTAACTACACGTATAAATATTAGATGAAAAGTGGTTTGTATGTCCCCGTTCTACCCAAGATGCCACATTTCGTCATAGTAACTTAATGTAATCAATAGATAATTTGTCCGTCTTCGGACAAAAACAAGTCATCATAGACCAGAGATAGCCACTGATGAAAGGATGCCCATGAAAGCCGCTCTCGAGCGCTATCTCGACGCGACGCTTCCCGACGCTCGGGGTGAGATCGGAATCGAGTCGATCCCCGGCGGCCAGTCGAATCCGACCTTCTTCCTGACCCAGGGCGCGCGCCGCATGGTGCTGCGCAAGCAGCCGCCCAACGCGCTGCCCTCCGCCCATGCCGTCGATCGCGAATATCGCATCATGGCCGCGCTCGCCGACAGCGGCGTGCCAGTGCCGGAAGTCCTCGCCTATTGCGGCGACGCCTCGGTGATCGGCACGCCCTTCTATCTCATGAAGAGGATCGAGGGCCGCGTGTTCAACGATCCCTCGCTGCCGGATGTCCGACCCGCGGACCGCCGCGCGATGTATCTCGCCATGGCAGACACGCTGGCGGCGCTGCACGGCATCGACTGGGCCGCGCGCGGTCTTGCCGATTATGGTCGGACCGGCAACTTCTTCGAGCGTCAGGTCGGACGCTGGACCCGCCAATGGGCGGCGGCGGGCGGAGCGGCATCGGCCGATATCGACTTCCTGATCGACTGGCTGCCCCGGCATATTCCGGCAAGCGACGTGACCACGATCGCGCATGGCGACTTCCGCATCGGCAATCTCATGTTCCACCCGACCGAGCCCAAAGTGGTGGGCGTGCTCGACTGGGAACTGTCGACGCTCGGCCACCCCGCCGCCGACGTCGCCTATAGCGCGCTCGGCTGGCACCTCGGTGCCGCCGACTATATGGGCATCGCCGATCTCGATCTCGCCGCGCTCGGCATCCCGTCCGAGCACGACTATCTCGCCCGCTATCATGCCGGCGCCGGACGGGTCTTCACGGTCGAGCCCTTCCACTTCGCCTTCTCGCTCTTCCGCCTGGCGGTGATCTTCGAAGGCATCGCGGCGCGTGCGCGGGCGGGCACCGCGAGCGCCGACAATGCCTCGGACGTCGGCCGCCTCGCCGGCCGCTTCGCCCGGCTCGCCGTCGAGCATGTCTCCTGACCCACATTCCGCTGAAGGACTGATCCCGTGGATTTCGAATATTCGCCGCACGTCGAGGAATTGAGGGGGCGCATGAACGCGTTCCTCGACGCCTATGTCCTCCCGCAAAACCGCGCCTGGGCGCATGAGACCGAGAAAGGACGCTTTCCGTCGGAGATCATGGAGCCGCTCAAGGAGTTGGCGCGCGCCGAGGGTCTATGGAATCTGTTCCTTCCGGCGCTGCGCGACGACGAACCCGGCACACGGCTCACCAATCTGGAATTCGCGCCGCTGGCCGAACAGATCGGACGCATGCCCTGGTCGGCGGAGGTGTTCAATTGCTCGGCGCCCGACACCGGCAATATGGAATTGCTGCACCTCTTCGCGACCCCGGAACAGCGCGAGCATTGGCTCACGCCTTTGTTGGCGGGCGCGATCCGCTCCTGCTTCGCGATGACCGAGCCCGATGTCGCCTCGGCCGACGCGACCAACCTCCAAACCAGTATCCGACGCGAAGGCGATCATTACGTCATCAACGGCCGCAAATGGTTCACCACCGGCGCGCTTCATCCGCTGTGCACGGTCTCGATCGTGATGGGGATCACCAACGACGATGCGGATGCCTCGCCGCATGAGCGCCATTCGATGGTGCTCGTACCGATGGATACGCCGGGCCTCACCGTGGTGCGCAATGTGCCGGTGCTCAACCATCTCGCGGTCGAGGGCCATTGCGAAGTCCTGTACCGCGACGTGCGCGTCCCCGTCACCAATTTGCTGGGCGAGGAAGGCGCGGGCTTCGCGCTGGCGCAGGCGCGGCTGGGGCCGGGCCGCATTCACCACTGTATGCGCACGATCGGTCAGTGCGAACTGGCGCTCGACCTCATGTGCGAGCGCGCGCTCGAACGGCGCGTCTATGGCCGCCATCTCTCTGATTACGCCAATATCCAGGACTGGATCGCGCTGTCGCGGATCGAGATCGACCAGGCCCGCCTCCTCGTGCTGCGCGCGGCCTCGCGCCTCGATCGCGAAGGCAACAAGGCCGCCAAGATCGACGTCTCGGCGATCAAGGTCGTCGCTGCCGGCCTCCAGACTCGAGTCATCGACCGGGCGGTCCAGGTGTTCGGGGCGATGGGGCTCACCAACGACACGCCGCTCGCCGGATTCCTCGGCTGGGCGCGCGCGCTGCGCTTTGTCGACGGGCCCGACGAGGTTCATCTGCGCATGATCGCCCGTAACGAGATCGGCCGGATCAAGCGGGATCCGGGAAGCCGCGCGCTCTATTACACTCCGCCTCAGTAATAGTCCGACCTGACCCATCGGATTTCCGCCGACAGATGCTTCCGTGCGCAGGCTAGGGCCTATGACGGAGCACATGTGAAGGCGAAGCAGGCCCCGCATCGCGATCTGGCTTGAGTGTACGGTTTAAAATAGTCTATATAGACTAGTAATGATGTCGGTCGAGCGAGTCGAACCCAGCCGGCAACACAACAGGAGCAGGATATCCATGGAGTTTCGAGGCAAGACGGCGTTCATCACCGGCGGGGCAAGCGGCATCGGTCTGGCGCTTGCCGAGCGCTGCGCCGCCGAAGGCATGAAGCTGCTGATCGCCGATATCGAGGAGGGCGCGTTGAGCGCCGCCGCCCAAGGCTTGCGCGCGCAAGGCGCCGAGGTCGCGACCTACCGGCTCGATGTCTCCGACCTCGACCAATATAAGGCCGTCGCCGCCGCGGTGCTGGCTGAGCACGGCGCGCCCTTTCTGCTGGTGAACAATGCCGGCGTCGCCTGGAAGGCGCCGGCGAGCGCCGCGACGCCGGAGGACTGGCGCTGGACGATCAGCGTCAACGTGCTCGGGCTCGGCTATGGGATCAGCCTCTTCGTTCCCGCGATGATCGCCAGCGGTCAGAAGGGCGCCGTCCTCAACACCGCCTCGGTCACCGGCCTGATCTGCTCGCCCGGCACCTCGGCGGTCTATTCCGCGTCCAAGCACGCCGTGCTCGCCATTTCGGAAACGCTCGCACACGAGCTGCGCGCGCATGGCATGCACGTTGCCGCCTTGTGCCCCGGCAGCGTCGCCACCAACATTACCGAAGCCGACCGCAACGCGCCCGCCGGCATTGCCAAGGGGCTCACCAGCGCCGAGCCCGCCGAGCGGGAGTTCACCCGGTCGTTCGTTGGCAACGGGATTTCGGCCAAGTCGGTCGCCGATCAGGCGTTCGACGCGCTCGCCGAAGGCCGTTTCTACGTCATCACTCACCCCGAATATCGTGAAGAGATCGAGACGCGCCACCGCCAGATCGAGGCCGCGGTCCGGGGTGAGCCGGCAAGCGACGTCGGCCTCCTCGCGCTCGCCAAGCAGCTGCTCAACCTCCAACCGCTCACCTGATTTCGAAGGATTAATCGCATGGCCTCCCAGCCCCAGGACGATCTGCCGCGCGGCATCGATCTGACCAGTCTATCCGAGACCTTCCGCAACGATCCGCATGCGGTGCTGGGCGGCGCACGGGCGCGCTGCCCGGTCTACAAGGACGGCGTGCTCAGGGACTATGTCGTGCTGTCGGCGGACGTCGGCCGCAAGGTGCTCGCCGACCGCACGCTGCCGACCGATCCGGCCAAGACGCTGCCGACCTCCACGCGGCGCCTGCGCGGCGAGGATCTGTCGAAGGATCCGCCGATCACCTTCATGGACGATCCGCAGCACAAGCGCGTGCGCTCGCTGATCGGCCGTGCCTTCAACACCGAGCGGATCGAGCGCTTCCGCCCGCGCGTCGCCGGCCTCTGCCGCCAGCTCATCGCGGCGATCCCCGGCAGTGGCTTCGACTTCATCGAGGCGATCGCGCGGCCGTTGCCCACGATCACCATCGCCGAAATTCTCGGCATCGACTCCAGCCATCACGGCGATTTCAAGATCTGGTCGGATCAGATGATCGCCGGAAGCCTCAACCCGCTGGCGCCGCCCGAGGTGAAGCAGGAGGGCGCCGCCGCCGCCGCCAGCCTTTACAAGCTCTTTGCCGGCGAGGTCGCGGCGCGGCGCGCCGATGGCCTCGCCGGCGACGATCTCCTCACCGCGATGATCGCGGCCGAGCAGGACGGCCAGCGGCTGACCGACGCCGAGATCATCGACAATGCCCAGGTGCTGCTGATCGCCGGCAACCAGACGACGACCGACGTCCTCGGCACGATGCTGAGGAGCATCCTTACCGTCGGCGACAGCTGGGCGCGCATCCGCGCCAATCCCGCGCTCATTGCCGGCGCCGTGGATGAGGGAATCCGCTTCAGTCCGCCGATCTTCTCGACCGACCGGATCGCCCCCGAGGATATGGAATTGGGCGGGGTCACCGTGCCCAAGGGCAACCAGATCTCGATCATGCTGACCGCGCTCAATCACGATCCG
>DASVNU010000290.1:0-7560 GCA_036383655.1 Sphingomonas sp. | reverse complement strand
TCGTGCGCCAGGCGTGATCGCGGTTGAGGAAATGCTCGGCGATTCCGATCAGCGCGGCGATCGCGATCCATGTGTCGATCTCGCGCGCCAGGCGGAAGACGATCGTCACGTCGTGCGTGGGAAAGCTGAAGTCCGGATAGGTGACCAGCAGCCCCGCCATCACCGCATAGCAGGCGATCGACGCTGCCGCCGACGCCTTCCACCAGCGAGACAGTCCGGCCATCGCGCTGTGCGACGCGGCGAGCCCGAACCCGAACAGGAAGGCGGGGAAATATTGCAGATGCGCCAGTCCGTCGCCGAACAGATCGTGGGTGTCGTCGTCGCGATGGAACAGCCAGAATTGCGTGACCAGCAGGAAGATGATGGGCAGCAGCACGGCGCGGCCGCCGCCGAACACGCGGTCGAACATCGCCTGTAACCGGTCCGCACCGGGGACGAGTGACAGCACCGCCAGGGCGAGCGTGTAGACCCAGAGATAGGCGACGAACCACAGATGGTTCCAGGTCGGCATGACGACGCCGTCGAGCTTGCCGAAGCGGAAATAATCGTGCGCCAGGAACCAGAGATAGGATTGGCCATAGCCATTCTGCCCGACCAGCTGGACCCAGGTCTGCGGCGGGACGACCACCGCCATGCCGAACGCGAGCGGGATCAGCAGCCGCGACGTGCGGTTCTTGAGGAACCCGCCGATCTCCGCCGATTTCGACAGCAAGGCGCGGCTGGCATAGCCCGAGACGACGAACAGCAGGGTCAGCCGCCACGGGTTGGTCAGCAGCATCGGGATTTCCACCCAGTCCATCGGCCGCGCGGTCTTGATGTGGAATCCCCAGGGCACGAACACCATGCCGATATGATAGAAGATCAAGAGCGCGAACGCCCCGACCCGCAACCAGTCCATTCCGTAATGCCGTTCCATTGTTCGCCTCCGTTCCTTGCGACGCGGTGACGGCTAGTCGGCGCCCGCCGGGGCCGGTATCGGAGAGGGTCGGAAGGCGGCTTCACGGGGACGATCGAAATAGTGGCTGGGACGAGCGGCGGGTGGCGCGGGATGAACGGGACGCAGCGCAAGCTGGCGCTCGGGCTGGCCGCCGGGTTTCTGCTCATCGTTGTCGTGATCATGTTCGCCAATGCCGAGTCGTCGCTCAGCGACCTGCGCGCCAATGGGCACTTCCTGCGTCCTGATCTGGTGTGGTCGTGGGAATGGACCAGCATGATCGCGTGGCTCACGATCTGGCCGGTCATCTGGCTGGCGGTGAAGCATCTCCGGCCGCCGCGTTTTTCGTGGGTGGCGGTCGGGATCGCATTGGTGATCGGCAGCCTGATCGCGTCGGGCTGGCACGTGCTGTTGATGGTCGGGCTACGGCACTTCTACTACGCGGCGACCAGCTCCGGGACGTACCAATTCTTCGACGGGATCGAGAACAAGCCCCTCTACGAATATCGTAAGGATATCGGTTCCTATCTGCAGTTCGTCGGCTTGTTTGCGCTGGCGCAATGGCTGATCGCTCGTGCAGCGACCACGCCGTCCGACGCCTCGCAAGCGCCCCGGACACTCGCGGTAGCGGATGGTGCGGTCACGCACGTCGTGCCGGTCGAGGAGATCGAGTCGATCGCCTCGGCGGGCAATTATGTCGAGATCGCCTGGGGCCCGCGCACGCTCCTCCATCGCGCCACGCTGGCGGCGGTCGAGGCCGAATTGGGCGACGCGTTCCTGCGCATCCATCGCGGCCGGCTGGTGCGCCGCGCGGCGATCCGCCGGATCGAGACCGACAAGTCGGGCGACTTCACCGTCGAGCTGGCGTCGGGCGTGATGCTACGCGGAAGCCGGCGCTACCGTCCGGCGGACTGATCGTGGACTGAGGCCGATCAACGGCCGCATCCAGTCGATCTCGCGGCCGATCAGGTAGAAGCTGACCGCGAACGACAAGGTGCCGGCCAGGATCAGCGCGAACTCGACGAACGGGTTGAGGTGCAGCGGCAGCGTGTACCAGGCGAGCATGATGATCGCCGGATGGTGCGCGATATAGAGCGGGAACACTGCCTCGGCGAGCGGCGCGCGCCATTTGTGATCGTGATCGAGGAAGCGCGTCGCGAGCTGGAACAGCACCAACATCATGCTCCACGCCATCGTCAGACGTGCCGCGCGGTCGAGCATCATGGTGGCGTGCGGCGGGACATTGTGCCCTTCATAGGCAAGTTCGATCCAGACGACGGTGAGCCCCGCCACCAGCGCGACCCCTACCGCCGGCCATTGCAGGCGCGCGATCACCGGCCACAGCTTGCTTTCCCCACCCAGCGCGAAGCCGAACAGGAAGATCGGGAAATAGGCGAAATGTGCGTTCCAGTCGGTGAACAGGCCCTGCTTTTCGGAAAGGACGAACATGACCGACACTTTGAGTAGCACCAGCCCGGCGATCGGCACCCAGAGCAAACGGGTGCCCGATGCCAGCCGGTCGGCGGCGCGGGTCAGCCGGTCGGCATTCCAGCCCGGCACGATCAGCAGTGCCGCAAGCACCATCGTATAGGCCCATAGATAGGCCACGAACCACAGATGCTCCCAGCTCGGAAAACCATGGCCGTAAACTGGGGTGACGCTCCAATAATCGGTCACCCAGAAGTGGAGCAGACTGCCCGGATAGCCCTGTTCGCGCGCCCTGACCCACATTTCGGGCGGAATCAGCGCGACCATCGCGAACCCCCAGGGGATCAGCAGCCGGCGATTGCGCGAATCGGTAAAGGCGCGGACGTCGCCCGACTTGGCGAACAGCTTGCGACTGGCAAAGCCCGACACCGCGAACAGCAGCGGCAACCGCCACGGCGTCAACAGGGCCATCGGCGCGGTCAGTTCGTGATAGGTGACCGGCGATTTGATCACCCAGTCCCATGTCGAAAAGACCATGGCGACATGGTACACGATCAGCAGACCGAAGGCGCCGATCCTGAGCCAGTCCAGGCCATAATGTCGTCGCTGGGGAGTCATTGGCGCCGTTCGTGTCCGAGTTGACGCGGGTCAATACTGGATCGGGCCTGACCAAAAGGTTATCGCGGATGAAACCTCGGTTGCTCAAAATGGGTGTTGTCGCCGCTTTTCCGCCGCCGGCTGGAGGGATTGGGGGCTAGCCACCCCGCTCAGGCCAAATGTAGCTACATCCCAGGATAAGGGTACCCGCGCGGGTCTCACGTCGCTATATGGCGGGCGACCAAAGAGGATTTCGAATGTCAGTCCGACCCTGGCGCGACATCACGCGCCGCAAGAGCCGTCAGATCATGGTTGGCAACGTCCCCGTTGGCGGCGACGCGCCCGTCACCGTCCAGACGATGACCAATACGCCGACCAGCGACGCGAAAGCGACAATCGACCAGATCCGCCGTTGCGAGGACGCCGGCGTCGACATCATCCGCGTGTCGTGTCCCGACGTCGAATCGACCGCGGCGCTCAAGCAGATCGTCCGCGCGTCGCGCGTGCCGATCGTCGCCGATATCCATTTCCACTATAAACGTGCGCTCGAAGCGGCCGATGCCGGCGCCGCGTGCCTGCGCATCAACCCGGGCAATATCGGCTCGGCCGAACGCGTGAACGAAGTGGTCAACGCCGCGCGCGCCAATGGCTGCGCGATCCGTATCGGCGTCAATGCCGGCAGCCTGGAGAAAGACCTGCTCGAAAAGTACGGCGAGCCGTGCCCCGACGCGCTGGTCGAAAGCGCGCTCGATCACATCAAATTGCTCCAGGACCGCGACTTCCATGAATTCAAGGTCGCGGTGAAGGCCAGCGATCTGTTCCTCGCGGTTGCCGCTTATCAGCAGCTCGCCGAAGCCGTCGATTGCCCGCTGCATCTCGGCATCACCGAGGCCGGCGGGTTTGTCGGCGGCACGGTCAAGTCGGCGATCGGGATCGGCAGCCTGCTCTGGTACGGGATCGGCGACACGATCCGCGTCTCGCTTTCGGCCGAGCCCGAGGACGAAGTGCGCGTGGGGTTCGAGATCCTGAAGGCGCTGGGCATCCGCAATCGCGGCGTCCGCGTCGTGTCGTGCCCGAGCTGCGCGCGCCAGGGTTTCGACGTCATCCGCACCGTCCAGGCGCTGGAGGAGCGGCTCCAGCATATCCGCACGCCGATGTCGCTGTCGGTGCTGGGCTGCGTCGTGAACGGGCCGGGCGAAGCGCGCGAGACCGATATCGGCATTACCGGCGGCGGCAACGGCAAGCACATGGTCTATCTGTCGGGGGTCACTGACCACCACGTCCAGGATGCCGACATGATCGAGCATATCGTCCATCTGGTCGAAGCCAAGGCGGCCGAGATCGAGGCGACGGACGAGGCGAAAGCGGCGGCATGAAGGTCGCGCTGGCGGGCGTCGCGGCGGCGATCGCCTTTTCGCTGCAGCCAGCGATCGCGGATACCAGCGCACCCGCCGTACCGACCGCCGCGCCGGGGCACCCCGAAGCGCGTCCGTTCGGCGATCCCGACCGCGCCACGCACGATGTCGCCGATGCATTGGCCAGGGCCAGGGCCAACGGCCACCGTCTCCTCCTCGTGTTCGGCGCGAACTGGTGCCACGACAGCCGTGCGCTGGCCGGCTGGTTCGCCACCCCGCGCTTCGCCGAGATGCTTGGCACCCGCTACGAGATCGTGTGGATCGATGTCGGGCAGAAGGATCGCAACCTCGACCTCGCGCGCCGCTTCGGGCTCGACGGGATCACGGGGACACCGACCGTGCTGATGCTCGATTCCGCGGGCAAGCCGCTCAACCTCGAGGATGCGCCGCGCTGGCATGATGCCTCGACGCGCAGCGAGGACAAGATCTACCGCTATTTCGCGCGTTAGGGTGGGAGGGAGCATGACCGACGGACGCTTTCGGCTGGCGCAATTGCTGGTCGGGGTGGTGGCGATCTTCGCGATCGCGTTCGGTATCTTCATGCTCGCTCAGCCACAGCTCTGGTATCGCGCGGTGCCGACATTGGTGTTCACCGGCCCGTTCAACCAGCATTTCGTGCGCGACATCGGCGCCGCCTATCTCGGCTGCGGCGTGCTGCTCGGCTGGGCCGCGTTGGACCTCAGGGCGCGGCGGCTGGCGGTGCTGGCCGGGGCTTTGTGGCTGAGCCTCCATGCCTTCGTGCATCTTTACGAAGTGATCGCCGGCATCTGCGGCGTCGCATTGTTCTGGCGTGACTTCCCGGGCGTGTTCGGCCCGCCGGCATTGGCGCTGCTGGGCTGGTGGCTGGCGCGGCGGTAAGACCTTCTTAGCCATCACCATTAGCCAAGCCGCAATCGCCGCGCATTAGAAGGCGCATCCATGAAATACGCGCTGCTCGTCGTGACCGTGATCGGAATCGTGATCGGCCTGGCCCTGCCGGGTGCCAAGCGCGCGCCCGTCGCCGCCACGCCGGCCGCCGCCGCGGCGCCCGCCGATCAACCGCAGCCGACTGTGCTCGATCGCGCGGACAACGGTCATTTCTTCACCGTCGCCGACGTCAATGGCGAGCCGATCAGGTTCGTCGTCGACACCGGCGCCACCGAAGTCGCGCTGACCCAGGACGATGCCCGGCGCGCGGGGATCGAGTTCGACCCCGGCCGGTTCGACGTCGTCGGCAAGGGCGCGTCGGGCGATGCCAGGGGGCAGGAAGTCCAGCTCGATGACGTCGTGCTCGACGGCAAGCGCGTCAGCGGCATCCACGCCGTGGTGCTCGACGGGCTGACCATTTCGCTGCTCGGGCAGAACTATCTCCGCCACCTCGACAGCGTGTCGATCAGCGGCGACAAGATGACGCTGAAGTAAGTTGTTCCCCTCCCGCTTGCGGGAGGGGCCAGGGGAGGGCCTGTCGAAACAGGCGATACGGCGAGGAGGCAAGCCCTCCCCCGACCCCTCCCGCAGGCGGGAGGGGGAAGTTGCCCCTCTTCCACAAGCTGACCTTCTCATCCCATGAGGGAAGGGGCGGGTGACGTAACGATCGCGTCCGGCTATCGCCCGGAACATGCGCCGCAGCCCCGCCTTCGTGTTTTCCGTCGCGGTGCTGGGGATCGCGGTGTTCTCGTCGATGGACGCGATCATGAAGTCGCTGGTGATCGAGATCGGCGCCTATGACACCCTGCTGTGGCGAACCCTGGTCGGCGCGATCCTGACCGGGCTGATCTACCTGCCGCAGCGAGGAGCCTGGCCGACGCGGGCGACGATCCGCGTCCACCTGATTCGCGGGTCGGTGTCGGCGGTGATGGCGGTCACGTTCTTCTGGGGCCTCGCCCGCGTGCCGATGGCACAGGCGATCGCGCTCACCTTCATCGCTCCCTTGCTGGCGCTATTCGGCGCGGGGTTCCTGCTCAAGGAGCATATCTCGCGCCGGGCGATCGTCGCTTCGCTGGTCGCCTTTGCCGGCGTCGGCGTGATCATGCTTGGTCAGGCAGCCTCGGCGCCATCGCCCGACCGGTTCCGCGGTACGATCGCGGTGCTGCTCTCGGCGGTCTGTTACGCCTACAACATCGTGCTGATGCGCCAGCAGGCCCTGGTTGCCGGCCCCAAGGAAGTCGCCTTTTTTCAGAGCGTGATCGTCGTCGTGATCCTGGCGGCCGGGGCGCCGTTCATGGCGCACGTGCCCGATATGCGTCATGCGCCCGCGATCGTGGGGGCGGCGGTGCTGGCGACGGTATCGCTGCTGCTGCTCGCCTGGGCTTATGCGCGCGGCGAGGCGAACTATCTCGCGCCAACCGAATATACCGCCTTCATCTGGGCGTCCTTGTGGGGCTGGGTCGTGTTCAGCGAGAAAATCGCGCTCTATACGCTCGCCGGGGCTGCGCTGATCATCGCCGGCTGCCTGATCGCCGCGCGGCGGCGGTCGATCGAGAATGTGGAGGCTGCGTTTTGACCGTTACCATCCGTCCGGCGCGATCGGGGGACGCCCCGGTGATCCTGCGGTTCATCAAGGAACTCGCCGACTATGAGCGCGAGCCCGACGCGGTCGTCACCACCGAGGCGATGCTCGACGACGCGTTGTTCGGCGCGACGCCAAAAGCCGAGGCGCTGATCGCGGAAAGCGGCGGCGCGCCGATCGGCTTCGCCCTGTTCTTCCATACCTATTCCACCTGGACCGGGCGGCAGGGTATCTGGCTTGAGGATCTCTACGTCACGCCCGATGCCCGCGGTTCGGGCGCGGGCAAGGCGTTGCTCGCGCAACTCGCCGGTATCTGCCTCGACCGCGATTGCGCGCGGTTCGAGTGGGCAGTGCTCGACTGGAATGAGCCGGCGATCGGCTTCTATCGCTCGATCGGCGCGCTGCCAATGGACGACTGGACCACGCAGCGCGTCACCGGCACCGCGCTGGTCAAGCTCGCGGGCCGCGGCTGATGGCCTGGCTTTGGCTGATCCTGGGCGGCTTGTTCGAAGTCGGGTTCACGACCTGTCTTCGCCATGTCGACGGGTTCCGCAATTTGTGGTGGACCTTGGGCTTCCTCGCCTCGGTGACCTTGTCGATGGCGCTGCTCGAATATGCCTCGCGCTCGATCGCGATGGGTACGGCCTATGCCGTGTGGGGCGGGATCGGCGCGTTGGGGACGGTCATCGTCGGCATCG
>DASVNU010000289.1:0-4619 GCA_036383655.1 Sphingomonas sp. | reverse complement strand
TCGAGCAGGCTCAATCGCCCGGTCGAGAAGCCCGGCGGGATGGCATAACCATAAGCGCCATAAGCATAGAGAAAGAGCGGGCGCGATCCGTCCTTCGGGAAGTCCTTCGGGTAGACGATCGACACCGGCACCTCGGTGCCGTCGCGTGCCTTTATCTTGAGCCGCTCGGTGCCGTATTTGCCCGCGTCATAGCCCGAAGGGATTTCCTGGACCTTGAGAGTGGTCATCTCGCCCGTGGCGACGTCATAGTCGTAGACCGTTCCCGGCGTGACCATCGATTCATAGCCGAGCCGGATGACGGGCATGTCATATTCGGGATTGTCGCCCAGGCCGGCGGCATAGCTCGCTTCCGGAAAGGCGATCCGCCGCGGCGCGATCGTCGGATCGTAGCGGTGGATCCAGATCTGATCCAGGCCGTCCTCACGCCCCTCGACGACGAAATAGTCGCGATAGCATTCGACCCCGGTCATGTAGAAATGTGTCGATGGCGCGATCAGCTCGCTCCACTTGCCGGGATCGGCGAGCGGCGCGGTGCACAGCCGCCACATCGGGTTGGTGTCGTTGGTGTGGATATAGAGCGTGTCGCCATGCGTCTCGACATCGTATTCGCGCCCCGATTTGCGCGGCGCGACGCAGATCGGCTTGGCCATCACGTCGGTCGCGGGGAGCAGATAGACTTCGCTGGTGACATGGTCGCCGGTCGCGACGATGATCCACTGTCGGTCGCTGGTCTCGCTGACGCCGACGCGAAAGCCCTCGTCGTCCTCGTGATAGAGTTCGATGTCGGCGGCGGGATCGGTGCCGAGCTTGTGCAGCCGCGCATTGTCGGTGCGCCATTGCTCGTTGGCGAGGCCGTAGAGGAACGCGCTGTCATCGGCGACCCAGACGATCTCCGACAGCATGCCGGGGATGGTGTCGGGGAGGTGCTCGCCGGTCGCCAGGTTCTTGACCCTGATGGTGAAGCGTTCCGAGCCGTTATCGTCGATCGCATAGGCCAGCAGCTTGCCGTCATTGCTGACCGACAGCGCACCCAGCCGGAAATATTCCTTGCCCTCGGCCAGCGCGGGTTCGTCGAGGATCAGCTCATCGGCACCGCCCGCGACCGGTTTGCGCCACCATTTGCGATACTGGCCGCCGGTCTCGTACGCGGTCCAGTAGAGCCAGTCGCCATCCTTTTGCGGGACCGAGGAATCGTCCTCCTTGATGCGCCCCTTCATCTCTTCGTACAGCCGGTCGGTCAGTGGCTTATGCGGCGCCATCTGCGCTTCGAAATAGGCATTCTCGGCCTCGAGATAGGCGAGGACGTGCTTGTCCTTGACGTCGGGATAATTGGGGTCCTTGAGCCACGCATAGGGGTCGGAAATCGTGATCCCGTGGGTGGTGAAATCGTGCGGGCGCGTCGCGGCGACGGGGGGCTGAGCAGCATCGGTCATGGCCCCCATCTAGGGCGACTTGCCGCCCGCGTCACCCGGTCGGATCATCGCCCGGCTGGCCCATTCGAGCGGGGTGTGCGCCGCTCGACTGGTGAAGGCGCACCAGCTCGTCGATCGGCATCGCGTTGACGCGGTCGATGATCCGGCGGCGCAGCGCAGCCTCCGTCGTCGCGGCCTGCGTGTCGTCGAAGCGCATCGGCGCGCGATCCTCGGGCGTCTCGATCATGTCGCGCAGGATCAATTCGACCGCGCGGGCGGCGGTGAACGGATAGAGCAGGATGCCGATATGGAGCGACCGCGCGCTCTGCGTGTCGCAGCAATGTCGCCAGCCCGCGGGCACCAACAGCCAGTCGCCGGGGTGCAATACCACCTCGAGCGCCGGTGCGGCATTCTCGTCGGCGGATGGCTGGTGCGTCATGGCATTGACCGGATCGATCACCGGATCCGCGTAGATCGACCATTTCTTGGCGCCGTCCACCTGCAGCACGACGATGTCATAGGGGTCATAATGAACGTCGAGCGCGCCGCCGTGACCGGCAGTGGCCACCGCCACCGCGCTCACATGATCGCGCACGTCCCCGGCGATCGCCGAGCACAGCCGACCGAGCGACGGGACGTGCCGTTCGGCGCGATTGAGGATGATACTGGCGTCGGCGGCGAGCAATTTGTCGATGATTTCGCCGCGCGGCGTGGCGCCGTCGCGCAGGAACATCGGCGGTACTTTGACGCGATCGCGCAGGAGGCGGAAATCCCGCGGCGGAAACCGGCTGTCGCGCATGCCCGCGACCAGCTCATCCCAATCGAGCAAGGCGGCGTAGCGTGCTCCGTCGCCACCGGCGCCGGGGATATGCCGCGGCACGCGGGCGTCGAGCAAATTGGCGAACTCGGCAGCGGTCAATGGCGCGACGAGCTCGGCGAGGTCGGCGATCGGCAGGGTCTGCGTCATTGTCCGGACGCTAACGAGATCGCACCGCCACCGCCAGCCTCTCGAACACGCCCGGCGTCGGGTGTTGCGTGCAACGGCGACAGGCGATCGCGGCGCGGGAGCGTCAAAGACTTGTCGGACACCGTTGATCTCTGCCAAAACACCGCCATGTCCAATCATGCCGACCGCCTCTCCGCGCTTCGCGACCAGCTCAAGCGCGACCGTCTCGACGGTTTCGTCGTTCCACTCACCGATGAGCATATGTCCGAATATGTCGGCGCCTATGCCCAGCGCCTCGCCTGGCTGACCGGATTCCAGGGATCGGCCGGGACCGCGGTGGTGCTGCCCGAGGAAGCCGCGATCTTCACCGACGGTCGTTACACCTTGCAGGTGCGCGAACAGGTCGATGGAGAGCATTGGCAATTCGTCGGCGTGCCGGAGACCAGCGTGTCGGACTGGCTGGGCGGTCATGCCGGGCGGGGCGCGCGGATCGGCTATGACCCGTGGCTGCATACCTCGGCCTGGGTGAAGGAAGCCGACAAGGCGCTGGCGGCGAGGGGCGCGACCCTGGTCGCGGTCGACACCAATCCGGTCGACGCGGTGTGGCCCGACCGCCCGGCGCCGTCGGACGCGCGGCTGGTCGTCCAGCCCGATGCGCTCGCCGGCAAGTCCTCGGCGCAAAAGCGCGCCGATATCGTCGATTGGCTGAGCGAACAGCAGGCCGACGCGGTGGTCCTGTCGGCGCTCGATTCGATCGCCTGGACGCTCAACGTGCGCGGTGCCGATGTCGAGCACACGCCCGTCGCGCTGACATATGCCATCGCCAATGCCGACGGCACGGTCGACCTCTACGTCGCGCCCGAGAAAATGAGCGAGGAAGTCGCTGCGCATCTCGGCAATGCGGTGCGCGTGCACGACCGGACCGACTTCGCGCCGGCACTGGCGCAACATGGCGGCAAGCGCGTCGCCGCCGATCCCGAACGCGCGGTCGCGGCGATCTTCGACGGGTTGCAGCGCGGTGGGGCGACGGTGCTTGCCTTGCGCGATCCGGTCGTGCTGGCCAAGGCGATCAAGAACCCGGCCGAAGCGGCGGGCCATCGCGCCGCCAGCGTGCGCGACGGCGCGGCGCTGACGCGCTTCCTCAAATGGTGCGAGGAGACGCTGCCCAAGGGGACCGAGACCGAACTCACCGCGGCGGCCAAGCTGCAGGAATTGCGCGAGGCGACCGGGCTGCTCAAGGATCTCAGCTTCGACACGATTTCGGCGACCGGCGCGCACGGCGCCAGCCCGCATTACCGTGTCGACGAAGAGTCGAGCCTCAAGATCGAGGTCGGCCAGCTCTATCTGGTCGATTCGGGTGGGCAATATGCCGACGGCACGACCGACGTGACGCGCGTCGTGCCGGTCGGCGAGCCGACCGCCGAGATGCGCGACCGTTTCACTCGCGTGCTCCAGGGGCATATCGCGCTGGCCACCGCGGTATTTCCCGAAGGCACCAATGGCGGTCAGCTCGACAGCTTCGCGCGCCGGCCGTTGTGGGAAGCAGGGCTCGATTTCGCGCACGGCACCGGCCATGGCGTCGGCGCCTATCTCGCCGTGCACGAAGGGCCGCAGCGCATCGCCAAGCCCAATTATCCCGGCGGCGGTCCGGCCGAACCGCTGCGGCCCGGCATGATCATCTCGAACGAGCCCGGTTATTACAAAGCGGGCGAATATGGCATTCGCATCGAGAATCTCGTGCTGGTCGAACGGCGCGACATTCCCGGCGCCGAACAGCCGATGATGGGGTTCGAGACGCTGACCTTCGCGCCGATCGAGCGCCGGCTGATCGAACCGACGATGCTGACCGCGGCTGAGCGCGCGTGGCTGGATGCCTATCATGGCCGGGTGCTGGATGTGCTGGGGCCGGAGCTGAATGCCGAGGAGCGCGCCTGGCTGCTCGCGAAATGCGCGACGATCGGGGGGTAGGGTAAACGAAAATCCTCCCCGTGCCGGGGAGGATTTTTAGTTATATCCGCGTCACCGCATTGACCGCGTCGGCTGCCCTCAGCGCCGCCATCAATTTCTCCAGATGCGCGGCATCGCGCACCTCCAGGTCGATCTGGTTGGTGTGGAATCCAGTGTCGCTGGTGTCGAACCGGATGTTGATGATGTTGGCGCGGTGCTGGCCGATGATCGTCGACACGGTTCCCAGCGCGCCGGGCTCGTTCTTCAGCGTCACCTCGATCCGCGCGAGCCCGCCTTCGGCCTTGTCGCCCCAG
>DASVNU010000288.1:0-30760 GCA_036383655.1 Sphingomonas sp. | reverse complement strand
CGCCCTCCGCTCGAACGAAGTCGATATCGGTCACGCCCAGGAACCCGAAGAACCCGCGGAGATAGGTTTCCTGATGGTCGAGCCACGCCTGTCCGGTGTCCGATCCGTAAAAGCCGCCGCGCGCCGAGGCGATGATCAGCTTGCGTCCGCCCGCCAGTCCCTCGGCACCCTTCTCGCCATAACGGAACGTCGTGCCGGCGATCGCCAGGCGATCCATCCATGCCTTCAGGCTGGACGGAATGCTGAAATTGTACATCGGCGCCCCGATCACGACGATGTCGGCGGCGAGGAACTCGTCGGCGAGCGACGTGTCGCCGAGATCGCCCAGGGTCATGTGCCCGAGCGGATCCTGCGCAAGGTCGCGGCGCCGGATGTCCGCATGAGGATAAAGCGCGCTCAATCGGGCGATCGCCGCGTCCCCGATCGCGCGAGTGACGCTGTTTTCCGCGGTGATGCTGCTGTCGACGTGAAGGATGATCATGATGCCTCGCTGGTATTGATTAGTTACTGAGGCACGCTAGATAACCGCACCAGAAGCCGTCACAAGAAGGCACATTTTTGGCGACGAGGACCAAATATGTTCCTCGGTATCAGCGATGTAACCGAAGGATCCGCGATGAATCCCCATGGCCCGCAATGTCGCGGCGTGACCGGCGTGCTCCAGCGCGTCGGCGACAAATGGAGCATGCTGACGATCAACGCGCTGGCTGACGGACCGAAAAGATTCAGCGAATTGCGGCGCACGATCGAGGGCATCTCGCAACGCATGCTGACGCTCACGTTGCGCGGGCTCGAACGCGACGGGTTGGTCACGCGGACGGTCACGCCCAGCATTCCGCCCCGGGTCGATTATGAGCTGACCGAGCTCGGCCTGTCGCTGCAGCATCCGGTCGGTGAACTCGCACGCTGGGCGGTCGACCATCTGACCGTGATCCAGGCCTCGCAACAGCGGTTCGACGTCGCCGCCGACGCGGCGCGCGAGGAAGCCAAACTTTAGGGTCCGTACTCGATTATCGCGAGGATCGTGATTGCCCTCAGGAGCCCGCCGACGGGGAGCGCAGCGCAGACCTTTGCCTGCGTCCGAAAAAAGAATCGAACCTCAACTACTTGGCGACTCGCGGTGACTCCTGGGGTTTCGAATAGACGGATTCCTGGCAACATGGTAAATATGACGTTGTGCATGATGGCCGTGCCGGGTGGGGGTGAATGGTCCAGGTCCTGTTCCTGTTGGCACTGACGGCGAGTTTCGCGGGCTATGCGACATACCTGACGGGCCTGAAGCGGGATCTGGTCGAGCCCAACCGCGCATCGTGGCTGATCTGGTCGGCGGCGACCGCGGTCGAGGCATCGACCTATGCCGCGGTGAACCCCGACGGGCTGCAACGCTGGGTGTTCCTGTTCGCGACCATCGCCTGCGTCGCGATCACCATCGCCCTGTGGCGGCGGTCCGCCTGGAGCCTGCCGACGCGCACCGAAGCGATCTGCATCGGTACCAGCCTGATGGCGCTCGCGGTCTGGGCAATGTTCCGCGATGCCTTTTGGGCGCACATGCTGGTCGTCCTGGCGGTGCCCATCAGCTTCTGGCCGACCTGGGCCAGCGTCGTCGCCGATCGCAGCAGGGAGCGCTCGCCTGCCTGGGGGCTATGGACTCTCGGCGACCTAGCGACGTTGATGGTCGCGGCACGCACGCCCGGCAGCCCGGTCGGTGAATATGCCTATATTCTGGTCGAACTCGTCTGCCATGCGAGCGTGTGGTTCATGGTCGGGCTGGCGACGATCAATCCCTTGCGCTCGCTCGGTTTCCGCAACGGACGTTTCTACGTCCTCGACGCGATCCGCACGCCCGCGAACCTGTTCGCGGTGAGCGAGAACCATCTGGGCAAGGCGGTGTTCGCGGCGGCGGCGTTCACCGAGGGCGACCGGCTGATGTCGTTCACCGGACGTCGTTTTCGTGCCGACCGCATTCCCAGCCTGATGCACGGCCAGTCGGACCGGTTCGTGCAGGTGACTCCGGAACATTATATGGGTCCATCGGGACGGATCGACGACCTGGTCAATCACAGTTGCGCCCCCAATGCCGGCCTGCGTTTCACCGATCAGGGCGTGTTCCTGGTCGCGATCCGCGACATCGTGCCGGGCGAGGAAATCTCCTGGGATTATTCGACCACGCTGGCGGAATCGAATTGGCACATGATCTGCCAGTGCAGGACGCCCGATTGTCGCCGCGTGATCGGCAATTTTGCGACACTGAGCCCCGAGCGCCAGGAATGGTTCCGCTCGCGCAACCTGGTGGCGCCGTATCTCAGGCGGAAGGACGATGTCGGCAAGGGGCAGCGCGCCGCCTGACGCGTGTTGCCCGCCGCGCTCCGGCCGGCGCCGGTCCCGATCAGCATCCCACGGCGAAAACCGCCCCGCTTCATTAAGTTTTCGCAAGATTGGCGGGCCAGGCGACCGAACCGGTTGACACCCGCCCGAACCGGGCGCACCCGCCGGCCCGTCGCGACTCGTGTTGCGACGCAACAAAAGGTCTCAACCCCATCATGCCAGACGGCGACAGTCGAAGTTGGGCGCGTCGAGCGCGTTGATCGAGGCCTGAAGACCGGCCTCGTCCGACGCGCACGGCGCTCCCGCGGACGAGGAAAATACCAATGTCGGAAATCACCTTCCGGACGCGCGTGTTGCGCACGTCTCCCCGGCTGTGGATGGGCCTGGCGCCCAATCGCGCCGACCTGGTCGCGTTCATCCTGCTGGCCGCGATCGCGGTGGCGGCGCTCAAAGGGATTGGCGGCACGGTCGCGCCGATCGCCGATCTGGCACAGCACCCAATCACGCTCGATCCCGCCAACTTGCCCTGGTATGCGCTGCGCACGACATTGCGCATGTTCGCGGCGCTGTTCGCCTCGCTGGGTTTCACTTTCGTCGTCGCCACGCTCGCCGCACGCAGCCGTCGTGCCGCACAGATCATCGTGCCCGCGCTCGACATCCTGCAATCGGTGCCGATCCTCGGCTTTCTGACCTTTACCGTCACCTTCTTCATGGGGCTGTTCCCGGGCCAGGTGATGGGTGCCGAGCTGGCCTCGATCTTCGCGATCTTCACCAGCCAGGCCTGGAACATGGCGTTCAGCTTCTATCAGTCGCTGCGCACGGTGCCGTCCGACCTGGACGAAGTCAGCCACGGCTTCGGGCTGTCCCCGGTGCGGCGCTTCCTGCGGCTCGATCTGCCGTTCGCGACGCCTGCCTTGGTATGGAATGCGATGATGTCGATGTCGGGCGGCTGGTTCTTCGTCGTCGCGTCCGAAGCGATCACCGTCGGCCACACCACCGTCGCGCTGCCCGGCCTGGGATCCTGGCTGGCGCTGGCGATCGAGCGGCAGGATTTCCACGCAATCTGGCTCGCGGTCGGCGCGATGGCGGTGGTGATCCTGCTCTATGATCAGCTCGTCTTCCGTCCAGTCGTCGCCTGGGCCGACCGCTTTCGCTTCGAACAGACCGCCAGTTCGGACCGACCCAAGAGCTGGGCGTACGACTTGTTTCGTGCGACCAAGATATTGCCGCTGATCTTCGCCCCGGTAACCGCGCTCGGCCGGCTGTTGCTCGCGTTCGATCCCGGCGGGCGGCCCCGCCCTGCCCGCGCATCCGATCGTCCGCGCGGCGAGTGGCTGTGGCGCGCCGTGGTGATCGTGGCAATCGGCTATGGCGTCTGGACGCTCGCCGATTATGTCGCCGCGACATTGACCTGGCATGATGCCGCGTCAGTGCTCGGCCTCGCGCTACTGACCCTGTTGCGCGTCGTCCTGCTGATCGTGCTCGCCAGTCTGATCTGGGTACCGATCGGCGTGTGGATCGGCCTGCGCCCGGTCTGGGCGGAGCGGCTGCAACCGGTCGCGCAATTCCTGTCGGCATTCCCGGCCAACATTCTGTTCCCGTTTGCCGTCATCCTGATCGTCCGGTTCGATTTGAGCCCCGCCATCTGGCTGTCGCCGCTGATGATCCTGGGGACGCAATGGTACATTCTGTTCAACGTCATTGCCGGCGCGAGCGCGATCCCGACCGATTTGCGCGAAGCGGCGGGGATGTTCGGCGTGCGCGGCTGGCAATGGTGGCGCCAGGTCGCGCTGCCCGCGATATTCCCTTATTACGTCACCGGTGCGCTGACCGCGTCCGGCGGATCGTGGAACGCCAGCATCGTCGCCGAGGTCGTGACCTGGGGGCACCAGCGGCTCGAGGCTCCCGGACTCGGCGCCTGGATCGCCAAGGCGACCGCGACCGGCGACTATCCCCGCGTCGCGCTGGGCATCGCCACCATGTCTGCCTTCGTCCTCACCTTCAACCATCTCGTCTGGCGACCGATGTACCGGTTCGCCGAACGCCGCCTTCGCCTCGCCTGAAAGGATCCCGATCATGGCCAGCACCATCACGCTCCGCCCGCTCGTCTCGGTCGAGCATCTGACGCATCATTATGGCCCGAAGCGCTCCCAGCCGGTGATCGACGACGTGTCGATCACCTTGCACGAAGGCGAGATCGTCGGGCTGCTCGGCCGCTCGGGATCGGGCAAGTCGACGCTGCTGCGCTCGATCGCCGGCCTGCTCCAGCCCGATCGGGGCGAGGTCCATTTCGTCCCGCGCGAGGATACCAGCCCCGACGTCGCGATGGTGTTCCAGACCTTCGCCCTGTTCCCCTGGCTGACCGTCCAGCAGAATGTCGAGCTGGGGCTGGAAGCGCGACGCGTGGCGCCCGCCGAGCGCCGCGCCCGCGCGCTGGCGGCGATCGACCTGATCGGGCTCGACGGGTTCGAGAACGCGTATCCGAAGGAGCTGTCGGGCGGCATGCGCCAGCGCGTCGGGCTGGCGCGCGCGATCGTCGTCGATCCGGCGCTGCTACTGCTCGACGAGCCTTTCTCCGCGCTCGACGTGCTGACCGCGGAGACGCTCAGGACCGATCTGCTCGACCTGTGGTCCGAGGGACGGATGCCGATCAAGTCGATGCTGCTCGTCACGCACAATATCGAGGAAGCGGTGCTGATGTGCGACCGCATCCTGGTCTTTTCCTCCAATCCCGGCCGCGTCGCCGCCGAGATCGAGGTCAAGCTGCCACAGCCGCGCGACCGGCTCGATCCCGCGTTCCGCGCGATGGTCGACGCCATCTATGCGCGGATGACCGCGCGCCCGGTAGGGACGCCGGTCAAGGACGGACTGTTCCCGGGCACCGGCATCTCGATGGCGTTGCCGCGCGTATCGACCAACAGCATCGCCGGCCTGATCGAGGAAGTCGACGCGCAGCCGTTCGACGGCCGCGCCGCGATGGCCGAACTGAGCGACAGCCTCGGCCTCGAGATCGACGAACTGTTCCCGATCGCCGAGACGTTGCAATTGTTCCGCTTCGCCGAGTTGCGCGGGGCCGACCTGATCCTGACTCCGCTGGCGCGACGCTATGCCGATGCCGATGTCGATCAGCGCAAGGCGATGTTCGGCCAGGCGCTGGTCACCCACGTCCCGCTGGCGCAGCATATCCGCCGCATCCTCGACGAACGCGCATCGCACCGAGCCTCGGCCAGCCGGTTCCGCGACGAACTCGAAGACCATATGTCGCCCGATTATGCGGACGCGACGTTGCGCACGGTCACGCTGTGGGGCCGCTATGCCGAGATCTTCGCCTTCGACGAGGACCAGGACAGCTTCAGCCTGGAAGATCCGGCGTGATCCGGCACCCGGCGTCGACCGCGGGCACGGGGTCGAGCATGTCATGCATGGTTCGGCGGTCGAGACGCCCGGCACCTGCCATGTCGAAAGCTGGGTGACGATCGTCCGGCCTGACGATCCATCGCCAGGCCGCCCCACTTGCGCGGCGCCCGCCCCTCCCCACATCCCCGCCGTAGATCGCGGGCTCCAAGGAGGGCCGCAACGTCGCCATGAACCGCCCATCGTTCCGTGCTTCCTCGTCTGCCAAACCGCCGATCCGGGCCTGGCGCATCGTTTGCGGCGCTTTCCTGCACTTCGCCGTGCCCGCCTATGTCGTGGCGGTGGTCGTGGTGACCTTGTTCAACGCGCCGGCAGCCGCACCGATCAGCGATCTCGCGCGGTTGGCGCTGGGCTATAGCGGCTGGTTCCTGGCAGGCTATGCCGCGTTGACGTTGGCAGCGACGATCGCCGCCGCGGCGATCGAGCCGCTGGTCGCTATTCGCCGCCGTCGTCGTGATGCGATCGACCCCAGCCGCGCCGCGATCGACTCGCGGCTGCGCGTCACGCACGCGCTGGCCGATGCGCGATCGCTGCCGGGCGCCGATCTTCGCCGACTCGCCGACGCGCTCGCCGCGCCAAGATGGAACCATGACGACGAACGCTATCAGGCGCTGTCGCGGGACCTGGAGCAAGTCGTTCATGCCATGACGGCGGCGAACAGGACCGCTTCGGATGAGTCCCGACCCGATATCACCGCGCTCGCGACTCGGTCGTTACAACGGATCGACGACAGGTTGGGCGATCTGGCGGTTGAACGCAGTCGGCTCGACCATGGCGACGCACGCGCGGTCGCGCGCTATGTCGATAATCGGTACGGCTCTTCCGATTTCGCTGGCAGCTAGACTTGGGGCGCATTAAATAGAGAGGGAGCGCGATCGTGCGCTCTTCTTTAGGTCCCAAGGACACCCACCACAGATGACAAATATGTATGTGCTCGGCGCTTCGGCCGTCGTGGCCCTTGTTGTCGCTTGTCTGTTCATTCTCTCTCGCTGCGTTCGCTACGTCCGCAATAACCGCGTCGCGATCGTCGAGAAACTGTGGAGCCGCAACGGCTCCGTCACTAGCGGCCTGATCGCGCTCAATGGCGAGGCCGGCTATCAGCCGATCGTCCTGCGCGGCGGCTATCACTTCTTCATGCCGTTCCAGTATCGCGTCCACTCGCAGCCACTGGTGACCATTCCCCAGGGCCAGATCGGCTATGTCTTCGCACGCGACGGCGCGCCGCTCGGCCCGACCCAGACGCTGGCGAGCAATTTGCGCACCGCCGATTTCCTCGATGTGCGCCGCTTCCTCGAAGACGGCGGGCAAAAGGGCCCGCAACGCGCGATCCTGCGCGAGGGCACCTATGCGCTCAATCTGGCGCAATTCATCATCATCACCCGCGAGCATCTCTATGGCCTGATGCTCGAGGCGAATGACTTCGATCTGTTCAGCAACATGCAGCGCGTGATCGAGGAACGGTCGGGCTTCGAGTCGGTCGTGATCAAGGACGCGTCCGACATGATCGGGATCGTCACCGTACATGACGGCCCGGCGCTGACCGCCGACCAGATCATCGCGCCCGAGGTCGGCACCGACCAGGACGACAACACGACGTTCCACAACAGCTTTCAGGATCCGGAGAAGTTCATCGCGGCGGGCGGGCGGCGCGGCCGTCAGCTCCAGGTGCTGGTCGAGGGCAGTTATTTCATCAACCGTCTGTTCGCGACGGTCGAGATGGTCGCCAAGACGGTGATCGAGGTCGGCCATGTCGGCGTCGTCATCAGCTATACCGGCGATAGCGGCGCCGACACTTCGGGCGACGATTATCGCCACGGCGAACTGGTCGATCGCGGCACGCGCGGCGTTTGGAGCGATCCGCTGTTGCCGGGCAAATATGCGTTCAACACCTATGCCGGGAAGATCCTGGTCGTGCCCACGACCAACTTCATCCTGAAATGGGATCAGGAGATGACCGGACAGCACAAGTTCGACGAGAATTTGTCGGAAGTGTCGCTGATCACCAAGGACGCGTTCGAACCCACGCTGCCGCTCTCGGTCGTCGTGCATATCGATTACCGCAAGGCACCGCTCGTCGTGCAGCGCTTCGGCGATATCAAGAAACTGGTCGAACAGACGCTCGATCCGATGGTGTCGGCCTATTTCAAGAACGTCGCGCAGAAGAAGACCCTGATCCAGTTGCTCCAGGAACGCTCCGACATTCAGGAGCAGGCGGGCGACCAGATGCGGGCGAAGTTCACCGCCTATAATCTCGAGTTGCAGGAAGTGCTGATCGGGACGCCGCGCGCCGCCGCGGGCAACGACCAGATCGAAAAGGTTCTGCAACAGCTGCGTGAGCGCCAGGTCGCCGAGGAGCAGGTCACGACCTATGCCAAGCAGCGGGTTGCCGCCGAAGGCGAGAAGGATCTGCGCGAGGCCCAGGCGCGCGCGCATCAGCAGACCGCGATCACCGAATCCGAACTGTCGATCACGGTGCAAGAGAACCAGGGCAAGGCCGCGGTGAAGCGCGCCGCACAGGAGGCTGAACAGACCCGCACGCTCGCCAAGGCCGAATCCGACCGCATCCGCATCGTCGGTGAGGGCGAGGCGGCGAAGGTCGTGGCGCTGGCCGGCGCGGAGGCAGACCGCATCACCAAGACCGGTCTCGCCACCGCCGAGACGATCGAGAAGCAGGCGGCCGCCTCCGGCGGTGCTCAGTTCCAGCTGACGCGTCAGGTGATCGAACGGCTGGCCCAGGCGCTCGAGACGTCGGGCGTCGACATCGTGCCGAGGGTGCAGATCAACACCGGCGGCGATGCCGGTGCGGGCGCCGGAGGCGGTGGGCTCCAGGCGCTGATCGGCATGCTGTTGTCCGAAAAGGGCATGTCGATGCTCGCCACGCCGGCAGCCAACGATCGCGAACCGACCCCTGCCGACGACGAGGTTGGCGTCGCCGCCGAATGATCGACTAAGTTTGAAACCGCGGCCGGTGTCCGGGCCGGCCGCGGCGATTGCTTGGTCTTGCTTGGTCTAGCGAGCGAAATGAACGCGCACCGTGCCGGGGGATAAAAGCGGCGCAGCCCCGGCGAAGAACAGCGGCGGCGACGTCCGGGCGGACGGAATGCCGACCACCTCTCCGACCACCGACAGCAGCATGATCCGCGCGGAGCGCAACGCGATCCACATCGTGCTCGCAAGGGTCGGATCGAACCGCTCGATCGAGGCTGCCTCGCCGCCCTCGAGCAAGGCGAGCAGATAATGTTCGTCGTGCGTGAATCCCGCATCCGACAGACTGCCGGCCTGGAAGCGCCGTCGGAAACCCGCCTCGAAAAGACTCATCACGCTGTCGAACACCGGCGCGAGCAGGCCTGCCCCCCATCGCTCCAACCTCTTGTACAGGGTCGGCTGGACAGGATCGCCGGCATCACGGGCCAGCCGCCAGCACCGCGCGCCATCGATGATGGACCAGATCGCGGCGGGAGAAAAAGCAAAACGCATGGGGAGTCCTTCCTGGCATCCCCTTCGTCCGCGCCCGCTTTTTGCGATTCGCTCGCAATCGTTAGGCCGCGCTCGTTACGGGGGCAAGGCGGTTTGCGGTGAGTCGATTCCACCTATCGTCGGCGCGGGAGTCACCGGTCGCGACCCCTCTCATTTCTATTGGCAATGGGGCTGGTAGATCCGGGCGAAGCATATTATGTATGGATACATAACCCATACATAACTCCGAGTTTCGCCAATGCCTGCCATACAAACCGACACCGACAAGTTCCGCTGGATTCTCCGCACCGGCTGGCACGGCCTCTGCCCGCGCTGCAGCAAGGGACATATGTTCAAATCGTGGCTCAAGGTCACCGATACATGCGAGGTGTGCGGGCTCGACTATCGTTTCGCCGCACCCGACGACGGTCCAGCCTTCTTCTCGCTCTGCATCATCGCGCTGCCGCTGATCTTCATCGTCGTCTGGATCCAGGTGGCGTTCGACCCGCCGATCTGGGTGCATCTGGTCACCTCGGTGCCGGTCATGGTGGCAGGCTGCCTGTTGCCGCTGCGGCCGATCAAGGGCTGGCTGGTTGCGTCGCAATATGTGAACCGGTCACAGGAAGCGGGAACCGAGCGACTCTGGAACCAGCTCCATGGCCGCACTCAGGGCAGCAATTTCGATGACTGATAGTTGGTTCCCTGATCTGACCCGCAGTCGTGCGCCCAAATATCTGGCGATCGCCGATGCGCTCGGATCGGCAATCGAGCGCGGCACCTTGAATAGCGGTGATCGCTTGCCGCCGCAGCGCGACCTCGCCGCGCTACTTGGCGTCGACCTCACCACCATCACCAGGGCCTATGAAACCGCGCGGCAACGCGGCTTGATCGAGGCGCATGGCCGCGCCGGCAGTTTCATCCGCGGTGCTCCGCCTGCCCAGATCGAGGACATCGCACGGGTCGACACCGGCATGAACATGCCGCCGGAGTTGCCCGGCGATATGCTGGGGCGCGCCATGCGCGACACCATCGCGGCGTTGCTCGCGGATGGATCGGGATTGCGGTTGCAATACCAGCCAGCCGGCGGCAGCGCGGCGGACCGGACCGCCGGGGCCCGGTTGATCGCCCGCGCCGGGATCGACGCGTCGGACGATCGGGTAGTCGTGACCGCAGGCGCCCAGAACGCGCTTCATGCGATCCTGAACACGACTTTGCGCCCCGGCGACGCGGTCGCGTGCGGCCGTTTCGTCTATTCGGGGTTCAAGGTACTGGCGGCGCGGCTGGGCTTGCGGCTGGTCCCCCTGCCCGCGATCGATGGCGATGCGTTGGCGGCCGTATGCCGCACCGAAAAAATTCGGGCATTGTATGTGGTGCCGACCAACGACAATCCAACCGCGGCGACGCTCGATCTGGCGACCCGTCAGTCGATCGCCAAACAAGCGCGAGCGAACGACCTGATAGTGATCGAGGACGACGTGTACGGCGCGCTCTGCGTCACGCCCCCGGTCACGCTCGCGGCGCTTGCCCCCGAACGAACCTGGTATGTGGCGAGCGTTTCCAAGACCATCTCACCGGCGTTGCGCGTCGCTTATGTTCACGCGCCCGACATCGGCGGTGCGCTCCGGCTGGCCGCCGACGTTCACGAAACCGCGATCATGGCGCCGCCACTCAACGCCGCATTGGTGCGCACCTGGCTCGACGAGGGCCGTTACGACCGGCTGGTCGAGGCGATGCGCGGCGAGGCGAGGCGGCGCCAGGCGGTTGCGGCCGACATCCTGGCAGGGCTGCCCTATCAGGCGCATCCCCAGGGCTATCATCTCTGGCTTCCATTGCCCGCGGGCTTCGATGGGGCCGAACTGGCCGACGCGATGCGGCCGAGCGGCCTGTCGGTGGTTGCCGGCGATCGCTTCCGCGTCGCGCCCGGCGCCGATCAGGCAGTGCGCGTATCGCTAGGTGGTTTGATCGAGACTCCCCGCCTTACCCGCGCGCTTCACCTCATTCGCGGCCATATCGATACCCGACAGCAACGTCCGCTGATCTGACGACGGGCGCGCCTCGAGCGCCTCTGGCGATCGGGCGGCGACGCCTTGGAAAAACCTCGACGGCCGGACGCATCAGGCGGCGAGACCGGTCGTCGCCGCCTCTCGCGCCGGCGCGCGCAACACCAGTCGCGCGGTCGCGCCGAGACCGGCGCCATCGCTCTCGAGACTCAAGGAACCCTCCATCGCGGCCACCGAATTGGCGCACCAATGAAGTCCGAATCCGCCGGATTTGTGCCCGCGTGTCGAAAAGCCGCGCTGGAACAATCGCGGCGCACCGCCCGGATCGAACCCCTCGCCCGTGTCATGGATCGCGATCTCGATGCGGCCCTCATTGGTTTTCTCGATCGTCACGTTGATGCTGCCCGATCCGCCCGCCGCGGAGATCGCGTCAGCGGCGTTGGAAAACAGATTTCCGACAACCTGGCTCAGCAGCACGCGGTTGGCCAACACCTGATGCGTCTTCGCCGGGAAGTTGAACGCGATCGACGCGCCGTCCCCTGAGTGCCGCGCGATCGTCGCGTTCTGCGCGATGATCTGCGTCGCGTCGCATTCCTCGAGCGGCGGCCGTTCGTGCGCGAGCTGTTGTTGCGCCCCGATAATCTCCAGCACCTGACGCATTGCGTCGCGGCCGACTTGGAGCTGGCTGCTGCGATCGTCGCGCTGCCGGTCTTCGGCGTCGAACGCCGCGGCGACGAACGACGCCAGCTTCGCCCGCCGCTCCGGCGCTGTCTCCGCGGACGCGAGTTCGGCCAGTGCGCGTTGGATCAAGCCGCGCTCGACCGGGGCGGCTTGGACGATACCGGCCGACAAGATGGTCGACACCGGGTTCAGCGCGTTCCGCACATTGTGCATCACCGCGACCGCGCTTTCCGATCGGCCGAGTGCGAAGCTTTGCGCCTCGACCTGTTCGCGCAGATCCTTGAGCTGGACCAGCATCGAGTTGAAGCTGCGGCCGAGCGAGGCGATCTCGTCGTTGCGGGCGCTGTCCTGGGGCAACACGCTCAGCACGCCGGAATCGCGCACGCGCTGCATATGTCCCTCGACCCGACCTAGCGGTTTGAGCACCAGAAGCGAGATCATGCGGCTGAGTACCGCGAGCACGAGCGCCAACAGGATGGTCGATCCGAGCACCGCGAGCCAGAGCATGTGACGTCCGAGCTGCGACACATCGCGCGGCACCACGAAGCTGGCGACGGCGACTGGCTTACCCCCCGCCCCGGCCACCGGTATCGCGATCTGCATCAGGGTCGGGCTGGCGGTGACGAGGTCGCCACCAGCGTTGCCCGGATCGAGGCGCGCCGGCACCTGGAGCAATTTGGCGAGTTGCGCCGAGGTGATGCGGCGCGCCATGACGACATAGCCGCGCGGCGTACCGCTGCCGTCGCTCTTCCGGACCTTGGCGACGCCGACCGCCGCGACGACCTTACCGAGGCGAAGGTAGAAATGACCCGAATTGCCGCCCTTCATCGCCCCGTCGAGCGGCGCGCGGCTGATCGCCGCGACCATCGCGTCGCGTAGCGCGTCATTCTCCTGGCCGGTGCGGGGATCGATCCAGCGCGCGATCACCAGGCTGCGATCGGGGCGCAGATACGCCATCGCGTCGACGTCGAGATTGGCCATCGCCAGTGGGGAAAAGCTTTCCTGCTCGAACGCGCGGGTCGGTTTGACGATATAATCGTAGCTCGAATTCCAGTCGCCATAGTCGCGCACCGAGCTTTCGACCTTGGTCGCGAAGTCGCTGAGCGCGGCGCGCGTCCGCTGGACGTGCCCGTCGATCGCCTGGCGTTCGAGCGCGTTGAAGCTGGGGGTGATGACCACGGCGAGCAGCACGGTCAGCGCGATCGAGCCGATCAGGCCGACCGACGCAAGGATCACGAGCAGCTTGCCGCCGAGCGACGCGAACGACAATCGGCGCCCGATCACGGCGCGCGGCCGGATCATCAGCCGTTGGTCCCGTCGCCCGCCCGGATCGCGAATTCGTCGCCGGCGAGGTCGTCCTCGCCGCCGATGTAACGCTCATGCGCGATCTCGCGCGCGACCTCGGCCGGGACCGGCCGCGAGAAATAATAACCCTGCAAATGGCTGGCACCGGCGAGGCGAAGCGCCTGGACCTGTGCGTCGGTCTCGACGCCCTCGGCGACCACGCCCAGCCCCAGGGCGCGGCCGAGATGGACGATCGACTGGACGATCGCGGCGGATTCACGCTCGCGGCCCATGCCGTCGATGAAGCTCTTGTCGATCTTCAGGCAATCGAGCGCGAACTTGCGGATATTGTAGAGCGACGAATAGCCCGTGCCGAAATCGTCGAGCGCGATGCGGAATCCCATCTGGCGCAATTTGTAGAGCGTTTCGGCGGCGCGTTCGGCATTGTCGAAGATCGCGGTCTCGGTGATCTCGATCTGGACGCGCGCCGGCGCGATTCCCGCGCGCATCACGCGCTCGACGACATGGCCGACGAAGTTCAGGCGACGGAACTGGCGCGGGCTGAAATTGACCGAGACATATTGCCCCGGCCATTGATCGAGCACCTTCAACGCCTGGTCGAGCACCCAATCGCCGAGCTCGTGGATCAGGTTCGATTCCTCGGCGATCGGGATGAACAGTGCCGGGCTGATCGGGCCGAATTCGGCGGTCTTCCAGCGCAACAGCGCCTCGAACCCGACCACTTCCATATCGTGTCCCGCGACGATCGGCTGATAGGCGAGGCTCAATTCGCCGCGCTCGATCGCCTGACCCAGCCCGCCTTCGATACGACGGCGGAACCGGACGCTTTCGTCCATGCTCTCATTATAGGCGCGAACCACGCCGCGCCCCGATTTCTTCGCATCGTTGAGCGCGAGGTCGGCCTTGCGCATCGCGTCGATCGGATCGCGATTGCCGTCGACGTCCGCGACGGCCAGACCGATCGAGGCCGAGGCCTGGACCGAATGCCCGATGATGCGGAAGCTCGACGTACAGGCAGCGATGATATGATCGCAGGTCATGACCGCAGCCTGCTCGCCGATCGTGTCGAACAGGATACCGAATTCGTCACCGCCCAGCCGCGCGACGGTCGCGCCCGGCGGGGCCGATTGCTGCAGGATGGCATAGATCGCACGGATCAATTCGTCGCCTGCGAGGTGTCCCAGCGTGTCGTTGACGATCTTGAAGCGGTCGAGATCAATCATCGCGACCGCGAACATTCCGCCGCTGCGCGTTTTGTCGGTCAGCGCTTTCAGGAAGGCGAGGCGATTGGGCGCTTCGGTCAGCGAATCGTGCGTCGCCATATGGAGCGCCTTCGACTCGTTGGCGGCGAGTTCGACCGCTTGTTCCTCGAGCTTGGTCATCGCCGCGGCGAGCTCGCGATCGGCCTGCCAGCGGTGCGCGAGCGCGGTCGCTGTCTGGACGACCTCGGCGATCTCGAACGGCTTGGCGATGTAGAAGATCTTGTCCGCGGGCCCGGCGGCCTTCGAAATCTCGATCGGCGAGAAATCGGAAAAACCGGTGACGATGACAAGGTTGATGGTCGGATCTAGCGCGCGGATGCGCGTCGCGGTTTCCTTGCCGTCGATCCCCGGCGGCATCCGCACGTCGATAAAGGCAACCGCGAAGGGGTTGCCCTCGGCAATCGCATCCTCGACCGCGGCAACCGCGTCGAGACCCTGGCTGCAATGGACGGTGTCGAACACCGCGTCGCCGGGCTCCGCGACGGCTGAGGAGGCTTCGCCGAACAGCTCGACGGCCATGTCGCTCAGCGCGTCGTTGTTGGTCACCACCGGCTCGAAGCAGTGCCGGTAGGAATCATGCATTGCCGGTTCGTCGTCGACGATCAGTATTCGCACCGCGCGCTGTCCCTCGCTGGTGAGGCATGCACGACGCCCCAATGTCATTGCCGAGAGGTAAGCAGGTGAGGTTAAGGCGTCGTAAACGATGTTATTTCGCGGCGAGCGCGTGCTGCCCCAGCAGAATCGCGCCCAGCGGCCCGGCTTCGGCGCCAAGCGCCGCCGGGACGATATAGGCATCGAGATCGCCGAGCAGCGAACGGTCGCCATAGCTGCCAAGGCTATCGTCGAGCATCCGGCGCACCTTCGGCAGCAGCCAGGGCACGCCCAGCGCCACGCCGCCGCCGAAGACGATCCGGCGCGGGATGCCGGTCAGCACCAGCGTGTGGCAAAGCTGCGCGATCGGATACGCGACTTGCGGCCAGATCGGCGAATGCTCGGCGATCTCATTGGCCGCGACGCCCGCGCGCGCCTTGATCGCCGGCCCCGAGGCCAGCCCTTCGATGCAATCGCCATGGAACGAGCAGATGCCGGGCCAATCGTCCCCCGCCATCCGTACCGGACGGACATGACCCAGTTCCTGGTGAGTCAGCCCGACCACCGGCTTGTCCTGGCTGATCAGGCCGACGCCCACGCCCGTGCCGATGGTGATATAGGCGTGGTCATGCAGCCCCTTGGCCGCTCCCCATTGTCCTTCGGCCAGCCCCGCGCCGACGACGTCGGTGTGAAACGCGGTCGGCACCCCGTATCGGCGCTGCAATCGCCCCGCGACGTCGGTGTTGGCCCAGCCCGGCTTGGTCGTCGCGGTGATATGGCCATAAGTAGCGGTGGCGGGGTCGATTCCGATCGGCCCGAAACTCGCAATGCCGATCGCGTCGAACCCGCGCCACTGGTCGAGCGCCTCTTCGATCGCCGCCATCGTCGTGCCCGGATCGGTCGTGTCGACCCGTCGCGCCTCGACGATGGTCGCGCCATCCTGCGACAAAACGCAGACGCACTTGGTGCCGCCGAGTTCGACGCCCGCTATCCTCACGACACCATCCCCAATATCCGCTCCGCCTGCACGAGGTGCAGCGCCTCCACCATCTTGCCGTCGACCTGGATCACCCCGCCGTCGCCGCGGGCGAACGCGTCGCGGACGCGCGTCGCCCAGTCGATCGCCGCGGCATCCGGGCTGAACGCCGCGTTGCAGAGGTCGATCTGACGGGGATGGATCAGCGACTTGCCGTCATATCCCATCGCCGCCGCCGCCGCGCATTCGGCCCCGAGCCGCACATCGTCCGAAAAGTCGTTGCAGACGCCGTCGAGCGCCACCAGCCCGCGCGACCGCGCCGCCGCCAGCACAATCGCCTGGATGGGTGCCAGCCAGGCGCGCTCGGCTCCCGGCCGCGCGCCGAGTTCCAGCGCGAGGTCGTTCACGCCGAGCACGAACCCCTGCACGTCCGCCTCGGCGATATCCTGCAACCGGCCAAGCGCCTCGCACGTCTCGATCATCACCCAGAGCGGCGTTTCGGAACCCACATGCTCCCGACAGATTTGGACGTCGCCCGCGTTGCGTATCTTGGGCACCAACACGGCTGCTCCGGTCGCCCGCACCGCGGCCAGGTCCGCCGCTCCCCAGTCGGTATCGAGACCGTTCACCCGGATCACCGCTTCGCGCGTTCCGAATCCCTCGCCGACCGCCACGATCGCCGCGTCGCGCGCCGCGCTTTTCGCCTCGGGCGCGACCGCATCCTCCAGGTCCAGGATCACGACATCGGCGGCGAGCGTCCTCGCTTTTTCGATCGCGCGTGGATTGCTCGCGGGCAGGAACAGCGCGCTGCGGCGGGGACGAAAGCTCATGCCACCCCCTTGCCTCAAGCCGCCGGGCGGGACAATGCGGGGCGAAGGCAAGGAGATTATCATGGCTGGCATGGCGCATTTCGATTGGGCAGATCCGTTCCTGCTCGACGACCAGTTGAGCGAGGATGAGCGGATGATCCGCGACACCGCGCGCGCTTATGCCGAGGACAAGCTCGCGCCGCGCATCATTGACGCCTTCGCGCACGAGACGACCGATCCGGAGATTTTCCGCGAGATGGGCGCGCTCGGTCTGCTCGGGCCGACGATCCCGGAGGAATATGGCGGGGTCGGCGCGAACTACGTGTCCTACGGCCTGGTCGCGCGCGAGGTCGAGCGGATCGATTCCGGCTATCGGTCGATGATGTCGGTTCAGTCGAGCCTCGTCATGTATCCGATTTATGCCTATGGATCGGAAGAGCAGAAGCGGAAATATCTGCCCAAGCTGGCGAGCGGCGAATGGATCGGCTGTTTCGGCCTGACCGAGCCCAATGCCGGTTCCGATCCCGGCGGCATGACCACCCGCGCGACCAAGACCGCCAACGGTTACTCGCTGTCGGGGGCGAAGACCTGGATTTCCAACGCGCCGATCGCCGATGTGTTCGTGATCTGGGCGAAGTCCGACTCGCATGGCGGCGGCATTCGAGGCTTCGTGCTCGAAAAGGGCATGAAGGGGCTCAGCGCACCCAAGATCGAAGGCAAGCTCAGCTTGCGTGCGTCGATCACCGGCATGGTGATGATGGACGAGGTCGAGGTTGGCGAGGACGCGCTGCTGCCCGAGGTGCAGGGGTTGAAGGGGCCGTTCGGCTGCCTCAATCGTGCGCGCTACGGCATTTCCTGGGGGTCGCTCGGCGCCGCCGAATTCTGCATGCATGCCGCGCGGCAATATGGCCTCGACCGCAAGCAGTTCGACAAGCCGCTCGCCGCCAACCAGCTCTATCAAAAGAAGCTCGCCGACATGCAGACCGAGATCGCGCTCGGGCTGCAGGCTTCGCTGCGCGTCGGCCGGTTGATGGACGAGGGCAAGTTCGCGCCCGAGATGATCTCGATCGTCAAGCGCAACAATGTCGGCAAATCGCTCGATATCGCGCGGATGGCGCGCGACATGCACGGCGGCAACGGCATTTCGGGCGAATATCAGGTGATGCGTCACCTGATGAACCTCGAGACGGTCAACACCTATGAAGGTGCCCACGACGTCCATGCGCTGATCCTGGGGCGGGCGATCACCGGGATCGCCGCTTTCTAGAGTCTGCTCCGTCCGGTCCCGTCCTCTCCCCAGCGATATTGGAGAAAGGCAACTTGCGAACCGTCCGCTTCGGGGGCAGTCTCCGCATCCCACTCATGGGGAGGAGAAGTCGTTTATGCTTCGGATTGCTTTTGCGCTTGCTGCCGTTGCGACGCTCGCGACACCGTCGATCGCCGCCAACCGCTGCCGTGATGCCAAGGGGCACTTTATCGCCTGCCCGAAGCCCAAACCCGCTACCGCCACCGGCAAATGCCGCAGCGCCAAGGGCCATTTCGTGAAGTGCGGAACGCCGGGCGCCAAGCCGGCCTGAACATCAGCGGACGAAGGGTCAGGCGATCCGGACGAGGTAAGTCAGCGTCCGGACCGCCTTGCCTTCCCAGGGGCGCATGTAGCGGAACACGATCCGGTACACGCCCCGCCTGGTGCCGACCACGCGATACGTCGCGACCGAGGGCGCGCCGACCATAGCGGGCCGCGTGGCGACCGTCGCGACGAGCGTGACGCTGATCCCGCGATCGGCGTCGACCTTCCACATATAGCCCGTGCTGGCATTGGTCTGCAGCTCGACGCTGGCGGGTTGGCCGCGACGCAGCGTCATCGGCTTGTTGCTGTTCGCACCGACCAACGGCAGGTCCGCCGGCGCGGCGATGGCCGCGGGGACGATCAGCAAGAACGCGACCGCCATGGCCAATCCTGATCGCATCGTCACCCCTCCCATGCTTGCCGTCCCGTGCCCCACGTTGGCGGAGCACGGCTGGCCTGATCAAGCGTCGGCGTAATCCAGCGCCGGATTGCGCGCATAGATGCCGAATGCCGTAATGATCGCGTAGCACACCGCCGGCAGGATCAGCGCCAGCGCCAGGCTTCCCGTCGTGTCGGCGAGAAAGCCGGTCGCGACCGGCACCACCGCACCGCCGAAAATCGCGACGTTGATGATACCCGAGCCGTCGGCAGCACGGGCGCCCAGCTTCTCGCAAGCGAGCGTGAAGATGGTCGGAAACATGATCGAGTTCATCAGGCCGATCAGCAACAAGCTGTAGCCCGACGTTGTACCGGTCGTGTGTGTAGATACCAGGATCAGCACAATGGCGCCGACCGCCACGCTTGCGAGGACTTTGCCCGGGCTGACGAACCGCAACACCGCCGCGCCGATGAAACGGCCGATCATCGCGCACAGCCAATAGACGAAGATCAGCTTGCCGGCCGATTCGGTGGACAAGCCCATGACGCTGGATTGCTTGAGATAATTGACGATCAGCGAACCGATCGAAACCTCGGCGCCGACGTACAGAAAAATGCACAGCGCGCCGAAGGCGAAGCGCGGACGCCCAAGCAGATCGATCCCGGCGAAACCGCCGCCCGTCTGGTGCGCCTCACCCTTCAACTTGTTCCGGAACATCCATACGACCGCGGCGACGATTGCCAGCGCTACCGCGAGGCCGAGATATCCATGCACGATCGCCTGGCTTTCGGCGGTGCGATAGGCATCGAGCGCCGGGCCCGAAAGATCCGCCGCGGTGACCTTTGAGAGGCTCCCCAGAATCAAGATCGCGCCGACGATCGGAAAGATCGTCGTCCCGAGCGAATTGAACGCTTGCGCGAAGGTGAGACGGCTGGACGCCGTTTCCGGCTTGCCGAGCAAGGTGATCAGCGGGTTCGCGACAATCTGGACGAGCACGACACCCGTCGCGAGCACGAACAAGGCGAACAGGAAGAGCACATAAGTGGCGGTGTTCGACGCAGGGATGAACAACAGGCAGCCCAGCATCATCGTTATCAAGCCGGCCGCCGCGCCGCGCATGTAACCGATCCGCTTGATCAGCATCGCACCCGGAATGCCGATCAAGGCATAGGCCGTGAAGAAGCAGAATTGAACGAGCATCGCCTGCGTGTAATTGAGCGTGAACAGCTCCTTCAGCTTCGGGATGATGACATCGTTCAGGCTGGTGATGCCACCAAAGATGAAGAACAGCGCGAAGACGAAGACCTGCAGGCCGGGGGCGTTGATCCCCTGATGCGTATCGCCCACACCAGGCGGATTGGTCGACGCCGCCGCGCTCGTGTCCATGACCATGAAAAAGCACTCTCCCTGGGGTCCGATCTGAAACCGGTTTCGGGTGCCTTGATGGCCTAGCTTGGCGGCGACCGCAATCGCCTAGTGAATCGAATTGAGAACGCTCTCAACCGAATCGGTAGCCCGAAACGGCCCAGCCGAGCACGTTGCCGGCGTGGTCGCGCACCGCTTCGTCGTCACCGCCCGCGCCAAGTGCCACCATCAACGGCAACAGATGCTCTTCGCGCGGATGGGCGAATTGCGCATGCGGCAACGTTCGCCAGGCGGCGACGCGCTCGGCACGGCGCGCCGGGTCGGGATCGGTCACCGCTTCGGTCAACGCCGCATCCCATTCGGCCGATGGCGCGACCGCCGCGGCACCGCGCACGCGCAGATTGTGGAAGCTCATCCCCGATCCGACGATCAGTACGCCTTCGTCGCGCAACGGCGCCAGCGCGCGCCCGATCGCGATATGATCGGCGGGATCGAGGTCGGCGCGCAGCGACATCTGCGCGAGCGGGATGTCCGCGCCCGGCACCGCGACCTTCATTGGAACGAACACGCCGTGGTCCCAGCCACGCGCATTCTCCTCGCGCGTGACGAAACCCGCCCCGCTCAACAGCGACGCCGCGCGACGCGCGACGTCGGGAGCGCCTGGCGCGTCCCAGCGCAGTCGATAGGTATGTTCGGGGAAACCGTAATAGTCGAACAGCAGGTCGGGATGCGCCCCGGTATGAACCGTGATCTCGGCCTCTTCCCAATGGCCCGACACCAACAGGATCGCACGCGGTCGTTCGGGCAGGCTGGCGATCAGCCCGGCGAGATAGCGTTCCATCGGCTGCCACATCGGATCCGATGGACCGCCATCAGGGTCCATGAAGAAACAGGGGCCACCGCCATGCGGGACGAACAAAGTAGGTAGGGTCATGAAGCGGATATCGCCCTGCCGCGGCCGCGCAACAATGCCGCTGGCGGAAACGGCGCGTTTCCGCCTACATTTCGTACGTGACCAAGTTCACCGTCAACAACCAGCCGGTCGAATATCGCATGGACCCGGCGACGCCTTTGCTCTGGGCGTTGCGCGACGCGTCCAACCTGACCGGGACCAAATATGGCTGCGGCACCGGGCATTGCGGCGCGTGCATCGTCGATATCGACGGGTCGGCGAAGAAATCGTGCCTGGTCCCGATCGGATCGATCGAGGGCAGCATGGTCACCACGATCGAAGGGCTGTCGCATGATCGCAGCCACCCGATCCAGGTCGCGTTCCTGGCCGAGAATGTCAGTCAGTGCGGGTTCTGCATTCCGGGAATGATCATGGCCGCGTCGGTATTGCTCAGAAACAATCCGCGCCCATCGGAGGAGCAGATCCGCCAGAGCATCGCCAATATCTGCCGCTGCGGAATCTATCCCCGATTGGTCGAGGCGATCCAGCGAGGCGGCCGTATCCAGCGTGGCGACGACACCGTCGTGACTGGACCACGGCCGGGAATCGATCCGAAGGACGCGGCTCGTGTCGTGCCGGCGCTGACCCCGAACCCATAGCCGATCCTTTCAATTGGCTGTCAGACCAATTCAGAAAAGGGTCAGTGCGACTCGCCTAGAACCGGACTATCGTTGGGCCGGCTTGTGCGCCGGCGAGTGGAGAAATTTAATGCGTAAGACTTTTCTTATCGCGCTGATGGCCGCGGCGGCAATGACGCCCGCGATCGCCTCGGCGCAGGATCGCGGATGGCGCGACCGCGGCGGTGACGCGGGCGCGAACTCTAATCAATCGCGCGGCGATCGTGGCGGTTGGCGCGGCAACAATGGCGGCAATGGCGGCCGCAACAATGGCGGCACCGCGTCGCCGGCCCCGGCGCCCGCCCCTGCCCCTGCCCCTGCCCCCGCTCCGCGTTGGAACGGCGGCGGGAATGGCGGCAATGGTGGCTGGCGCGGCCCCCGCGACGGTAACGGCGGAGCGGTAACGCCGGCCGTGCCCAATGCGGACCCACGGGCGCGCGGCGGCAACCGCTGGGGTGGCGGTAGCGGCGACAACGGTGGTTGGCGCGGCTATCGTGGCAACCGCGACGGCAATAACGGGACGGTGGCTCCGGTGCCCACCCCGCGCCTGGATGGCCAACGCGACGGCAATCGAGACTGGCGCAATCGCGGCGGCAACGACAATCGCGGCGATCGTAACTGGCGCGGCGGCGACAATCGCCAGGACCGCAACTGGCAGGGCAATCGCGGCGATAACCGCGGCTGGAACGGCAACAACTGGCGCGGCGGCGATAATCGCTGGCGTGGAAACGATCGCGGCGGCAGCTGGAATCGCGGCTGGCGTAACGACAATCGCTACGACTGGCAGCATTACCGGTCGTCCAACCGCAACGCCTATCGGCTGCCGCGCTATTATGCGCCTTACGGCTGGGGCTACGGCTATCGCCGCTTCTCGACCGGCGTGATCCTCGACTCGATCCTGTTCAACCAGAGCTATTGGATCGACGATCCGTACGATTACCGCCTGCCGGACGTCGACGGTCCCTATCGTTGGGTCCGCTATTACAACGACGCTCTGCTCGTGGATATCTACACTGGCGAGGTGGTCGACACGGTCTACGACATCTTCTGGTAAGACGGTCGTCACGCGAGGGTGAGGGCTCGGAGATTCGTCTCCGGGCCCTTGCCTTTTTGGGCCCTTGCCTTTTTCGCGCGAGACGCGAAGAAACCGCGCCATGTTCGGCAGGAAGAAAAACCCCTCGGGCGGTACCTCCAGGGAGCGCGGTCGCATCGGCAGCGACGTGGCGGCGCGGCTCGACGCCAATCCCGACGTCCAGGCGGCGATGGTCGGCGCGGCGCAGGCCTATTACTATCAGAACTTCCTCACGCCCGCGCAATGCGACATGCTGATCAGGATCATCGACGGCAATCGTCGCCCGTCGACCTTGCTGGCCGATCGCGAGGATTATGGTTTTCGGACCAGCGAAAGCTGCGATATGGATCGCTATTCGCCCGATGTCGCGCCGATCGACACCTCGATCGCCAATCTGCTCGGCATTCCGCCGGCCAAGGGCGAGACGATGCAGGGGCAACGTTATGCGCCGGGCCAGCATTTCCGCGCGCACCACGACTTCTTCCACGAAAACCAGAAATATTGGGCCGAAATGAAGCGGACCGGCGGCCAGCGCACCTGGACCGCGATGATCTATCTCAACGATGTCGAGGAAGGCGGCGCGACCTGGTTCCCGCAAGCCGGCCTGCGCGTCGCGCCGCGCCGCGGCCTGCTGCTCGCCTGGAACAACATGAACCCGGATGGTAGCCCCAATACGCTGACGCTGCACGAAGGCATGCCGGTGGTGAAGGGCGTCAAGTACATCATCACCAAATGGTTCCGCGAGAATGATTGGGCGGTTTACTAGGACCGCCGATGGTCTGGCGAGGGCGCCGCAACAAGCAGTTGACCCGAGGTCAGAACGCTTCCGCGACGAACGGCTCCGTTTGCGGCACGAGAGGCGGGGGAATTTGCTGCGGTGCGGGAACTTGCGCCGCACCGGGGTCGTTCAGCGATTCATGCGGGATAAGGTGTAGTGTGTCATGTCATGGCAATTGTTGGGATGCGCCTTCGGGATGCATCGTCGCGACCCGGCCAGTTCTCGGGCTGAGAGCGGCCGTTATATTGGCGAATGCGCGGGGTGCGGTCGCCCCATGGTCTGGACGCTGTCGGGCTGGAAAATCGATCGCAATCGGGCCGGCACGCATATCACCCAACTTTAGCGCGTCGCGATCGGCGTCTCGCAAGCCGCCTAGCGTACCGGACCAGGCACGGCTAAGCCGCTGGCGATGGATCACGTCGCCGGCATCTCGCGATCGTTTCTCGGCCAGGCCTGGCGCTGGCGGGCGCTGGCCGCCGATGCGCGCGATCCGGGATTCCAGCCCGACGATCTGGTGACGCAATTGCTGCTCGCCCGCGGCGTCGGGCGCGAGGCGATCGAGGCCAATCGCACACCGAGCATTCGCGGCTTCATGCCCGACCCGTCGATCTTCAATGACATGGACAAAGCCGCGCGCCGGCTGGCCGACGCAGTCCAGGCGAGCGAACAGGTAACGATATTCGGCGATTACGACGTCGATGGCGCGACCTCGGCGGCACTGATGATCCGGTTGCTGCGCGACCTGGGTCTCGCGCCCAATGCCTACATCCCCGACCGGCTGATGGAGGGCTATGGCCCTTCGGGTGAGGCGCTCGTGCGGATCGCGAGCGGCGGCGCCACGCTGATCGTCACGGTCGATTGCGGCGCCCAGGCGTTCGAAGCGCTCGACATGGCGCGCGAGGCTGGGGTCGATGTCATCGTCGTCGACCATCACAAATGCGCCGCCGCTTTGCCTTACGCGCATGCCCTGGTGAATCCTAACCGGCTCGATGAGGGCGATGGCGCCGCGCATGGCCATCTCGCCGCGGTGGGCGTGGCGTTTCTGCTCGGCGCGGCGTTGCTGCGCGAGTTGCGCGGACGCGGCTTCTTTACCGATCGGGCCGAGCCCAAATTGCTCGACTTGCTCGATCTGGTCGCGCTCGGCACGGTCGCCGATGTCGCGCAGTTGAAGGGCCTCAATCGTGCGTTCGTCGCCCAGGGACTGAAGGTGATGGCACAGCGCGGCAATATCGGCCTCGCCGCGCTGGTCGAGGCATCGCGGCTGACCCGCGCGCCGACCTGCAGCGACCTCGGCTTCGCGCTCGGACCACGGATCAATGCGGGGGGGCGCGTCGGCCGCGCCGATCTCGGCGTGCGACTGCTCACCACCGGGGACGTCAACGAAGCGCGCACGATCGCCGCCGAACTCGACCGGCTCAACGAAGAGCGCCGCGCGATCGAATCGATCGTGCAGGAACAGGCCGAGATGCTGCCCCACGGCAATGTCGTCGCGGTGGTCGCGGGTCAGGGCTGGCATCCCGGGGTGATCGGCATCGTCGCTGGCCGGCTCAAGGAAAAGCTCGGCATTCCCGCCATCGTCATCGCGATCGACGACACCGGCACGGGCAAGGGATCGGGCCGCTCGATCACCGGCGTCGACCTCGGCGCGGTCGTGCTGGCGGCGAAGGCAATGGGCCTGCTTGTCGCCGGCGGCGGACACGCGATGGCGGCCGGGCTGACGATCGATCCCGATCGCATTCCCGAATTCGCCGCTTTCCTCGAAGAACGCCTTGCCGTCGCGGTAGCCCATGCGCGGCAGGATCGCGCGTTGCTGGTCGATGCCTTGCTGGCGCCGGGTGGCGTGACCCCCGGCCTGTGCGAGACGATGGAGGCGGGCGGCCCCTATGGCATGGGCTGGCCGGCGCCGCGCGTCGCCGCCGGGCCGTTCCGGATCGTCCGGGTCGATGTGGTCGGCAACGGCCATGTCCGCGCGATCGTTGCCGGCGACGACGGCCGCAGCCTGAAGGCGATGGCGTTCCGCTCCGCCGACACCTTGCTCGGCCAGACGTTGCTGCAGGCGCCGCGTGATCGCAAATTATGGCTGGCGGGGCGGCCCAAGGTCGATGATTGGGCCTCGCGCCCGGCCGCCGAACTCCATCTCGACGACGCCGCCTGGGCGGATTGATCGCGGCAAATACGCACAACGCTTGACCCGGCGGTCACCTTTGCCTAACCGCTCCCCCGCGCCGGCACGTTCGGCCCCTTCGTCTAGTGGTTAGGACGCGGCCCTTTCACGGCTGAAACACGGGTTCGAGCCCCGTAGGGGTCACCAATCTTTTCAAGCACTTAGCTTGAAAAATTGGGTTGCTAATCGCAACACGTCCAATACTCGTCCAATATACATTTTCGGGCCTCCGCGGATAGCGCTGGACGATCATGCCACCTGCTTCCCGCCACGCGCGGCCTACACGGGCAGTTCGTCCGAGTGATTCGCTTCCCTGGATGCGGCTGAACTGGTGTGATTCGGCGTCAGCGCCGCTTGGCCCTCGCAGTCGGTTAGTTATGCGATGCCGCGCGACGTCTCCCTCGCTCCTCGTCGCGCCGAGGGTTCAAGGAATCTGATTCAACGATGCCGCAGCGAGCACAGCGCCGCTGTCCGTCGATACGCTCCGAGTTTCGGGACACAAATGGAAAGTTGGCCCCGCGATTCGCGAACCGGATCGGGGGGTTAGTCGCTGGCCGGGCAACCACGGGCCTCGGACTGAAGCCAGCGAACCGTAACGTTGTTGCTCCACTCGCCAGCTGCGCTGCCTTCGGCGAAGAAGCCGGGAATATTGTTGAACAGCACGGCAGTGCTGATCGGCGCCAGCAGTTGAACGTCTTCCTGGGTAATGCCAGCTCTGGCGCATTCACCTCGCTCGTGATCACCGACTTCCCCGATCTGCAGCATAGAAGCAGCTGTTGTGTACTTCTGCGCCGGTCCCGGAACGGACCGTCGTGATGAGCTGCGGTCCGGGATCGCGCTCATTTCGCTGTTGAGCAACTTAATGGCGCAGTTGCGTCCACGATGTCGGACCAACGAATTACACGTCAGTGCGCAGCACCGGCCGGCGGTGCCGCGGCGGGTCGCGGTGCCAGCCAGACGATCGCGGCTGCTGTTGCGAAAACGATGGCAGCCAGGAGGAACACATGGTTCGTCGACAAGGCCACTGCCTCCTGATCGACGATCCGGACAACGGAACCGCGGATCTGATCCATCGTCATGCCCGTTTGCCGCATCTGTTCCTCGATCACCGCACTGTTCAACTTCCCTGCGATCTCGCTCCGCGCGACAACGGCCTGGTCGTCCCATATCGTCGCACCGATGGATCCGCCAAAGGCGCCGCCGACGGTTCGCAGGAAGGTCATGACCCCCGCCGCCGAGGCGACTTCTTCGGGCTTGACCGATCCCAGCGCCAGCGTCGCGAGCGGAATGAAGAAGAACGCGGTAAAAAAACCCTGGACGATCTGAGGTGTGGCCAAGGTCCAGAAGTCAGCCCCCGATGTCCATCCAACCCGCATCAATGCGACAAAGGCGAGCCCCACCAGACCGAACGAGGCCAACATTCGGGCGTCCCTACGCTGTGTCATCTTCGCCACGACCGGTGACATGATGAAGGTGCCCACGCCGACAAAGGCCATCGCATAGCCTGCCCAAGTCGCAGTGTAGCCAAGGCTCTGCTGGAGCCATTGGGGTATGATAATGATAGCGGCGAAGAAGGCAGCAAATCCTATCGACTGGGCTATCACCGCCGCGGTGAACCCGCGATATCGGAAGATCCGCAGATTGACCACCGGTTGGCTTTCGGTGAGCTCCCAGGCCACGAACATGGCGAAGACCACCACGGCGACGATCGCCAGACCGACGATGAGATCATATTCGAACCAGTCGTGTTCGCGACCGAGATCGAGGATGAGCTGGAGCGATCCCACCCATATGACCAGCATGATCAGGCCGACGATGTCGAGGCGGACCTTGCTGGTCGGGAGGTCGATTCCGCGCAGGAAGCGCGTCGCCCCGAACGCCACGAACAGGCCGACCGGCACATTGATGAAAAAGATCCAGTTCCACACGGCGTTGTCCGAAATGATGCCGCCCAGAATGGGGCCCAGGATAGGCCCGATAACGGTCGTCGACGACCATATCCCCATCGCCGTGCCGCTCTTCCCGCGGCCGAAGATACGCATCAGCAACGTCTGGCTGAGCGGCATGAGTGGCCCGCCACAGATCCCCTGCCCGATCCTGGCCGCAATGAGCATGGCCAGACTCGTCGACGACCCGCACAGGATCGAAAACGCGGTAAAGCCGATCATGCCCCACATGAATGTCCGCACCGCGCCGAAGCGTTGCGCGAGCCACCCCGTCAGGGGAACGCAGATCGCTTCTGCTACCGCATAGGACGTGATGATCCAGACGCCCTGGGACGGTGAGATGCCCAGGCTGCCCGAGATATGGGAGACCGAGACATTCGCGATAGTCGTGTCCAGCACGACCATGAAGTTGGCGATCCCCAGGACGATGGCGGCAAGCGCCAGCTTCCCACCCGTCAGGCGGCCATCGCCCTGCGCCGTCTCGGGCACGTCAATCGTTTCCGAGTTCGACCTCGGCCTCCATTGAGAGGCCGACGCGCAGCGGATGCTGCGCCAGTTCCCGGGGGTCGAGCGCGATGCGAACCGGCAGGCGCTGAACGACCTTGATCCAGTTTCCGGTCGCATTCTGAGCCGGAATCAGCGCAAACGATGCACCCGTACCACCCGAGAAGCCGACGACCCGGCCATGATATTTGACGTCGCCACCATAAAGGTCGGACGTAAGCACCGCCTTTTGTCCGGGCTTTACGCGCGCAAGCTGGGCCTCCTTGAAATTGGCGTCGACGTACATCTGCGCCGTCGGGACGATCATCATCGCCGTGGCCCCTGGCGCGAGCCGCTGGCCGACCTGAACCGTCCGTCGGGTGACGACGCCGTCCAGCGGAGCGCGCACGGCCGTTCGCGCGAGATCCAGGCGTGCCTGATCGACACGGGCACGGACTGCAAGCACTTCGGGTGCATCGCTGGCGGTGATGCCTCGGGTGAGCGCTTGATTGGCGGCATAGCTGCTCTGCGCGGCCGTCTTGGTCGATATGGCTTGGGTCAGACCGGCCCGCGCGAGCGCGAGCGCGGCCTGCGCGCCGGCCAGACGGTTGGTCGCCGAGGTCAACTCGTCGCCGGACACCGCGCCGCTGGCGCTCAAAACACGGCGCCGGTCATAATCGACCTTGGCGCGGGCGGCGTCCGCCTCGGCCGACGCAAGCTGCGCCCTTGCCCGGACGATCTCCGCACCACGCGCGTCTACCTGGGCAAGCAGTCCGGTGCCGGAGGCCTTCGTTTCGTCGAACTGCCGCTGAACCCGTGCCAGCTCGGCCTCGGCGGAGGCTAGCGCGATGCGGGCATCGCTGTCGTCGATACGGATCAGGATCTGACCCCGTTGCACGGGCTGTGTGTCGTTCACGAGTACCGCCGCCACCTGCCCGCCGATCATCGGCGTGACCATCGCGGTATCCGCGCCGACATAGGCGTTGTCGGTCGAGACACGCGAACCTGCGAAAAGAAAATGCCACCCGCCATAGCCGGCGGCACCGAGCAGGACGGCCGCGCCGATCCCGGTAAAGGCTCGCTTGCGCGAAGACTGGCCTGTGCCGGCGTCCGGTTCCTGCGTCGCGGGCGTCGTTACGGTATCAGCCACGGATTTTGTCCCCGATAAGAATGGGAGGTGCTGCCGGCCCGGTGGGGGGAGGACTGAAATATCCTCCACCAAGTGCGCGGACGAGCGAGACGTCGAGCGCGAAGGCGCGCGTCGACAGAACAGCAGAGGCGCGCTGGTTGATCAGCACCGCATTCTGCGCGGTCAGAACATCGAGGAAGGTCGAGAGCCCGCCCTTGTATCGCAGCTGCGCGATGTCGAACGCCTCACGCGATGCTGCCAGTGCGGCCTCGGACTTACCGAGGCGATCGACGAGCGCTTGGCGGCTTACGGCGACGTCGGCAACCTCGCGGAAGGCCTGGATTACGGTCGCATCATATTGCGCCACCGCCTCGTCATACTCTGCCCGTGCGCCCCGGTAACGTGCGCGCAGCGCGCCCCCCTGGAAGATGGGCAAGCCGAGCGCGGGCGAAGCATTGCCATAGGTCGACCCCGTCTTGAACACCCGGTCCAGACCCAACGCCTGAAGGCCGATCAGGCTCGTGATGTTAAGCGAGGGATAGAATGCCGTCCGGGCAACCTTGATGCGCGCGGCCGCGGCCTCGACCCTGGCGAGGGCTGCACGGATGTCCGGTCGCCGCGCCAGGAGATCAGTCCTGACGTCGGCGGGTATGCCGTGGATGCCGGAGAGACGGCTTGGGGCGGAGATCGATCGGGCGAGGTCCGGTCCCTGTCCGACGAGCATTGCCAGCTGATTCTTGGCGAGACCGATCGCCTCGTCGGTTGCGGCAAGATCCGCCTCGGCTGCGGGAATGGCACCGATGGCCTGTTTTAACTCCGCTTGCGTGTCGAGGCCATTGGCCACGCGTTCGGCCACCAGACGCCTGGTGTTCGACCGCAATGCGATTGTGTCCAGCGAGACATCGCGCTCAGCGATGAGCCGGACCAGTTCGGCATAGGCGTCTGCGATTCCCGTGCTGAGAACGAGGCGCGCCTGCGTCAACTCGAGCGCCGCAGCGTCGGCCTCGGACATGGCGGCGCGGGCCTGCGCCCTGTTGCGGCCCCAGAGATCCAGGTCCCACGCCAGTTGCAGATTGACGATCCCCGTCTCGTTCCAGCCCTTGGGGGTGAACTCGCGCGGAATACCACCATTATAGGTCTGTTTGGTCAGATCGATAGCCGCCTGCACGTCTACCGTCGGGAGGAGCCCGGAACGCGCCTCGCGTGCCACCGACGACGCAGCCCGGAAGCGGGCGGCGGCCGCCGCCAGGTCAGGCGCGCGCTCCAGACCTTCCGAGATCAGGCGGGACAGTTGCGGGTCGGCATAGCCTACCCACCAGTCGTTGCGTGGCCACGCCCCCGTGCCTCCGGCCAGCGTCTGTGTCTGAACCTGCGGGGGCGTCAGCGGAGCTGGGCGGGGACCGAGGTCCGGCACCGCGCAGGACGCCAGACCCGATGCCGCGAGTAACGCGGTAATCGCGTTCTTCATCGCGGCAATCGCGCATTA
>DASVNU010000287.1:0-2017 GCA_036383655.1 Sphingomonas sp. | reverse complement strand
CATGCACTGATGGAGCAGTTCGCCCTGATCACCGGCGTCTCGGTCGAGTTCCTTCTCACCGGGCGGCGCGTGGCGGGGAAAGGGCCATATCCTGACGTCCCCGGGCCGCACATGATCGAAAAATGGCGGGCCGAACGGATCACCGGCGGTAAAAAGCGTCAGCCAACAAGTTCCTGATTTGGCCAGATCGTCCCGTGGCCGAGTTTAATTCTGGTTGGTGCCAGTTCGCTCTGGAATATTGAAGAGTTGGACAATATGTCCCACATTGGTCGCTCGCCGATTCTCCGGTGTGGGAGCAAAGAGTGCTGCCCGTCGCTCTGCAATCATCGCCTGACGCCCATCCCGAGACTGCACGCCTGCTCGCGTTAGATTGCTGGACCTGCGATCCTGCGGTCGCCGCGCTGGTCGACGCCGCGCATGACTTGATGCCGATCGGGGAGAGGCTGCGTGACTTGTCCACCGGTCGTCCCTCGATCGATCGGCTGATCGCCGACGAAATCGGCGGGCTGGTCTGGGAGCCGGTGGAAACGGCGCGCGTCAACGTCTGGCGGCGCGAACCTCGCGTCAGCGGCATCATCAGCCTGATCTGGACCGAGCTGGAAAGCTTGCGAGCACGTTGGATCTCCGCGCGTCTGCGCTCCGAAGGGCTTTCCCCGACCGCACCGGACGTCGGGCCATGGTACGAGCGATTGTGCGCACTTGAAGTGGAGGCGCCGACAGTGGCCGTGTTATGGAGCAACGGCGCGATCGAGTGGCGGTGGTGAAAGCCTGGCCATCGCGCCAAGAGCGGCTGGTGGAGCTGAGGGGAATCGAACCCCTGACCTCTGCAGTGCGATTGCAGCGCTCTCCCATCTGAGCTACAGCCCCGCACCAGCCGCAAAGGCGCTTCCGCCCTTGGGAGCGCGAGCCTCTAGCGACCATTTTCGGGCTTGGCAACACGCCGTTTGCCGCGCTGGCCAAACAGGTCGCGCCGAGCCGCCGGACAACCCCGCTAAGCTGCGTCGAGCGGCCGCCAAATCGCGGAACTGCCGGGCTTTGCGTCCCGTTTAAGGGGACAGGCGGGCGCGGTTCCCCCCTTTTCCGCGTCCGCCGTCCAGACCCCGAGAGAGGATATGGGCGAGGGCGGCCTAAAGCGCGATCACCGCTCGTTCGGCGGCGCTGCGCAACCCGGCGTCGAGCACTTCCATCACCGTGATCGCCTCGCTCGCCGGAACCGGATTCGGGCCCTCGCCACGAATGGCAGCGGCCAGCGCTTGCCAGAACAGCCGGTAGTCGCCCCGCTCGTTGCACACGGCGGTGACCGCGCCGTCATCGCCGGTCGTCAGCATGCCGTCGAGTGGGTCTAGCCCCCAATCCTCGCCGCCGGGTGCATGGCCGGCCAACGTCGCGGCTTCCTGCGGGTCGCTTCCCTGCTTGATCCAGCTTGCGCGCGTTCCGTGCACCGCGAAGCGCAGGCCATATTGCGCGGCGAGCTTGGTCGCGTGCAGGATTACGCGACGCCCTGGATAGCGCAGCGTCGCGTGGAAATAATCGGGCGACGGCGCGCCCTCACGCAATGTCGCCAGGTCCAGGCTGATATCGTCCGGACGCCCGAACAGCACCACCGCCTGGTCGACCAGGTGCGGGCCGAGGTCGAGCCACGTGCCGCCCTCGCGCGCCTCCTTCCACAGGCCGGTCGGGGTCGGGCGCCACCGGTCGAAATGGCTCTCGAACTGGACGATGTCGCCCAGCGCGCCTTCCGCGATCAGTCGCCTGAGCGTGCGGAAATCCGCATCCCAGCGGCGGTTCTGGAACACCGTCACCAGCTTGCCTGCCGCCTCGCCCGTCGCGGCGACATGGCGCGCGTCGGCCAGGCTGGTCGCGAACGGCTTGTCGATCAGCACATGCTTGCCGGCGTCCAGCGCCGCGATCGCGTGCTCGGCATGAAGCGCATCGGGGCTGGCGACCACGACGAGATCGATCCCGGGTTCGGCGAGCAGCGTGGCGACGTCGGGCACGACGCGCATATCGGGCAGGT
>DASVNU010000286.1:0-24378 GCA_036383655.1 Sphingomonas sp. | reverse complement strand
ACATGGGTTGGCGCGCGGTTAGCATCGGGGGGCAGGGGATGCAACCCGGTGCTTTAGGAGGAGGCGCAAAGTGGGGTGGCCTTGCACTCCTAACCCCTCTCCCGCGCGCGGGAGAGGGAGGGGCCCGCCGCCGAAGGCGGTGGGAAGGTGAGGGTCTTCTTTCTTCTTTTTGGTTTCAGAGTCGCCCGGAAGAAGAAAGAAGACCCTCACCCAACCTGCACCGGGTGAACAGCGCCCCGCGCTGTTCAGGTCATGCCGGGGGCATGACCGACCCGGTGCACCCGCAGGCGGGAGAGGGCTATGGCGTGTTGCCCGCGCATGTCGCTTTTCACCTATCCCGGCTTGACCAGCGCGGCATGGAAAGCGGAAAGTGCCAACAGGGGTGCCCGATGGACGTCGAACTCGCCGAAGAACGCGTGCTGATTCTCGCCGACCGGTTCAACATGGACCATGCCGAGGGACGCGCCTGGACCAAGCGCACCGACGCGTTCGGGACGATGGCCAGGATCACCGGCTTTCTGTCGCGCCCCAAGGACGACGAGCATGAAGTGATCTATCGCGAGCGCCGGCTGCAGCCGTTCTTCCGCATCGGCTGCACCGCGACGATGACCTATGAGCGGCACAAGGATTATCGCGTCGCGGTCGACGCCAACGTCACCAAGGTAGAGATCGACGGCAAGGCGCATGAAGTGTCGGGCGGCGGCTATACGCTGACCGGTACCGAAACCTGTCACGACGAAATCCATCGCGAAGTCTATTATGACGCGATCAGCGGCAGCCCCGATCCCACCGCCGCGCACTATCTCCAGCATGAGGCCAAGGTCATCGACGCCGCGGGCCTGGCCAAGGCGGCGGCCGACGGCGCGGTGGTGGTGCCGCCCGCGGCCAAGGCGTCGATGCTGGTGCGCGACGTGCTGGCGAGCTCGATCGAGCGGATCGAGGCGGACAAGGTGCTCGAGGAAAAGCTCTCGCTCCATCACATCGACCTCTATTATCGCCCGGTCTACGCCTTTCGCTATCGCTGGCAGGGCAAGGAGGCAGTGGTCGAGTTCGACGGCGTCACCGGCGAGACGCGGACCGGCGGCAGCACGTTCGAGCAGTTCCTCGGGCACAAGATCGATGCCGAATTCCTGATCAACGCGGGGGTCGAGGCGGCGGGCATCTTCATTCCGGGCGCACGGCTGGCCGAGATCGTCATCTCGAAAAGCATGAAGGCGCGAGAAAAGAAGAAATAATGCGCCGCAAGCTGCGCCGGATCGCGATCGGACTGCTGATCGCGGTGGCGTTGATCTATGTCGCCATCGTCGGCCTGCTCTACACGTTTCAGCGGCGGCTGATCTATCCCGGCTGGTATTTCGGCACCGCGGCGGTCAACCCCGATCAAAGTGGCTATCGTGATGTCGAGGTGGCCACCTCGGACGGCCTGCGCGGGCGGCTGCTCTATCACCCGCCCCAGCCCGGCAAACCGGTGATCCTGTTCTTCCATGGCAATGGCGATTCGGTGCTGGGCAGCATCGTCGCGATGCGGCAATTGGTCGCGGCCGGTTATGGCGCGGTTCTGCCGGAATTTCGCGGCTTCAACGGCGCTCCCGGCATTCCTGACGAGCAAGGCCTCTATCGCGACGCGCGTGCAGCGCGCGCGTGGATGGCGGCGAACGGAATCGGCGCCGACCGCACCGTCATCATCGGCTATTCGCTCGGGACCGGCGTCGCCGCGCAGATGGCATTGGAGCAGCGGCCCCGCGCGCTGATCCTCGTCGCGCCTTATGCCAGCGTCGCGCACGTTGCCGGAGCACGTTTCTGGTGGCTTCCCGCCGACCTGCTGGTCAGCGAACGGTTCGACACCGCGGCCAAGATCGGCGGCATCGCCTGCCCGATCCTGCTGATCCACGGCGCTGCCGACACCATTATTCCTCCCGAGAATAGCGCCTTGCTCAAGACGCTGCACCCTGACGCCGATCGCGCGGTCTTTCCGGGCATGGGGCATGAAGTGGTGTTCAAGCAGCAGACCCAAGAGCTGATGGCGCGCTGGCTCAAGGCGCATGGGCTCTAACCAACTGGTCCCATACGATCCGATTGCTTATGCGAGCGCGCGATGACCCATGCCACGCTCTCGACCGCCGCGCGCCACGCCGAACTCCACGCCGCCGAGGAGCTGGCGTTGAAGCTGCTCGACCGTATCGAGGCACTGGGGTTGATCGCGCCCGGCCGGACCGAACGCGAGGTCGAACAGGACATCTACGCTCTCGCGCGCGGTGAATTCGGCGTCGACAAGCATTGGCACAAACGCATCGTCCATGCCGGCGTCAACGGCCTCGCCACCGCGCGCGAGAACCCGCCCGTGCTGACGATCGCCGAGGATGATCTGGTGTTCCTCGACCTCGGGCCGGTGTTCGACGATTGGGAGGCCGATGTCGGACGCTCTTATGTCGTCGGCGGCGATCCCGACAAGGTTCGCCTCGTCGCCGACCTCGCCGTCCAGTTCGACAAGGTGAAGGCGCATTTCGATGCCAATCACGACATCACCGGCGCCGAGCTCTACGCCTTCGCCTGCGACAGCGCGGCGGCGGCGGGCTGGCGCTTCGGTGGGGTGATCGCGGGGCATGTCGTGGGCGAATTCCCGCACGCGCATCTGCCCGGCGACAAGGATTTCTACCGGATCAATCCCGAGAATGTGACGCGGCTGCGCGATCCCGATCCCCATGGCAACCACCGCTTCTGGATCCTCGAAATCCACCTGGTCGATCCCGCCGGCCGCTATGGCGGCTTTTACGAACGACTGATGTCCTGATCCGGCTTGTCCGGCATGCTTTTGCTGCCATAACCGCGTGCGATGAAAGCCACCACGCTCCGCAGCCTGCGTCAATGGCACCATTTGATTGGTGTCTTCCTTGCTCCCGCGATCCTGTTCTTCGCGTTCAGCGGCCTGATCCAGGTCCTGGGGTGGCAGGATCTGCGCGATCCGCCGCCGTCCGGCTGGGTCTCGGCGATCGCCGGTATCCACAAGCATCAGATGCTGCCCAAGCCCAGCCCGGCGCAACCGGAGCGCAAACCCGGCGGCGCTCCGGCCGCGGCCGATGACGATCACGATCACGGCGGGCTTACGCCGCTCAAGATTTTCGCGCTCCTGACCGCGATCGGCCTGTTCACCACCACGCTGATCGGCCTCACCATCGCGCTCGGCACCCGCACCATGCGCCGCAAGTCGCTGATCGCGCTGGGGCTGGGTATCGTCGTGCCTGTGGTCCTTTTGGTGGTGTGACATGGCGCTCGACCGTCAACCGCATCTGATCGGCGACCTGATCGAACTGCGCCCGGCGACTGCCGACGATTTCGACGCCTTGTTCGCGGTCGCCAGCGACCCGCTGATCTGGGAAGTCCACCCCGCGCACGACCGCTGGCAGGAGCCGGTGTTCCGTCGTTTCTTCGCCGACGGCCTCGCCTCGGGCGGCATGCTGGTGGCGATCGACCGCGCGAGCGGGGCGGTGATCGGCAGTTCGCGCTACGATTTCGGGCGCGCCGAGCCGGACGAAGTGGAGATCGGCTGGACCTTCCTCGCGCGATCGCATTGGGGTGGTCGCTATAATGGCGAGATGAAGCGGTTGATGCTCGACCATGCCTTTACGGGTGTGTCGCGGGCGATGTTCATGATCGGCGACACCAATATCCGTTCACGCCGCGCGATCGAAAAGGTCGGCGGCAAGCTGACGGATCGGCTCCATCAGGCCGAGATGGCGGGCAAGCCGGTGACGCATGTCATCTATACGATCGAGCGCGGCGGCTCGCCCGGATAGCCTTCCGCTTTGGCCGCAAACGCCGGGATGTGGCGGCGGGCGTGGGCGCCTACATAGGCGGCATGACGACCGACATCCCCATCGATATCGATGCCGCCTGGGCGGCCTTCGAGGTCCGCGACCGCGCGGCTGACGGACGCTTCGTGGTCGCGGTCAAGACGACCGGCATCTATTGCAAGCCGAGTTGCCCGGCGCGGCATCCACGGCGCGAGAATGTCAGCTTCTATAGCGATCCGGCCGAAGCGCGCGACGCCGGGTTCCGCGCCTGCCTGCGCTGCAAGCCCGACGAAGTCGGCCGCGATCGCGTCGCTGTGGCCAATGCCGTCGCGCTGCTCGAAGCGGCCGAGGACGCGATCCCGCTCGAGGAGCTGGCGGCGGAGGTCGGCTATGCGCCGCATCATTTCCACCGCCTGTTCAAGCGCGCCACCGGCGTGACCCCCGCCGCCTATCTCCGCGGCCTGCGCGCCACCCGCGTGGCGCAGGCGCTCAAGGAAGAGGCGTCGGTCACCAACGCGATTTACGAGGCCGGCTATTCGGCGCCGAGCCGCTTCTACGAAGGCGGCGCCAAGCGGCTGGGCATGACGCCGAGCGCCTGGCGCCAGGGCGGGGCGGGGGTGACGATCCGCTGGACCATCGCCGACACCAGCCTGGGCAAGTTGCTGATCGCCGCCACCGACAAGGGGCTGTGCCGCGTATCGTTCGACGAGGACGCGCTCGACCTCGCCAAGCATTTTCCCAAGGCCGAAATCGTCCCCGGTGGTGCCGCGCTCGGCGACCTCGCCGCGCGCGTCGTCGCCAAGGTCGAATCGCCCGATCGCGACCAGAATCTGCCGATCGACGTCCAGGGTACCGCGTTCCAGGAAGCGGTGTGGCAGGCGCTCCGCGACATCCCGGCGGGCGAGACGCGGTCCTATGGCGAGCTTGCCGCGATCGCCGGCAGCCCCAAGGCGGTGCGCGCCGTGGGCAGCGCGTGCGGCGCCAATCATGTCGCGGTGGTGATCCCTTGCCACCGTGTGCTGCGCAGCGACGGGTCGATGGGCGGCTATGCCTATGGCGTCGAGCGCAAGGTCGTTTTGCTCGATCGAGAAGGAGTTAAGTGATGGCGTATGTGATCCGCGGGCTCGACCCGACCCCGTTCAAGCCGCTCTACGGCCTGAGCGACGGCGAACTCGCCGCGTTCGGCGCAATACGCCGGCGCGCCGACGAGAAGCCCGGTTTCCCCTGCCGCGTGACGCTCGAGGATGCCGAGCCGGGGGAGGATCTGATCCTGATCAACTACCAGCATCTGCCGGTCGATAGCCCCTATCGCGCGAGCTACGCGATCTTCGTTCGCGAGGGCGCCGAGCAGGCGGCGGAATATCGCGATGCGGTGCCCGAACAGCTCTCGCGCCGCCTGCTCGCGCTGCGCGCGTTCGATGCCGAGGGGATGTTGCTCAAGGGCGACGTGCTCGACGGCGGCGAACTCGCGGGGACGATCGAGCCGTGGCTGGAGGACCCGAAAGTCGCGTACCTCCAGGCCTATAATGCGCGCGCCGGCTGCTTTGCCGCGCGGATCGATCGGGCTTAATTACTACCGTCATCCCCGCTATCGCGGGGATGACGGTTGTGTAGCGGGCGTTAAGACGTCGGCCGCTTCGCCCCTGGCCGCGCCACCGCGTACATCGCCCAGGCATTGTCCTTCATCAGCGCCATCTTGTCGGTGCCGCGCTCGTACAGGTCGAAATGTGTCTTGTCGGGCAGATAGGTGAAGCTCGCCTTGATCCGCGCCTTGGCCATCGCCGCTTCGAGCAGATGCGCGGGGCCGTCGAGATAGAAAGTGTCGGCGGTCCCCACAGTCAGGTGAATCTTGCCGTCGAGATCGGGCCTCAGCACCGCGGCGTCGCGCGTGACGATGTTGGCGACGTCATAATTGTCGCGCCAATAAGCGATCACCGCGGGGTCGACCTTGCCGGTCGCGCGATCGAACACCGGCACCGGCTGGCCGTTGGCGCCGCGCGGGCTGAACACCCATTCGAACGAGGCGATCTGGCCGCCATAGGAACCGAGCACCGCTTCGGCGCGCGCGAACTGCTCCATCGTCGCGATCAATTTGCCGTGATCGCGAACCAGCGGAATCGGCTGGCCCTTGGCGTCCCGGTAGAAATTCGCGCCCGGCGCATAGAGGTCGATATTGGTGAAGTTGTGGAAGTCGCTGGGATCGGGCGAGGTCGGCCAGCTGCCGCCGAACACTTTGGGATAGCGGACCTGCAGCCACAGGGTCGACCAGCCGCCGGAACTGTGCCCGGTCAGGAAACGGCCATTGGTGGTGGCGTCCATCGCATATTGGCGTTCGAGCGCGGGGATCAACTCCTCGGTCAGCGCCTTGCCCCATGGGCCGTTATTGGCCGAATCGGCGAATTCGTTGGTGCCGGTCGCGCCGCTATGGTCGAGGAACACCCAGATCATCGGCGGTAATTGGCGATCGGTCATCATCGCCACGATCCGCGCGCCTTGCATCCGCTCCGACGCGAGCGTCCCGCCGAACCCGCTGTCCGAATAAACGGTCGGGAATCTGGTCTTGCCGTCATAGCCCGGCGGCAGCGCGATCCAGCCGCGGATCGATGTCGGCGTCCCGCGGAACGTGGTCAGCGCATTGCTCTGGAACTCGACCGGCTTGAGTTGCGATAACGCGGCCTCGACTTTTGGTCGCTCGCTGGCCGGCAGCCGTTCGAGCATCGCCGCGGGATCACTCGCCGGGACGACGCTATCGAGCGTGATCGTCGGCAGCTTGCCCGGCAGCGTCACCTCGACAACCTTCGACACCAGGTCGCCGGCATCGCGGCCGCCATAATTGTAATCGTGGTTGCGATCGAGCACCGCCTGGACGCGATAGATGCCGGGCGGCAGGCTCGACAGCGGCGCGGGGAAAGCGTCGGTCTCGCCATCGATCTGCGCGATCGTGTTGGGGCCGAGGTCGCTCACCTCGCGCGCCGCGATCGAGGCGCCGGTCGGCTCGAACGGCGAGAAATCGACCGCCGTTGCCGGTTTGGCGCCGGGCTTGGCCCGCTCGGCGAAGACGATCAGCCGCCCGGAGAAATGGTCGCCGAGCGCGGGGGCGACGGTGACCGGGACGACCACCGGCGGCGCGGGCGCATCAGCCGCGCCGATCAGTGCCAGACAGGCAAACACGCCAAGTCGCTTCATGCAATCCCCTCCCATTTGACCATGCGGGCGGCGCGATGGTCGCCAATCCATAGCTGATCTGCTTGCGCAATACACCCGCTGGGTTAGGCTCATCCGGAACGGAGATGAACATGGATCAGGCGCAAGCGCCGCGATGGCGGCATCCGGGGTTTCTGCTGCTTTATGCGATCGGCGCGACGATGCTGGCGATCGCGTTGTCGGTCGGGCTGAGCCATATCGCCCCGTCGCACAAGACCGGTTGGTGGGCGGTCTTGTTCGCTTGCGGCGTCGCGGCGATCTTCGTCGCGACCTATGTCGCTTTCTGCCGTTTCCTCGAAGGGCGTCCGGCCAGCGAGTTCTCGCTCGCGTCGGCGGGAATCGAGTTGCCCGCCGGCATCGTGACCGGGCTGGTGATCTTTTCGCTCGTCGTTGGCGTGATCGCGGCGTTCGGCGGTTATCGGGTGATCGGCTATCGCGACGCCGGCGTGCTCGTACCGGCGCTCGCGGTCGCGATCCTGTCGGGGTTCACCGAGGAGATATTCTTCCGCGGGTTCTTCTTTCGGCTGACCGAGAAATGGCTCGGCAGCTGGGCCGCGCTCGGCCTGTCGGCGGCCTTGTTCGGCGCGCTTCACCTCGGCAATCCCAATGCCACCTTGCTGGCGGCGGTGGCGATCATGCTCGAGGCGGGGATCATGCTCGCGGCGCTCTATATGATCACACGGCGTTTGTGGGCGGCGATCGGGTTGCACGCAGCGTGGAACTTCGCGCAGGGCGGAATCTACGGCATCCCGGTCTCGGGCGGCGAGATGGACGGGGTGTTGCGTCCCGACATTCGCGGGTCCGACCTGTTGACCGGTGGCGCGTTCGGGGCCGAGGCATCGCTTCCCGCGATCCTGGTTGCGACCGCCTTTGGGCTCGCCTTGCTCTATGTCGCGTGGCGGCGCGGTCAGTTCATGTCGCCGATCTGGGTCCGCCGCCGTCAGGGCGCCGCCGAACAGGAATAAACCAGCTTCTCGCTATAGGCGGTCGGCAGCGCGGCGCGGATCGATTGCTGCTGGACCATCAGATTGTTGCGCGCGCCGGCATCGGCACTGCATTGCTTGAGCGGGCTCTGCGCGCGCAGCTTGCGCGCGGCGTCCATCTGCGGGGCGCTCAGGAAATAGCGGTAGCTGGTATAGGTCCGCGTTTCCGGATCGAATTGCAGCACCGACACATTCTGTTCGCTATTGGGCACCAGCACGCGGGTCCATTTGCCGTTGTCGTCGGCATATTGGGTGTGCTCGTTCATGCAGCCGTCCTGCCCCCAATCGAGGCTGACATCGTCGCCCGTCGACACCGTGATGCGGCTGCGGTCGGGCTGGAATTTGCAGACCATCTTGCCGAGCGGGCGCGCCGCCGGCGGCACCGGGGTGGCGACCGGCACAGCGAAGCCGGGCGGCAGCATCGGTTCCTCGCTCGGGCGCAACAGAAAGACGACCACCGCCGCGACGATCAGCACGCCACCGGCCGATCCCGCCCAGATCGCCTCGCGTTGGCGCCCGCGCGAATAGAGCAGGCCGCCGCCGCCGGCCGTGAGGGCACCGAGCACCAGCAGCAACGCGGCGATCGCCATGACGTTCTCGCTCGCGCGTTCCGCGTTCAGCCGCGCCGCCTCGAGCGCCTGCTGGCGGCTCGCCGCCTCGCGCGCCGCCGTATCACGCCGTGTCGCATCGGCCGCCTCGCGCGCCGCGGCATCGGCTGCTTCGTCGGCGCTCAGCCGCGCCTCCAGGCTCATGCACGGATTGCCGACCGATCCGAACGGCTGGCGATTGTCGCGCAGAAAGCCGGCGAGTTCGCTTTCGGCGATCGCGAAGGCGAAGCTGGCATCGCCCTCTTCGCCGCGCGTGATCGCGGAATTGACCCCGAGCACGCGCCCGCAATGGTCGAGCAATGGCCCGCCCGAATTGCCCCGCGAGATGCTGGCGGTGTGCAGCAGGACGTTGATGCCGTCGATGTTGCGGCTGGCCGACAGCGATCCTTCGGAGCGCACCGGCGCCAGCGGCTTGATATAGTCCGCCGCCGATTGCGCGGTGGCCAGGTCGACATTGCCCGGATAGCCGAGCGAGACCAGCCCCATGCTCTCATCGGCCGGCCCGGTGTACAATGTCGCGACGGGCAGCGCGCCGCCGGTGAACTCGATCAGCGCCAGGTCGCGCTTGGTGTCGATCGCGACGACGCGGCCCTGGTACGACTTGCTGCCTTCGGACGGCACCACGCCGATCACGACATTGTCGGGATATTTCTGTGCCAGCTCGACGACATGCGCGTTGGTGACGATGCGATTGGGGCCGACCGCGAATCCCGATCCATGGCCGAACCCGACCACTTCCTGATCGACGATCGCGATCGTCACGACCCGAACCACGCTGCGCGACGCCGCGGCGATATCGTCGGCCATGGCGAGCGACGGAGTCGCAACCCAGGCAAAAGCGGTCAAAATGATCAGCAGACGAAGCAAGCGCGCCATTGGCCTGCCCTTCCACGAAACGCGGCGCGCTTCAATCCGCGATCGGTCCATGGGCTATTTTCCCGCGTTTCGGGCGGGGTATTACCGTTCGGCTAGCCTGACGACGCCTCGCGCTCGTCGCTCCTGGTCGACTCCAGCGCTTTCAGTGCTGCGTCGACCTTGCCCGCGTCGATCGCGGTCACCGCGTCGAGCGCGGTGTTGACCGAGCCGGCGCGATGCGGGCTATAGGCGACAGGCAGCAGCGCGAGCCGGGCGTGCTCCTTATCCCCGCGATGCAGCAGGATGATCGCCGCGTTCATCCGCAGCTCATAGGAATAAGGGGCATCGGTATAGGCAGAGAGAAGCCCATCCTCGGCATTGCTGGTCGGCCTGTCGTGCGCCTGAAAGAAGCTCCGATAGTAGAGGGTCAGCGGCTCGGGGTTATCGGGATCGAGATGATTGGCTTCGATATAGCCGTGCCGTGCGGTGCGCCAATGCACCGGGTCGCGATCTTCGGCCTTGGCGAGCTCGGCGCACATCACCATGCTCTTGTAGATCAGCGCGTGGATCGACTTGGGATCGGCGGCTAGCGCTCGCTCGACCGCCGCCTTGGCCGCCGGCAGGTCCCCTGCGTCATATTCCGCCTCGGCCAGCTCGTTCTGCGCACCGGCGTCGTTGGGGAAGGGCGCCGCCAGCTTGCTTGCGAGCGCGGCGACGTCAGCCGCGCTGGATGTGTCGACGCCGCGGGTCGAGCGCAGCCGCGCCGGCATCACCGCTGCTTCGCCGGGCGAAAGGACGCGCAGCTTGATCTCACCGATCGGCAGCGAGCTCGCCTTCAGCGTCGCGACGGTGATCTTCGACCGCATGATATAGGCGGTCATGTCGCTGTCGAGCTTAGTCAAATCGCCGAACGCCTGGGTCGCTTCCTCGACCTTCTTGCCCGAATTGATCGCGTCCATATACTTCGCCAGCTGTCCCTTACGAGACTGGTCGAAGGTCAGATAATGCAGCAACAACCAGCCGCGGCCATAGAGCGCCTCGGTCTGATCCTCGCGCAGCTTGCCAGGGTCCAGCTGCAACATGCGCGCTGCCGGCAATGCCGAACTGTCCCCCAACGACCAGGCGCGATAGCCCGGCGGCTGGCCGATACTCACGCCGCCGTCCTTGTTGAAGGTCGCCGTCGCGTTGAATTCCGCGAAACCCTCCACGAACCACTCGGGAAAGACCGTGTTGGGCCAGTTCAGAAACATGAAATGGTGGGTATATTCGTGCAGCAGAATGGCCTGAGCGCTGAGATCGAAGACCGATCCGCTAGGCGCGTCGCGCGGAACGAAGGCCACCGGACCGCCGACTCGTGTCTGGTAAAAGCCGGCAACGTCGCCCATGCCTTTGCCGGCCAGACGGCGGACGTCGCCGATGTTCCCCACCATGTAGACGCGGACGCGATCGGCGTCGGCCAGCTTTTCGTCGGGGACACCGCGCATCACGCGCATCGATTTGTCGAACTTCTCCAGCCGCTCGGTGAACGCCCTGATCCGCTCCGGTTTGTCGTCGGCATAGACGATGAAGTGCGCGGAACTCGCTTCCTGCCATATTGCCTGCGCGGCAACCGGCCATGCCGACGCAATCAGCGCGGCCGATATCAACAATTTGCGAACCATCCCAGCCCCCAGAGAACGCGCTACTTTCCGGTGGAAGCTACGAGCCTGCGTCAGACAAAGCTATATGGATCAACGTCCACAATGACGCGAACCTTTGACGGCCAGTCGAGCCCGCCAAGCCAGGCGCGGATCACGTCCTGGACGTCCAATCCGCGCCGCGCATGGACCAGCAGGCGATAGCGATGGCGTCCGCGCAGCATCGCCAGCGGGGCAGGGGCGGGGCCATAGACCTCCATCCCCTCGACCCGGGGGGCGGTGCGACCCACCAGCTTGGCCACGTCATAAGCGGCGGACTGATCCTCCGAACTGACGACGATCGCGGCGTAGCGGCCGAACGGCGGGGCGCCCGCCTCGCGCCGCGCCTCGGTCTCGGCGGCGGTGAACGCCTCGGCATCGCCCGACACCAATGCTTCCATCACGGGCGCCTTCGGGTCGTGGGTCTGGATGAACACATGGCCGGGCTTCTCGCCGCGCCCGGCGCGTCCCGCCACCTGCATGATCTGCTGGAACGTCCGCTCGGCCGCGCGCAAGTCGCCGCCGCCCAGGCCGAGATCGGCATCGATCACCCCGACCAGGGTCAGATTGGGGAAATGATAGCCCTTGGTGACGAGCTGGGTGCCGATGACGATGTCGATCTCATGCGCTTCCATCCGGTTGACGAACTCGGCGGCCTTGGCCGGCGACCAGATCGTATCGCTGGTGACGATCGCGGCGCGCGCCTCGGGCCACAGGGCGGCCACTTCGTCGGCGATGCGTTCGACCCCAGGCCCGCAGGCAACCAGCGAATCCTCTTCCTTGCACTCGGGGCATTCGCGCGGCGTCGGCATGACGTGGCCGCAATGGTGACAGCTCAGCCGCCGCACTAGCCGGTGCTCGACCATCCAGGCGGTGCAATTGGGGCATTGGAAGCGATGCCCGCACGCTCGGCAAAGCGTCAGCGGCGCGTAGCCGCGGCGGTTGAGGAACAGCAGCGCCTGCTCGCCGCGCGCGAGCGTCTCGTCGATCGCATTGACCAATTTGGGCGCGATCCAGCGGCCGCGCTCGGGCGGGTCCTGCAACAGGTCGATCGCCTCGATATCGGGCATTTCCGCGGCGCCGTAGCGGCCGGGTAGTTTCACCTCGGCGTAATTGCCGATCTCGACCTGCTGGCGGGTCTCGATCGCCGGGGTGGCGGAGGCGAGGATCACCGGAATGTCCTCGAACTTGCCGCGCATTACCGCGACGTCGCGCGCATGATAATGCACGCCCTCTTCCTGCTTGAAGCTGGTCTCGTGCGCCTCGTCGACGACGATCAGGCCGAGATTGGAATAGGGCAGGAATAGCGCCGATCGCGCGCCGACCGTGACCAGAGCTTGTCCCGTCGCGATCGCCCGCCATGCGCGCCGCCGCTGCGACTGGCGCAGCCCCGAATGCCACGCCACCGGCTCGCAGCCGAACCGCGCGGTGAAGCGCTGCAGGAACGGTTCGGTCAGCGCGATCTCGGGCAGCAGCACCAATGTCTGGCGCCCGGCGCGGATCGCGGCGGCGATCGCCTCGAAATAGACCTCGGTCTTGCCCGATCCGGTGACGCCGTCGAGCAAAGTCGGCTTGAATGCGTGCGCGGCAACATCGGCGATCAGCGCGTCCGCCGCGACCTGCTGCTCTTCCGACAGTACGGGCACGTCATGACCGGGATCTGGCAGCGGGAAGGGGCTGTCGATATCGACCTCGACCGCCTCGATCGCGCCTACTTTGACCAGTCCGCGGATCACCCCGTCGGACACGTCGGCGATCGTCGCCAGTTCGCGGACCAGACCCTGGCGGTCGCCGATCCGCTCCAATGCCTGCGCGCGCTGCGGCGTCAGCCGCTCGGGGAAATGCCCGGTCGGGCGGTATTCGGTGACGGTACGCGCGCCCTCGAGTGCGGAGGATGACGGCAACGCCATCCGCGCGACCGAGACTGGAGAGGCGAGGTAATAATCCGACGTCCATTCGATCAGCCGCCGCATCGCGTCGGTCAGCGGCGGCACCGGCAGCACGTTGATCAGGTTGCGCAGGCGGTTGTCGCCGACCTCGGCGTCCGACGGCATGCGCTCCGGTTCCCACACCACGCCGAGCAATTGACGCGGGCCCAGCGGCGCGACCACCAGCGACCCCGGCTCGACCGTCATGCCGTGCGGCACGCGATAGTCGAGCGGGCCGAGCGCGGAGTTCATGACGAGGACGCGAGCGCGGGACATTCCGCCCCATATGGAGATTCGCGTGGCCGGGGGAAACCTCGGCCCGTCTCCACTTATTCCAATGCGTCGAATGGATGCCGCAGCCAGTCACGATGAGCCAAGATGAAGCGCGATTGAAATGGCCGTGTCGCAATGCCGTGCCAGCGTTGGTCGGCCGCACCTTCGCGGCCGATTCCCTTGGTGGAGATCCCTCATGTCCGACATCGATGAAGCGCCGGAAGCCGAGCTGAACCCGACCGCGCAGCCCGAGGACGAGCAGGAAGAGACTGCCGTCGAATACAGCGCCGAGGATGAAGCGGACGACGACCAGGAAGACGCCGAGGACGAAGAAGAAGGCGCCGAGGTCGAGGAATAAAATCGCATCGGCCGGGCGATCCCAGGGCGGGATTGTCCGGCCATGTTTCGCAGGCTGCCGATTGAGTGTCGTCGCCTGGGCGCGCTAGACTGCGGGCGTGACCCCGCAGGAACAGCTCGACGGCTTCATCGACAAATACGCGCCAGAGATCGCGGCGACGATCCGTCGCGCGGTCGCGATGGTGTCGGCGCGGCTGCCCGGCGCGACGATCCTGGTCTATGACAATTACAACGCGCTCGCGATCGGCTTCGGCGCCACCGACAAGGTGCGCTCGATCGTCTGCTCGGTCGCCGGCTATCCGCGCTGGGTCAGCCTGTTCCTGTCCAACGGCCCGACATTGCCTGATCCCGACGGCCTGCTGGAGGGCGAGGGCGGCACCGTACGCCACGTCAAGCTGCTCGGCGACCGCATGGACAGCCCGGCGGTCGCCGCGCTGATCGATGCCGCGGCGGCCAGCGTCGCGCTGCCGATCGATCCGGCCGGGGAGGGGCGGCTGATCATCAAGTCGATCTCCGCCAAGCAACGGGCGCGACGCCCGTGACCGCGCTGCCTTTCGAGTTTGGCCAGCATCTGTCGCGCGACCGGCGGCGGTCGGCGCATACCGTGCGCGCTTATGAGGCGACAGCGGTGCGGCTGATTCGGTTCCTGGGCGAGCATTGGGGTGAGGAAGCCGATCGCGGCGCGCTCGGGCGCGTGACGGCGGCCGACCTCCGCGCCTATCTCGCTCGGCGCCGCGGGGAAGGGTTGGGCAACGCCTCGGCGGCGCGTGAACTGTCGGCGGTCAAGACCTTCCTCAAATGGGCGGCCGGCGACGACGCGCCGCCACGGATGCGCGGGCCGCGCGTCAAGAAAGGCGTGCCGCGCCCGATTTCACCCGCAGATGCGATCGCGCTGGCCGAGGAAGTCGCCGAGGATGCCGCCGAACCCTGGATCGCCGCGCGCGACTGGGCGATCTTGCTGCTGCTGTACGGCGCGGGGCTGCGCATCGGTGAGGCGGTCGGGCTGACCGGCACGGTGCTGCCGCTCGGCGAGGCGATGTCGGTCACCGGCAAGCGCGACAAGACGCGGATCGTGCCCTTGCTGCCCCAGGTGCGCGACGCGATCGAGGCGTATGTCGCCACGTCGCCCTGGCCGGTGGCGCGCGGCGAGGCTCTGTTTCGCGGCGCCAAGGGCGGGCCGTTATCGGCCGGGGTGGTGAGGAAATCGGTCCAGGCGGCGCGTATCCGGCTCGGACTGGCCGACCGTACCACGCCCCACGCCCTGCGCCATAGCTTCGCCACGCATCTGCTGGGCCGCGGCGCCGACCTGCGCCAGCTTCAGGAATTGCTCGGCCATGCCAGCCTGAGCTCGACCCAGATCTACACCGCTGTCGACGCGGCGCATCTGCTCGACGTGTACAGGAACGCGCATCCGCGGGCGTGACAGACTCCCCTCCCGCAAGCGGGAGGGGAGCAGTTTAGGCCCGCGGCTTCCAGGTCGCCACGCGCCATAGATACCAGGCCGCGATCGCGACGCAGATCACCACCGCCGCCGGCCCGGTCCAGCCCTCCGCCTCGCGGAAATTGGCGCCGAGATACCAGCCGGCCCCGGTCAGGAAGGCGTTCCAGATCGTCGTGCCCGCCAGCGTCCAGACGATGAATTTCCATCGCGGCATTTTCGAGATGCCGGCGGGCAGCGAGACGATCGATCGCCCGAACGGTGCGAAGCGCAGCACGAACACCAGCCATTGGCCGTGGCGGAAGAAGAAATTGTCGATCTTCTCGACGTCGGCCCAATTGACCGTCAGCCAGCGGCCGTTGCGGTCAACGAACGGCTTGAGCTTCTGCAGCGGCACGTTGCGGCCGATCCAGTACCAGAAATAATTGCCCAGCGTGGAGCCCAGCGTGCCGGCGATCATCACCCCGGCGAAGCTGAGCTTGCCATGCGCGACCGCGATCCCGGCGAAGCCCATGATGACCTCGGACGGTATCGGCGGGATGATATTCTCCAGCGCCATCCACAGGAAAATCGCGACATAGCCCCATTGTTCGAGGCCATTCAGGAACCACTCGGTCATCCATTCCCCTCCCGCTTGCGGGAGGGGTTAGGGGAGGGCATGTCGGAATAAGCGAGGTGGTCGGTGAGGCGAACAAACCCTCCCCCGACCCCTCCCGTAAACGGGAGGGGAGATTTAGCCATTCGCCCCCACCTTCTTCTCGATCGCGTCCCAGATCATCGCCGAGACATCGACGCCGTCGAACCGCTCGATCGCAACGATGCCGGTGGGGGAGGTAACATTGATCTCGGTCAGCCACTCGCCGCCGATCACGTCGATCCCGACGAACAGCAGCCCGCGCTTCTTGAGCTCGGGCGCGAGCGCCGCGCAAATCTCGCGCTCCTTGTCGGTCAGTTCGGTCTTCGCCGCCGACCCGCCGACCGCCAGGTTCGAGCGGAATTCGCCTTCGCCGGGCACGCGGTTGATCGCGCCCGCGATCTCGCCGTCGACCAGCACGATGCGCTTGTCGCCGCTCGCCACGCCGGGCAGGAACGCCTGCAGCATGTGCGGCTCGCGCCAGGTCATGTTGAACACTTCGATCAGCGCCGACAGATTGGTGCCCTCGCGATCGACCTTGAACACCGCCTTGCCGCCATTGCCGTGGATCGGCTTGACGACGATCTCGCCATGTTCGTGCAGGAATTTGCGCGCTTCCTCCAGGCTGCGCGTGACCAAGGTGGGTGGCATGAAGCGCGCGAAATCGAGCACGAACACCTTTTCGGGCGCGTTGCGCACGCTGGCGGGATCGTTGACCACCAATGTCTTGTCCGCGATCCGCTCGAGCAGGTGCGTCGCGGTGATATAGCCCAGGTCGAACGGCGGATCCTGACGCATCAGCACGACATCGGCCTCGTCGCCGAGGTCCAGGTTCACCGGCTCGCCAAAAGTGAAATGTTTGCCGGCGACGCGCTCGACGGTGACCGGATGCGCCTTCGCCCAGACGTGGCCGTCGCGATAATTGAGCGCGTCGGCGGTGTAATGGAACAGCCGGTGCCCGCGCGCCTGCGCGGTCAGCATCAGCGCGAAGCTCGAATCGCCGGCGATATTGATCGACTCCATGGGGTCCATCTGGACGGCGACAGTCAACGGCATGCGATTCTCTTTCCTTACTCGTCACCCCGGCGAACGCGGGGGTCTCATGGGGCTTCTACCGCCAGAGATGCCAGCTTTCGCTGGCATGACGGCAATGTGTCTAAGCGTGTTATCCGACTATGTCACCCGATCCACGCATTTTCGATATGGCGAGGCCTGGTGCCCGGCGCCAGCAGGATCACGTCGACGCGGATATCGTCGCCCGGCCCGGCATAACGCGGCATCAGCACTTCGGCCGCCGCCGCTACCCGAGCGAGACGGCGTTCGTCGATCGCGAAATCGAGTTCGGCGGCGGTCGCGCGACTCTTCACCTCGACGAACGCGATCAGATTGCCCTTGCGCGCGACCAGGTCGACCTCGCCCGCCGGCGTGCGGACGCGCTTGTCGAGGATCCGCCAGCCCTTGAGCCGCAACCACCACGCCGCGATCCGCTCGCCGCGGCGGCCCGATGCCTCGGCGGCGCGGCGATCCCTCTTCCCCTCCCGCTTGCGAGAGGGGTTAGGGGAGGGCGTGTCATTTCTCGGCTCTTTAATCACAGGCCCTCCCACGACCCCTCCCGCAAGCGGGAGAGGAGTTTCAGTTCTTCATCTCCATCGCTCGCGCGTAGAGTTCACGGCGGTCCAGGTTGAACCTTTTCGCCACTTCCCCCGCCGCCTTGCTCGCGGGCAGTCTGGTCAGCGCTTCGACCAGCGCGGCATCCGCATCCTCTACACTCGCCGGCGCCGCTTCGCCCGGGGGCGCCACCACGATCACGATCTCGCCCTTGGGCGGCGCCTCGGCATAGCGCGCGGCGAGCGTCGACAGCGTCCCCGTCACCGCTTCCTCGAATTTCTTGGTGATCTCGCGCGTCACCGCCGCCTCGCGATCACCGAGTTTCTCCGCCAGCAACGCCAGCGTCGCCGCCAACCGGGGGCCCGATTCGTACAGCACCAAGGTCGCGCGAATCGCCGCCACTTCGGCGATCGCCTCGGCCTTGGCACCCGCTTTCGCAGGCAGGAACCCCAGGAACAGGAACCGATCGGTCGGCAATCCGGCAAGCGTCAGCGCCGCGATCGCCGCGCATGGTCCGGGGATCGTCACCACGGCGTGCCCCGCCGCGCGCGCGTCGCGAACCAATTTGTAGCCGGGGTCGGAGATCAACGGCGTCCCCGCATCGCTGACCAGCGCCACCGCCTCATGCCCCATCCGCTCGATCAATCCGGGGCGCACACGGTCGGCATTATGGTCGTGATAGGCGATCATCGGGCGCTTGGTGCCGATGTGGCGGAACAGTCCCGCCGTCACACGCGTATCTTCCACCGCGACTATGGCGGCATTCGACAGCACGTGCGCGGCGCGCGGCGACAGGTCACCGAGATTGCCGATCGGGGTGGCGACGATATAGAGACCGGGCATAAGAACATCAGACATCAGGGGATCGTCATGGCAGAGGCAGCAACCGCACCGCAACGACTGACGCAACTGAAGCGGGCGGTTTTCCTGTTCGGCCTGCTGGTGCTGAGCGCGTGTTCGAGCGTCGTGCCGCGCACCGGGCCGCCCACGAACACCGGTCCCGCGGTGGTCGCGCCGCCGCCTGCACCCGTTGTCGTGCCCGGCCTGCCGACCGACAACGAGCACCATATGGTCGCGTTGCTGGTGCCGCTGACCGGGACCAATGCAGGCGTGGGCAAGAGCATCGCCAACGCGACTCAGCTCGCGCTGCTCGACACCAACAATGCGTCGCTGCGAATCACCACCTACGACACCGCGACCGGGGCCGCCGCGGCGGCACAGCGCGCGATCGACGAGGGCGCGCGAGTCATCCTCGGGCCGCTGCTGGCCGAGGACGTCCGCGCGGTCGCCCCGATCGCCAAGCGCGCCGGGGTGCCGGTGATCAGTTTCTCCAACGATTCGAGCCTCGCCGGGTCGGGCGCCTATCTGATGGGCTATTCGCCGGGCCAGTCGATCGAGCGCGTGGTCGATTATGCCCGCGACCAGGGGATCACCACCTATGGCGGCCTGGTCGCCAATGGCGTCTATGGCCAGCGCGCCTCGACCGCTTTCCTGCGCGCGGTCGAATCGGCCAAGGGCCAGGTCATCTCGCTGCAGAATTACGAACACACCAATACGTCGATCACCGGCGCGACGCTGCGGCTCGGCAAGGCGGGGTCGGTCGACGCGGTGCTGGTCGTCGATGACGGCGCGACGGCGGCGGGGATCGTCCCGTTGCTGCGCCGGAACGGCGAAGCCGGCGCGCGCGTGCTCGGCACCGAACGCTGGAATACCGAGGCGTCGATCGCCGCCAAGCCCGCGCTCAACGGCGCCTGGTTCGCCAGCGTGCCCGACCACCTCTATCGCCAATATGCGGTCAAATACCGCGCGCGGTTTGGTGCTGCTCCATATCGCCTGTCGAGCATGGGCTATGACGCGGTGCTGCTGACCATTCGCATCGCGCGCGACTGGCGGATCGGGGCGTCATTCCCTGAGGATCGCCTGCGCGACAAGGACGGCTTCTCGGGCATCGACGGCGCGTTCCGCTTCAGCCGCGACGGCATCGCCGAACGCGCGCTCGAGGTGCAGGAAATCCGCGGCGGCACGACGGTGACGGTTTCGCCCGCGCCGACGGGGTTCTAGCAGCGAGCAAATCCTCCCCATCCGCGATGGGGAGGACTTTTGTTTGCCAAACGGCTAAGTTTTCTCCATGGTTATCCATATGGATAACCATCAACTCGCGCTCGACTCCGCGTTCCACGCACTCGCCGACCCCACCAGACGAGCAGTCGTTGGCCGACTCGTCAGGGGCCCGGCGGCGGTGACCGAACTGGCCTCGCCCTTCGCCATGGCGCTGCCGTCGTTCATGAAGCACCTGCGCGTGCTCGAGAAAGACGGACTGATCCGATCCGAAAAGATCGGCCGCATCCGTACCTGCCGGATCAATGCCGAGAGACTGGCCGCCGCCGAGTCCTGGCTCTCCGAGCAACGCGAGATTTGGCGGTCCAGAACCGATCGGCTCGCCGATTTTGTCGAGAACCGGATGCCCGAGGAGCAATGACCATGCCCGCAACCCTGTCCGAACTGACCATCGATCGCTTCATCGCGGCGCCGCCCGCGCGGGTGTGGAAGGCATGGAGCACGCCCGACCATCTGGCGAAATGGTGGATTCCGGCGCCGATCGAATGCCAGGTGATCAAGCTCGATCTTCGCCCCGGTGGCGGGTTCGAGACGCGGATGCGCGAAGGGGGCGGCGATTTCCAGCCGCATGTCGAAGCCTGTTTCCTGGACGTTGTTCCCGAATCGCGCCTGGTCTTCACGACGGTGCTGCGCGAAGGCTGGCAGCCGGTCGAACCCTGGCTCGCCCTGACCGCGATCATCACGTTCGAGGCCGAGGGAAATGGCACTCGCTACGCCTCCCGCGTCCTGCACAAGAATGCGGCCGATTCGCGCAAGCATGAAGAGTTGGGGTTTCAGGAGGGTTGGGGGACCGCGATCGATCAGCTTGGGGCGTTCGTCGTGGGGTAGAAGCTCGCGGTGTAGAAAATAGGCGGCGGGATGGCCGGCAAGTTTCTCCGGCACTGGCGGTGTTCTGGCAAGCCCAAGCCGAAAACCGTCATCCCCGCGAAATCGGGGACCCATCTTGGGCGCGTGAGGCATATATTGCCGGCGAATTGGCGGATTCGGCAGGAGATGGGTCCCCTGAGTTCACAAACGAAGTGCAACACCAAGCTAAGGCGTTGTCATGGGAGAATGTTATGAGCAGCTCTCGCTCGCTGAGCGCTGCACGATTGCCCAGCTTCGCGAAGCTGGGCAATCGATCCGGCAAATTGCGTCAGCTGTGGATCGCCCGCCATCGACGATCTCTCGAGAGCTGAAGCGCAATAAGGCGAGCAAGGGCTATCGCACCGATTATGCCGAGCAGCAGAGCCGGGCGCGCCGATGGACCGGGCAGAGGCTAAGACCCAGTTCGCCGTGATCTTCGGCGAACGGTTCGTCATCTAATGACGATAACCGGCCGCGCGCACAAAATATCGGATAGTCCCCGCGACCGCTTCGCGGTCGCTCCCCTCACCCTCCCATTGCTAGCGCAATGGGCCCCTCCCTCTCCACCAAAGGGGAGAGGGGATTGGCGTATCAGTTCGCCAAATGCATTTCCGCAGCCAGCACCAGCGCGCGCGTCATCAGCATGGTGAAGCGGTCATTCTCGACACCGGCGTCGCTGCGATGCCAGCCGGCGGCGATCGCCAGCCAGCGCCCGTCCTTGCGCCTGACCAGGAAATTGAGCGTGATGACGCCCGGCTCCGACCCACCCTTGAACCCGACATAATCGAACTTGCCGCGCGTGGCGGGATCGATCCCGGGATTGATCGCCAGCAAAGCGCGTGGCGTGTCGCCACCCTCGCGCCGCAACCAGTCCAGTATGCCGACGGTCTCGGCGGGGCTGGCGAACCATTCGAGCGTGTCGATCGCGGCCGGCTTTCCGGCGAACATCATCGGATCGACCGGGGTCGCGCGCAGCCGCGCGGCATAGGTGTCGAGCAACCTGCGCCGCGCCGACGGCGCGAGCGACGTCGCCCATTGCATCGCCAGGTCGTTATTGGCCGGGCTTTTGAGCGCGAACATCTGTCGCGTCGTCAGCACCGGCGCGAGGCCGGGCACGCCCGCCCTGGTGACGAAGCCATCCAGCCGTTCGCCCTCGAGTGTCACCAGCGTGTCGGTCGCGGTATTGTCGCTGATCGAGATCATCAGCGTGGCGAGCGTCTGGATCGTCACCGGGCTGCCCGCCGGCCAGTTCTGGGTGATGCCGGACGGCAGCGAGGCGGGACCGACCGCCACCACGTCGCTCCAAGTGCGTTCCCCCGCGCTGACTTCGCGCGCCAGTTCGCCGAGGACCCAGAGCTTGAACGCCGAGCCGAGCGGCATCTCCTTGTCGGGCGCGACTCCGGCTATCAATCGGGGGGCACCTTCACCAAGCGCATAGATGCCCAGGCCGGTCACCCCAGGCAGCGCACGAATATCGGCGGCGAGCCTGTCGAACGTATCCCCCGCCATCTCGGGGCCCGTGAACAACAGCCCGACGACCTGATGCGGGGGCGCCGGGTCGATCGCGATCTGGGCGTTGACGATGCCGCGCTCGAACCGGACGCGCAGATTGGCCGAGAACGGCGTGACCGCGGTCAATCGGTCGATCGCCAGCGGCCTGCCCATCTGCGCGGTCATCGACGCGACCACCGCATCCCATTTTTCCCTGGGCAGCGCGGCATGGAAGCTCGGCGCGAAATAGCTTTCGAAATCGCCGGTCCCGGCAACCACGGCGATCATCTCGCCAGCGCGTGCGGCGAGCGCGGTATCCGCGACAGGTGTACCAGTCGTGGGTGCCACCTGGGCGGTCGCTGGTGCGGCGAGCAACAGCAATGCCGGCGCCAGAAATCGGATCATACCGGCGCGGCTCGCAACTCTATTTGCCGGGGGCAGCGGTCGCGGCGGGCGGATCCACCGACAGGTCCAGCATCTCGAACCGCGGCGCACTGCTCGTCTGAATGCGCGATCCCTTGCCGCTCGGGCCGGTGCCGTCGGCCAGCCAGGCGGTGAGCGTGTAGCGCTCGACGCGGAGCAAACCCGGGCCGTTGCGATCGCCCGGCAAGGGTGCATAGCGGCGCCCCTTGATCTGCTGGATGATCGGCAGGGTCCAGACCTCGTCGAAGGTCGGATTGGCTTTGCGCGGTCCGGTCAGCGCGCCGATCCCGCCACGCAGGACGTCGACGTCATCGACCGTGCCGTCCGGCTTTACCCAATAACTTATATCGGCCCATTGCCCGATCAGCTCACCGCTGTTGATCTTGCTCCAGACCGGTGCGGGGATCGACCCGTCATACACCGCGTCGATGCCCTTCATCGGCGGGGAATAGACGGCGACCGGGCGTGTGTCGGCACCGGCGCCCGCCGCGACGTAAGCCGCGACGAGTCGGTCGACTGCCGCCGTGTCGCCGTTCTTGGCGGCCAGTCGCGTGACGAGCAGGTTGGCGGCGGTCGCGAAGTCCTTCATACGGGGATCACGATCCTTCGCGAGCTGAATCGCGGCATCGCGGGCCTCGACCGCATAAGCGACATAATTCTGTTTGTTTTGGCTCGCCACCTGCGCGTAGAGCGCGACGACGCGAAGGCGTGCCAATCCTTCGATATTGGGTTGATTGACCTTCGAGGCGCGATCCGCGAGCGCGTGATATTTCTGCACCGCGGCATCGATCTGGCCCATCCGCGCGAACATGTCGCCGACCTCTATTTCGGCTGCCAAGACGCGGGCATCGTCATTGGGCAAGCCGGCCTTGAGCGCGCTCACCACACCGAAAGTCTCGGTGCGATACTCATCACCGGCCCCCATATGTGCGGCGATGCGTGAATCCGCCCGGAACAGGTTGGCGACAGGTTCCGGATAGTCCTTCGCATAGTTCTTGTTGCGGCTCAGCGATGCCTTCAACGTGCCGCGGGCATCCTGATATTTGCCCTCGACGAACTCCTGTTCGGCAAGTGCGGTGCTGGCGGCGATGTCCTGATCGGGCGGGCATTTGCGCGCCAGGCAGCTGGACAGCGTATCCTTCAACTCTGAGATGCGCACGCCGGTGATAACGATCGGTTTGTCATAGCCGTTGGGCTTGTCGTCGTTGGTCTGTGCGGAGGCGGCCGGCGCCAGAAACGACAGGGCGACGAAAACGACAACATCGGGACGCAACATCGGGAGCCCTTCGGGTCGGTCAGGAGCGCGTACCATTCGGCAAACGTGACCGAAAGACAAGATCAGGCGTCGATCGCTTCCTCGTCCAACCGAGCGGCGTTTTCCTGGATGAAGGCGAAGCGGTGCGCCGGGTTGGTGCCCATCAGCCGGTCGACCAGGTCCTTCACCCCCGCGCGCTCCTCATATTCCTGCGGCAAGGTGATGCGGATCAGCCCGCGTGAGCCGGGATGCATCGTGGTTTCCTTGAGCTGGTTGGGGTTCATCTCACCCAATCCCTTGAACCGGCTGACCTCGACCTTCTTGCCCTTGAACTCCTTGGCTTCGAGCTCGGCGCGATGCGCATCGTCGCGGGCGTAGAGGCTCTTGGTGCCGGAGGTCAGACGATAGAGCGGCGGTTGCGCCAGATAGAGGTGCCCGCGCCGGACGATGTCGGGCATTTCCTGGAAGAAGAACGTCATCAGCAACGTCGCGATATGCGCGCCGTCGACATCGGCATCGGTCATGATGATCACGCGCTCGTAGCGCAGATTGTCGGGCTCGCAATCCTTGCGCGTGCCGCAGCCCAGCGCCAGGGTCAGGTCGGCAATCTCCTGATTGGCGAAGATCTTGGCGCTGGTCGCCGAGGCGACGTTGAGGATCTTGCCGCGGATCGGCAGGATCGCCTGGGTCTTGCGGTCGCGCGCCTGCTTGGCCGAGCCGCCGGCCGAATCGCCTTCGACGATGAAGATCTCGGTGCCGACCGGATCGTCGGCCGAGCAATCGGTCAGCTTGCCGGGCAAGCGCAGCTTGCGTCCCGAGGTCGCCGACTTGCGCTTGACCTCGCGCTCCTGCTTGCGGCGCAGGCGCTCGTCCATCCGCTCGACGACATA
>DASVNU010000285.1:0-4050 GCA_036383655.1 Sphingomonas sp. | reverse complement strand
TTGGTCGCCGGCGCCACCGCGGGCGTCGCCGCGATGAAGAACCCGATGGTCGGCGGCGCGCCGATGTATTCGACCAGGACGATCGTCGAGAATGCGGTCAATTCGAAGGACCACACCACCTTGGTCGCCGCGGTCAAGGCGGCCGGGCTGGTCGATACGCTATCGGGCGCGGGTCCGTTCACCGTCTTCGCCCCGACCAACGCCGCGTTCGCCAAGCTGCCCGCGGGCACCGTCGACACGTTGCTCAAGCCCGAGAACAAGGGCCAGCTGACCTCGGTTCTGACCTATCACGTCGTGCCGGGCCGCATCACCGCGACGATGATCGCTGCCAAGGCCAAGATGAACGGCGGCGTCGCCAGCTACGCCACGGTCCAGGGCGGCATGCTCAAGTTCAAGAAGATGGGCGCCGGCTGGGCTGTGATGGACGACAAGGGCGACACCGGCATGATCACCACCGCCAATGTGATGCAGTCGAACGGCGTGATCCACGTCATCGACACCGTCATGCTGCCCTAAGGGTCCTGTGTACCGACCCTAATACCTTCCGGGGCAGCGAGGGGCCGGGGCCATTCCTCCGGCGCCGGTCCCTCACGCTGCCAATGGCGACTCCCCGCGATCGTGCCGGCTTTTCCGGCGAGCCGGATCGGATGATGTCATGATCGAGATGCTGATCGCCGCCATCGTCGCGCCCGTGCTGCTGTCGGGTTTGCTGGCGGCGCGTACGCTGTTCAGATGGGCATGCGTCCACTACCGCCATTCCTGACATGGCGGCCGGGTGGAAAACGACGAGAGCAAAGCGCGCCGATCTGGCGCGGCTGACGATCGCGCCGCTCTATCTGCTGGCCGGCCTGATCCATCTATTGCGGCCGGCGTTGTTCATGCAGGTCATGCCGGCCGCGATCCCGCATCCGCTGGCCGTCGTCATGCTGACCGGCGTCGCCGAAATCGCCGGCGCCGCCGCGCTGTTCGTCCCGCGGACGCGCGCGCTCGCCGGCGCGGCGCTCGCGCTCTACGCGGTCTGCGTCTATCCGGCCAACATCCTCCATGCCGTGCACGATCTGTCGACCGGAACCGGGCTGGGCTGGGCCTATCACTATCCCCGCCTGTTCGCGCAGCCGTTCATCTGCTGGTGGGCACTGGCGGCCGGGGGCCTGACGGGGCGCGTCGGAAGTCGCGGGCTTCGATGGGACGACTCAATTCGAAGCTCTTGAGGCCGTGGCTAACCTCAATTGCAGTCCCCGTTCGCTCTGTTAGAATGTCCGCATGGGGTGGCTGATCGATCAACTCGACCCACGGGGAAGAACCGTTCGCGCCGCCTATTGGCTGACTAACGGCGCAGCATTGTTGGCGGCGCTATTCCTGATCACTTCGCCGATCGCGCGCCCAGCCATCGTCACCCCGGTCGGCGGTGCGATAAACATTGTAGTGCTGTTGCTGACGATCCGGCGCCTGCGCGATGCGGGCCGATCACCGTGGATCGTGCTGTGGTTCTTTTTTCCGATGGAGATCAACTGCGATCTCGCGACGATTTCCTTCCATTCGTACAGCCTTCATCTCATCGACTTCGGCGCTGTGCTGAAGTCGCTTCCGGTGCTGATCGGGTTGTTTGCCCCCAGCGCCGCCGCACGTTCGCCTCGCTTGGTCACGTCACCAGCTTTCTGATCCCCGCGATCGTGTCCGCCTCCGCCGCCGGTTTGTCGGTGCGGATGCGGTGGATGCGGGGAAAGCGCATCGCGACTCCCGATTTGTGGCGTTTCGACTCGTGGATCGAATCGAACGCGACTTCGAGCACCAGGGTCTTTTCGACCTCGCGGACGGGTCCGAAGCGGTTGACCGTGTGGTTGCGGACGAAGCTGTCGAGCCATTTGAGCTCGTCGTCGGTGATCCCCGAATAGGCCTTGCCGACGGGCAGCAATTCGCCGTCGTCGGTCCAGCAGCCGAAGGTGTAATCGCTGTAGAAGGACGAGCGGCGGCCGTTGCCGCGCTGCGCGTACATCATCACGCAATCGGCGGTCAGCGGGTCGCGTTTCCATTTATACCACAGGCCCGTGCGGCGCCCGGCGACATAGTCCGAATCCCGGCGCTTGAGCATGACGCCCTCTATCGCGGCGTCGCGCGCGCCGGCGCGGATTGCCTCCAGCGCGGCGAAGTCCTTCGCCTCGATCAGCGCGCTGACGTCGAACCGGTCGGGATCGAGACCTTGCGCAAAAGTCTCCAACCGCGCGCGGCGATCCGTCCAGGCAAGCGGGCGCAGGTCCTCCACACCATCGAACAGGATGTCGTAGAGCCGGACGAAGGCGGGATAATCGGCCAACATCTTCGCCGATACGATCTTGCGGCCCAGGCGCTGCTGCAGCGCGTTGAAGCTGGCGGCGCCTCCGCCATCCTCCAGCGCGCCGCCCTGCGCCTCGCCCTTCACCATCAGCTCGCCATCGAGCACGCCGGGCGTGCGGAACGCGGCGGCGATGTCGGGAAAGCTGCCCGTGATGTCGTCGCCCGCGCGGCTGTAGAGCCGGGTCTCGCCGCCGACATGGACGAGCTGGACGCGGATGCCGTCCCATTTCCACTCGGCAGCGTAGTCGGCGAGGTCGACCGCCGTGTCCTCTAAGGGGTGCGCGAGCATGAACGGGCGGAACACGGGGACATCGGCGGCGGTCGGCGGCGGGCCGCGGCCTTCGACCCAGTCGAACAATTCGGCATAAGGCGGGCGGATCGCGTGCCACACTTCCTCGACACCTTCGACCGCAACGCCGAACGCCTGGGCCAAGGCAGTCTTGGCGAGGCGCGCCGAGACGCCGATGCGAAGCGCGCCGGTCGCCATCTTGAGCAACGCGAACCGCTCCTCGGCGTCCATCCGGTCGAGCATCGCCGCCAGCGCGGCGGGCGCATCCGAGCGCGACAGCGCATTGAGCGCATCGACCACCCGGCCGACCGACAGCGGCTCGCCACCGCCGTCGTCGGCGCCGGGCCACAGCAAGGCGATCGTCTCCGCGGTGTCGCCGACATAGTCGCGGCTCATCCGGAACAGGACGGGGTCGACGCGCTCCTCGATCAGCGCGCGGATCACCGCGGGTTTGATCGCGGGCAGATCGAGGTCGCCGGTCAACGCGGCGATCGCCCAGCCGCGATCGGGATCGGGAGTCGCCTTGAGATAATCGCCGATCAGCTTGAGCTTGGCGTTGCGCGACCGCGTGTAGATCAGCGAATCGAGGAGCTGCGCGAAATCGTGCATGTCGCGACCAACATGGCGCTCGCATAACGGTTCCACCAGAGCCGTTGCCCGCCAAAACCCTCCGCGGACCGGGGAGGATCTGGGAGCCATTGCCGACCGGTCACTCACCGTTTAGCCCCTCGACGATGCGCAAGCTGCTGAAGACCCTCCTCATCCTGTTGCTGGTCGTGACGGGATTCTATTTCTACGCGCGCGCCGAGGCGCGGTTCGATCCCGTGGTGCGCACCGCGACGATCAAGCTGCCGCGCTGGCCGGCGGGGATAAAGCCGGTCCGCGCGGTGCTGATCAGCGATATCCATATCGGTAGCCAGGCGATGGACGAGGCGCGGCTGAGCCGCATCGTCGACCAGATCAACACGCTCAACCCCGACCTCGTGCTGATCGCGGGCGACTTCATCTACGGTGCCGATCCGCACGGCGCGAAGCAGAATGGGCAGGCGCTGGTCGCGCCGCTCAAGAAACTGCATCCGCCGCTCGGCGTGGTCGCGGTGCTGGGCAATCACGATCATTGGACCGGACCCGACGACGTCACCAGCCTGTTGGCGCAGGCGCGGATCACCACGCTGGTCAACGACGTCACCGCGCGTGGCCCGATCGTGATCGGCGGGGTCGACGACGATTATACCAAGCACGCCGACATCGCCGCGACGATGGCCAAGCTGCGCCCGTTCGAGGGCGCGCGCATCATCCTGACGCATTCGCCCGACATCGCGCCGCGCTTGCCGGGCGACGTGCATCTGCTGCTCGCCGGGCATACGCATTGCGGACAAGGCGTGCTGCCATTCTACGGCCCGGTCACCACCGTGTCGCACTTCAAG
>DASVNU010000284.1:0-2893 GCA_036383655.1 Sphingomonas sp. | reverse complement strand
GAAGACGTAATTGTTGCCGCCGTCGATATCGCCGGTGCTCTCGACCTTGGCCTTCTCGTAGGCGGTGACCGAGTAGAGCGTGCCGGCGCCTTCGAAATGATAGTCGAGGCGCAAATTGGTGCCCCATTGCGTCATGCTCTGGCTGGTATAGCCGTCGATCGCGACCTTGCTGGGGTCGAAGCCGGGCGAGAAATCGTTGCTGCCCTGCTTGAACAGGCCGGCGCGGAACACGCGCGGCGTGCCGTCGAGATCGCGGATATGGAAATTGATCAGCGCGTTGAAATCGCCGCTCGAATAACCGAGCTGGAACCGCCCGGCGAGGTCGCGATAGCCTTCGAGCTTCTTGTCGGCGACGCCGGTGGCCGAGGTATTGGTCACCCAATTGTCGCGCCGCTGGAGCAGGCCAGAGGCGCGGAAGGCGAAGCCGCCGCCGAGCGGCAGGTTGAGCGCGGCTTCGGCATTGACGGTATTGAACGTGCCCCAGCTTGCGCTGCCATATCCGCCGACGCGATCGTCGGTCGGCTTGGCGGAGTCGAGCTTGATCACGCCGGCGGGAGTGTTGCGGCCGAACAAGGTGCCCTGCGGTCCGCGCAATACTTCGACCGCTTTCAGGTCGAACACCGGGAACGATTTGAGCATCGCGTTTTCGAGCGCGACGTCGTCATAGACCACCGACACCGGTTGGGCGGCATTGGGGTCGAAATCGGTATTGCCGAGCCCGCGGATGTAGAAGCGCGGGAACGTGCGGCCGAACGACGATTCCGCCTGCAGGCTGGGCGTGCGCGACGACAGGAAGCGGATGTCGAGCCCGCCCGAGTTGATCACGGCGAGCTTGTCGCCGCTGATCGAGGTGACCGCGACCGGCACGTTCTTCGACGATTCCGAGACGCGAGTGGCGGTGACGACGATGTCGCCCAGGCCCCTGTCCACCGGCTTGGCGGCATCGTCCTGAGGAGCGGCGGCATCGGCCGCCGGCGGCGCTTTGGGCTCGTCGGCCCGCGCCATGGCGGGAGATGCGGCAAGGACGAGCAAGGCGGGCGAGGCGCCCAGGAGCAGGCGGTTCGCCAGCGAGCGGTTGGACAACGAGTTCATGAATCCCCCTGAATTGAAGATCGGCATCCCCGCCGTTGACGACTCCGTGTGTCCCGGATCTTGCGCAAACTCGTAACATGACCGTCATGGACCAAAAAGGCTGAGCGATCGCCAGTCCTGGGCGGCGCGACGAAAAGCCGCGCGGTGATGCCGTCGCGCAACAGCCGCCCAACGAAAAACCGCCGCCCGGTTGCCCGGACGGCGGCTGTTTCGTTTCGGCCGAGCGTGCCGAACGAGGAGCTTATTCGCTCTCGTTCAGATACTCGCCGGCATCGGCGTCGGTGCCGGTGCCGCTCGGGGTGACACTGGCCAGCGCATCGCTGCCGGTATCGTCCGCGATATCACGCAGCTTTTCAGCGGCACGCTCTTCCGCCGCCGAGTTCGGCGCGATCAGCACTTCCTGCAGCGCACGCTGCTGGACGCGGAGCGCGGCGTCGCGGCTGGAGGCCGCCACGCGCAGGCGGTTCATGCCCGCACCGGTACCGGCGGGGATGAGACGACCGACGATGACGTTCTCCTTGAGGCCGATCAGCGTGTCCTGCTTGCCCTGGACCGCCGCCTCGGTGAGGACGCGGGTGGTCTCCTGGAACGACGCCGCCGAGATGAAGCTGCGGGTCTGCAGCGACGCCTTGGTGATGCCGAGCAGGACCGGCTTGCCCTGGGCGGGCTGCTGGCCGGCGGCGAGCTTCTCGTTGGTCTCGTCCATCTCGGTGCGATCGACCTGTTCCCCGGCAAGCAGCGTGGTGTCGCCGCCGTCGGTGATCTCGACCTTCTGCAGCATCTGGCGAACGATCACCTCGATGTGCTTGTCGTTGATCTTCACGCCCTGGAGTCGATAGACTTCCTGGATTTCCGACACGAGATATTCCGCGAGCGGCTCGATGCCGAGCACCTCGAGAATGTCGTGCGGATCGGGCGAGCCGCCGATCAGGTTGTCGCCACGCTTGACGTAGTCGCCTTCCTGGACGTCGATCACCTTCGACTTCGGGATCAGATACTCCACGACCTCGCCGCCGTCCTCGGGCTGGATGCCGATCTTGCGCTTGGCCTTGTAGTCCTTGCCGAACACGACGCGGCCCGAGACCCGCGCGATGATCGCGTTTTCCTTGGGCTTGCGCGCCTCGAACAGCTCGGCGACGCGCGGCAGACCGCCGGTGATGTCGCGGGTCTTGGCGGACTCGCGAGCGACACGGGCAAGCACGTCACCGGCCTGGACGGTGGCATTGTCCTCGACCGACAGCACCGCACCCGGCGCCAGCATGTAGCGCGCGGCTTCGTTGGTATCGACACCGGTCAGGGTCATGCGGGGACGGAGATCCTCCTTCGACTTGGTGGCGGCGCGATACTCGGTGACGACGCGCTGGGTGATGCCCGTCGCTTCGTCGGCCTGTTCGGTCAGGGTCTTGCCTTCGATGAGGTCCTGATACTTCACCGTACCGCCGGTCTCGGTGATCAGCGGCATGGTGAACGGATCCCACTCGGCCATGCGGTCGCCCTTGCTGACGATGTGACCATCGTCGAACATGACGTACGCACCGTAGGGGATGCGATCGACCGACAGCTCGCGGCCGTCCATGTCCTTGATCGCGATCTCACCCGAGCGGCTCAGCACCACGCGGCGGCCACGCTGATCGACGATCAGACGCAGGTCGCGGAATTCGACCGTACCGTCGGCATGCGCCTCGAGGTTGGACGTTTCGTTGAGCTGCGCCGCGCCACCGATGTGGAACGTACGCATGGTCAGCTGGGTGCCCGGCTCGCCGATCGACTGCGCCGCGATGACGCCGACCGCTTCGCCGAT
>DASVNU010000283.1:0-2069 GCA_036383655.1 Sphingomonas sp. | reverse complement strand
TTGTTATGTGGGGCGCAGGCGCGGCCACGCCCGCGCCGATCGCGAAGCGAGCGCCCAACACGGTCGGCGGACGGACGAAGCCCGATCCGGCCGACGGCTTTGCCGGCGGCCCATCGATATTCTGTCGATCGTTCGAACGCTATTTAGCGTCTGGCGGAACGCCACGTTTCGCAGCGGCAGCCGACATCAATATCCGCTCCACAATTGCCTCGTATTCCTCGCGCCCGATCGGATCGAGACGATCGTAGGTCGATCCGTCCGGCCACCAGCCGTGCTGTTCGCCCCACCAATGCAACTCGCGCGCTGCAGCTTCGACTTCTTTATCGCTCGGACGGTCGGCGTCGATGAAATGCTTAGGGTGCAAAGCGACAACTCCTTGATGGCGCTTCAGCAATCAGTCCTGCCGGCGGCAACGCTGCCGCCGGCGTCGGACGGGTTCGGCTGCGCCGACCCGCCGGCCGTGCCGGGCGCTCGCGCTATGCGCGACCGGCGCGGAAGCTTGCTTCCGCGCCTGCGCCCGTCAGTACATATGCTGCCCGCCGTTGATGCTGAGCGTCGAGCCGGTGACAAACCCGCCATCCTCCGAGCACAGGAACGCGACGCCGCGCGCGATTTCCTGCGCCTGACCCAGTCGCCCGACCGGGATCTTGGCGACGATCTTCTCGAGCACGTCGGCCGGCACCGCCGCCACCATGTCGGTGTCGATATAGCCCGGCGCGATCGCGTTGACCGTCACGCCGGCCCGGGCGCCTTCCTGCGCCAGCGCCTTGGTGAAGCCGTGGATGCCCGATTTGGCCGCGGCGTAATTGACCTGGCCATATTGCCCGGCCTGGCCGTTGATCGAGCCGATGTTGACGATCCGCCCCCATTTGCGCTCGCGCATGCCGGGGAACACCGCCTTGGCCATGTTGAAGCAACCGCCCAAATTGGTGTCCATGACCTCTTTCCACATCTGATAGGTCATCTTGAGGATCGTGCCGTCGCGGGTGATGCCGGCATTGTTGACGACGACGTCGACCGGGCCGAGCTGCTCCTCGACCGCCTTCACACCGTCCTGGCACGCGTCGTAATCGCCGACGTCCCATTTGAACGCCTTGATCCCGGTGCGGTCGGTGAATTCACGGGCGCGCTGGTCATTGCCGGCGTAATTGGCCGCGACCGTCATCCCCATCTCGTTGAGCGCCAGGCTGATCGCCTCGCCGATCCCGCGCGTTCCGCCGGTTACGATCGCTACGCGTACCATTGTCTCTCTCCTATTGGCCCCTGATTCGGGCAGTGTCGTTGGGTCGAGGCTATTGGGCGCCGATCCAACCGGCAAGTTCCCGCGACAATATGCCGCGAAGCATGGTCAGGCCGGGCGCGCTATCATTGAGACATGACAGATAAGCGAAACGCTCGCCGCCGGCGGTGAGGAACGTGTCGCGGCCGCGGATCGCCAGTTCCTCGAGCGTCTCGAGGCAATCGGCCGAGAAGCCTGGTGCAATGATCGCGACGCGCTTTATGCCCTGTCCCGGCAGCGCGGCGAGTGTCTTGTCGGTCGCGGGCTCAAGCCATTTGGCGCGGCCGAAGCGCGACTGGAAGGTGACGATCAGCTCGCGGCCGAGCGCTTCGCCGAGCAACCGCGCGGTCTTCCGGCAATGGCAATGATAAGGGTCGCCGAGATCGAGCGTGCGCGCCGGCATGCCGTGAAAGCTGGCGATCAGCGCCTGCGGCTCGAAGTCGAGCGCGGCGAGCGAGGCGCGCACCGATTGCGCCAGCGCCGCGATATAGGCCGGATCGTCGTGATACGGCGGCAGCGTCCGGATCGCGGGCTGCCAGCGCATCCCGGCCAGCGCCGCGAATGCCTTGTCGTTGGCGGTCGCCGTCGTCGCGGCGCAATATTGCGGGTAGAGCGGCGCGATCAGGATGCGCTCGCACCCCGCCGCCTTCATCGCCGCCAGCCGATCGCCGATCGCCGGATTGCCGTAGCGCATCGCCCAGTCGACCGTGACACCGGGCCAGCTGTCCTTGAGGGCCTCCGCTTGCGCCCGCGTGATCGCGGCGAGCGGGGAGCCTGCGTCGGTCCAGAC
>DASVNU010000282.1:0-3045 GCA_036383655.1 Sphingomonas sp. | reverse complement strand
GCGTGTCGCCGCATCCCAAACGCTTGGAGGGGCAGGCCCTCCCCTAACCCCTCCCGCGAGCGGGAGGGGAATCTAACGTCCTACCCATTTCCCCGGCCGCTTCTCGACGAACGCGGCCATGCCTTCCTTCTGATCCTCGGTCCCGAACAGACCGTGGAACAGCCGGCGCTCGAACTGGACGCCTTGCCCCAGCATCGTCTCGAACGCGGCGTTGACCATCTCCTTGTTGGCGAGAACCGCGAGCGGCGCCATACCGGCGATCGTCGCGGCGGTCTTGACCGCTTCCTCGACCAGATCGGCGGCGGGAATGATCCGCGACACCAGACCGGCACGCTCTGCCTCCTCGGCATCCATGAAGCGGCCGGTCAGGCACATCTCCATCGCCTTGGCCTTGCCGACCGCACGGGTCAGGCGCTGCGAGCCGCCCATGCCCGGGGCGACCGCGAGCTTGATCTCGGGCTGACCGAATTTGGCGGTGTCGGCGGCGAGAATGAAGTCGCACATCATCGCCAGCTCGCAGCCGCCGCCGAGCGCAAAGCCCGCGACAGCGGCGATCACCGGCTTGCGCGTGCGGGTGAACTGCTCCCAGCCCGCGAAATAATTGTCACCGTACATGTCGCCGAACGATTGCGGCTGCATCTCCTTGATGTCGGCGCCCGCGGCAAACGCCTTTTCGCTGCCGGTCAGCACCGCGCAGCCCCGCGACGGGTCGGCATCGAACGCCCGCAGCGCGGCGACCAGCTCGCCGAGCACCTGGTTGTTGAGTGCGTTGAGCGCCTGCGGCCGATTGAGCGTGATCAGCGTGACGCCGCCGTCGCGCTGGTCGACCAGGATCGTTTCATAGGTCATGCGGGTGTCCAGGCCTCTTCTGTTGGCAGGGGAGCGAAGATTGCGTCGATCAGATCGTCGGTGACGCCTTCGGGGGTGTCGGGGTTCCAGACAGGTGTATTGTCCTTGTCGACGATCACCGCGCGGACTCCTTCGAGGAAATCGTGGCGCACGACGACGCGGCTGCCGACGGCATATTCCTGCGTCATCTCGGCGGCGAAATCGACCATCTGCCGCCCCTCCGCGAGCAGGCGCAGCGACACCTTCATCGTCTGAGGCGACTTGGTCCTGAGCGTGGCCAGGGTCGCCCGCGCCCATTCGCCGCCATCGGCATCGAGCGCGGCGTAGATATCCTCCAGCCGGTCGGAGGCGAACAGGCGATCGACATCTTCCTGCTGCGCCAGCAGCGCCGCCTCGGGCACCGGCGCCGCGAGATCGCTCAGGATCTCGTCGATCTCGAGCGGGGCGTCGGCGATCCGCGCCTTCGCCGCCTCCAGCGCATCGCTGGTCAGATAATCGCTGGCCAGACCGAGGTTCAGACACTCCGCCCCATCAAGGCGGTGCCCGGTCAGCGCGAGATACTGCCCGACGCGCCCCGGCAGGCGCGACAGATACCAGCCACCGCCGACATCGGGGAACAGGCCGATCCCCGTCTCAGGCATGGCGAGCCGGGTATTCTCGGTCGCGACGCGGTAGCGCGCGGGCTGCGAGATACCGACGCCGCCGCCCATCGTGATGCCGTCCATGAACGCCACCACCGGCTTCTCGTACGTGAACAGCCGATGGTTCATGCGATATTCGGTGAAGAAGAACTCGCGCGCCTCGACGCCGTCCTTGGCGCCACTCTCCGCCAGCATGCGGATGTCGCCGCCGGCGCAGAAGCCTCGACCCTCGGCGTGGTCGATCATCACCGCCTCGACCGCGGGGTCCTGGCGCCAGGCCGCCAGCGCATCGAGCACGGTCGCGCACATCGCGGTGTTGAGCGCGTGGATCGCCTTGGGCCGATTGAGCCGGATGCGGCCGATCTTGCCGTCGACGAAGGTAAGGACGTCGTCGGTCATCGGCACAGGCTTTCTTGTTCACGCGGAGGCGCGGAGGCGCGAAGAGATCGGGCACGCGGCACTCGTCTCGCGCCAGCGAGACTTTCTAGCCCGGTGCTCGCCACGGACGGGAAGGCCGCTGACGCGGCTGCGCGCGCGGCACGCGGCGCAATCTTCGCGCCTCCGCGCCTCCGCGTGAATCCAATGAATCCCCTCATTGCCGCGTCAGCTCGCGGCCGACGATCATGCGCATCACCTGGTTGGTTCCTTCCAGGATCGAATGCACGCGCAAATCGCGCCAGAAGCGCTCGATCGGATAATCCATCAGATAGCCGTAGCCGCCATGGAGCTGGAGCGCGCGGTCGACGATCGAGCTGCCATTGTCGGTCGCCAGCCGCTTCGCCATCGCCGAGAAGCGCGATTTGTCGGGCGCGTTGGCGGTTACCTTGGCCGCCGCGAGATAGAGCAATGCGCGCGCCGCCTCGAGATCGGTCGCCATGTCGGCGAGCGTGAACTGGGTGTTCTGGAAATCGGCCACCGGCGCGCCGAACTGCTGGCGTTCCTTGGTGTATTTGATCGACTCATCCAGGCAGCGCTGCGCCCCGCCGAGTGAGCATGCCCCAATGTTGAGCCGGCCGCCGTCGAGCCCCGCCATCGCGAAGCGGAAGCCATCGCCTTCCGCGCCGACGCGATTCTCGACCGGCACGCGGCAATCCTCGAAGATCACCTGCGCGGTCGGCGAGGCGTTCCAGCCGAGCTTCCTTTCCGGCGCACCGAACGACAGCCCGGGCGTGTCCTTCTCGATCACCAGGCAGGAAATGCCCTTCGACTTCTCCTCGCCGGTGCGGACCATGCAGACATAGATGTCGTTATAGCCGGCGCCCGAGATGAACTGCTTGGTGCCATTCAGGACATAATGATCGCCGTCACGCTTCGCCCTCGCCTTGAGCGCCGCGGCGTCCGATCCCGAGCCCGGCTCGGTCAGGCAATAGCTGGCGATCTTCTCCATGCTGACGAGGCCGGGCAGGAAGCGATCCTTGATCGCCTGATCACCGAAGCGGTCGATCATCCAGGTCGCCATATTGTGGATCGAGATATAGGCGCTTGTCGCGGGGCAGCCATAGGCCATCGCCTCCATGATCAGTGCCGCCTCGAGCCGGCCGAGCCCGATCCCGCC
>DASVNU010000281.1:0-11482 GCA_036383655.1 Sphingomonas sp. | reverse complement strand
ACTGGCCGCGGGCGGCCGATCCAATTGCCCTTGCCCGATCCATTGCCAGGACGGCTGCCCTGGTCCGGCCTCACGTTACCCGGTGCGGTGACCCATTTGCCGCCGCCTTGCGGCGCGCCACGATAGCCGCCGCGTCGCCATTGGTCGAACCACTCGGCACGCTGCCTCCGCCACTGACCTTCGGCGCCGAGCTTCGCCCGCCAGTCGCGGTGATGGAACCGCCCCGGCCCCGTCCGATAGCGGATCCAGCCGGGCTGGTTGCGCCAGCTGCCGAGCCGCAACTCGATCGCGCCGAACCAGCCGAGGCTGTCCGCCCAATCGTCGGCATAGACCGGCTGGCGATCCTGCATCGCGCGCTTCATCGCGACGCCGCGCTCGGACAGCCAGGTCGCGCCGTCGGCAATGTCATCGGTCGCGTCGACCAGATTGCCATCCGCGCCATAGACCGCGGCCAGCGAACCCTCGTCGAAACCATAAGCGTAATATTGGTCGCCGACGAAGAACGGATAACCATCGTCGGGCGAGAATATGTAATAACGATAATCGTCGCCAAGCGGCTCGGCCAGGATGATGGAGCCGTCGTCCATCGTCCATGCCCAACAGTCGATGCCGTCGAAGCTGAACCCGTAATCGGGCGGAGACGTGCCCATCGCGCCGAGCAGCGCATCGGCATCGTCGATATAGCGATACGCCTCGGCAGGCGCGGCCGCCGACGCCATCGGCGGCATGTCCTGCGCCGCGGCCATGCCCGGCAGCGCCACGCCCGCCAACAGCAGGGAGATCGCGCCGGCCACCGAACCCATCCGTCTCCGTGTCATATCCTGCCCCCATCGCTCGTGGTGCAACGGGAAGATCATCCCACACCGGCAATGAATGCGCCCTGTCGCGCCCGTTCAGCCACGGTTGTCCCGTTCGCCACACCACGGCCTTGCGGGCAGCGTGGCGGAACGGCGCAAGGAGTCAATCGCGGCTGCCGTGCGTGATGGCCTGCCGCGATCCGATAGCGCGCGCGACATCACCGCCTTGCATCGCGGCGCGACGCGGTTAGGCTCGGGGCGAGCGGCACCGCCGCCAACGGGAGAGCGCGATGGCGACGGTACGCCTGACACAAGCAGCCAAGGCGTTCGGGCCGGTCGCGGTGCTGAAGAATATCGACCTGGAGATTGCCGACGGCGAGTTCGTCGTGTTCGTGGGACCGTCCGGGTGCGGCAAATCGACGTTGCTGCGCAGCATCGCCGGGCTGGAAGCGCTGAGTTCGGGGACGGTCGAGATCGACGGGCGGCAGGTGAATGACGTACCGCCATCGGACCGCGGCATCGCGATGGTGTTCCAATCCTACGCGCTTTATCCGCATATGAGCGTCCGCGAGAATATGGGCTTCGCGCTCAAGCTCGCCGGGCGATCGAAGGCGGAGATCGCCACGGCGGTCGATGCCGCCGCGGCGACGCTCGACATCGCGCACCTGCTCGACCGGCGTCCGAAGGAATTGTCGGGCGGCCAGCGCCAGCGCGTCGCGATCGGCCGCGCGATCGTCCGCCAGCCCAAGGTGTTCCTGTTCGACGAGCCGCTCTCCAACCTCGACGCCGCGCTGCGCGTCCGCATGCGCTACGAATTCGCCAGCCTGCACAAGGCGCTGGGCACGACCATGATCTACGTCACGCACGACCAGGTCGAGGCGATGACATTGGCCGACCGTATCGTCGTGCTCAACGGCGGCGTGATCGAGCAGGTCGGCACACCCGACGATTTGTACGAGCGGCCCGATACGATCTTCGTCGCGGGCTTCATCGGCTCGCCGACGATGAACCTGATCCCGGGGACCTATGCCGGCCCGGGCGCAAAGGGCGCGACCGTCAGACTGGCCGGCGGTCAACTCGTCGAGACCCTTGTCGCGGCAGAGGCGCTGTCCCCGGGCGCGACGGTGACATTGGGCGTTCGGCCCGAGCATTTGACCGGCGATGGCCCCGCCAACCGGCTGAGCGGCAACGTCCGGATGACCGAATCGCTCGGCGCGGTGCATCACATCCATCTCGCCATCGAAGGGCTCGCCGACCCATTGGTCGCCTCGCTGCCGACACGGCCGGCCGCCGAAACGCTGAGCGTCGCGCTGGCGCCCGAGACGCTCCATCTGTTCGACCAGAACGGTCGCGCGTTGCCGCGCCCGGCACGAACCGTCCCGCGCGCGGCGGCGTAGCTCCGATCCGGCCGCAAAAAGCCGCTTGGCGCGGTGCCCGGTTGGGGCTTAGAAGAGTCCGTGGAAACGGTTACACGCTCGTTCAGGGGCGGCGGGGAGGAAGTCATGTCGACTATCACGATACGCGACGTCGCCCGCCGCGCCGCGGTTTCGGTCGCTTCCGCCAGCCGCGCGCTCAATAATCACGCCAGCGTCACCCCGGCGACGCGCCAGCGCGTGATCGAGGCGGCGCGGGCGCTCGATTATGTCCCGCACCTCGGCGCGCGCAGCCTGTCGCGCGGGCGATCGAACACGATCGGCGTGGTGTTGCCCGATTTGTTCGGCGAATTCTTCTCCGAGATCATCCGCGGCATCGACCGCGCCGCGCACCGCCGTGGGCTGCAGCTGCTGCTGTCCAACATGCACGGCAGCGCGGAGGAGACCGAGCTGGCGATCCGGGCGATGCGCGGACGAGTCGACGGGCTGCTCGTCATGTCGCCCCAGGTCGATGCCGAATTCCTCGGCCGCAACCTGCCCAAGGGGCTGCCCGCGATCGTCATGAACGCCGCGGCGAGCGACGGCACGCACCCGACGATCGCGATCGACAATCTGGCCGGGGCACGCGAGGCAGTGGCCCATCTGGTCGCGCAGGGCTGCAAACGGATCGCGCACGTCACCGGCCCGCAAGGCAATGCCGACGCCGACGCGCGCCGCGCAGGGTTCCGTGCGGCGGTGGCCGATCTGCTCGGCGCCGACGCGGGAATCGAGATCGAAGGCGATTTCAGCGAAGCCTCGGGGATCGACGCGGCATGGCGGATCCTAAGTCAGCGCCCGCCTATCGACGGCGTGTTCGCGGCCAATGACATGATGGCGGTCGCGTGCATGGCGACGCTCGCCGAAGGCGGGATGCGCGCGCCCGACGATGTCGCGATCATCGGCTTCGATGGCGTGCCGATCGCGCAGTACGTCACGCCCGCGTTGTCGACCATGGCGCTCAACCTCGCCGAGCTCGGCGAGCGCGCGCTCGAAAAGCTCGTCGCGATCACCGAGGCCGAAGATATTGTCGAGGCGACCACCGAAATGCTCAAGCCCGAACTCGTCATCCGCGCGTCCAGCCGTCGCCATGCTTGATCGACGGCACCTGCTTCTGGCCGGCGGCGCTGCGCTGGGCACCGCGACGCTCCCCGCACTCGGCGCGTCGCGCGCACGCCGCGGCGACCTGTTCGGCGATATCCATCAACGAACCTTCCGCTTTTTTTGGGAGCGGTCGAATCCGGCCAATGGCCTGATGACCGATCGCTGGCCGAGCCCGAGCTTCGCGAGCATCGCCGCGACCGGCTTCGCGCTCACCGCTTACCCGATCGGCGTGAAGCACGGCTGGATCACGCGTGCCCAGGCGCGCGAGCGAACGCTGGCGACGCTGCGCTTTTTCTGGACCGCGCCGCAGGGTGATGCGCCGAGCGGCGTCAGCGGCCACAAAGGCTTCTTCTACCATTTTCTCGACATGGATCGCGGGCTGAGGTTCCGGCAGAACGAATTGTCGTCGATGGACACCAGCCTGTTGCTCGGCGGCATGCTGTTCGCCGGGCAATGGTTCGACCGGCCCGAGGAAGTTGAGATCCGCGACCTCGCCGCCAAAATCTATGCACGGTGCGACTGGCGCTGGTTTCAGCAACACGACGCGCAGAAGCGCGTATCGATGGGCTGGCACCCGGAGAGCGGGTTCATCGCCCGTCCCTGGTTCGGCTATACCGAGGGCCAGCTCCTCTACATTCTCGCGCTCGGCGCGCCCGATCATTATCTCGACCGCGACGCCTATGACGGCTGGTGCTCGACTTACCCGGAGAGCTGGCGCGGCGGCGGCGAGACCCGCCACCTCGCCTTCGGGCCGCATTTCGCGCACCAGTTCACGCAATGCTGGGTCGACCTGCGCGGCGTCCGCGACGCGACGATGCGCGACGCCGGGTTCGACTATTTCGAAAACAGCCGCCGCGCCACCTATTGGCAGCGCGACTATGCCATCAGGAACCCGGGCAAGTGGGTCGGTTATTCGCGGGACGTCTGGGGTCTGGCCGCGTGCGATGGGCCGGGCGGCATCCAGGCGATGGTCGGCGGCACGCAACGCCAGTTCACCGGCTATGCCGCGCGCGGACCCATCGGCCTGCCCGACGGACTCGACGATGGCACGATCACGCCATACGCGTCGGTCGCTTCGTTGCCATTCGCGCCAGAGATCGTCGAGCCGGCGGCCCGTGCGCTCCACGCCCGCTACGGCAGCGCGATCTACGGCCGATACGGGTTCCTCGACGCGTTCAACCCGAGCTTCACCTTCGCCGATCTGCCGCACGACCACGGATCGATCACCTCTGCTGCCGGCTGGGTCGACAGCGACTATCTCGGCATCGACCAGGGGCCGATCGTGGCGATGATCGAAAACCACCGCAGCGGAATGGTCTGGGAAGCGATGCGATCCCATCCGGCGATCCGGCGCGGGTTGAAGCGCGCGGGCTTCACCGGCGGATGGCTGGGGTGACGCGCCTGCTTCCCAGGATACTCGGCTCGGTCCCTGTTCTTCTGGCCTCGCTCCTTCTGGGATCCTGTTCCAACGCGCCATCGACAACCGTGCTCGATGTCTGGGCGATGGGCCGCGAGGGCGAGGTGATCGGCGATCTGGTGCCCGAATTCGAGCGCGAGAATCCGGGCGTGAAAGTGCGCATCCAGCAGCTCCCGTTTACCGCCGCGCACGAAAAGCTGCTGACCGCGTTCGTCGGCGACGCGATGCCCGATTTGGCGCAGCTCGGGAACAGCTGGGTGCCCGAGTTCGCGACCCTCGGCGCGCTCGAACCGCTCGATGCGCGGATCGCCACGACGCCGGCGATCCCGCGCGCGGACTATTATCCCGGCATCTGGGACTCCAACGTCGTCGATGGCAAGCTCTACGGCGTGCCCTGGTATGTCGACACGCGGCTGCTCTTCTATCGCCGCGACCTCCTGAAGCAGGCCGGGTTCGATCATCCGCCGCGCGACTGGGCCGAATGGCGCCGCCAGATGGTCGCGATCAAGAAGCTGGTCGGTCCCGACAAATACGCGGTTTACTTCCCGCTCAACGAGTATGAGCCGCTCGAAATCCTCGGATTGCAGGCAACCGAGCCGATGGTGACCGATGACGCGCGCGGCAATTTCCGCAGCGCGGGGTTCAGGAAATCGCTCGATTTCTATCTGAGCACAATGCGCGACGGGCTCGCGCCGGTCGCGGCGAGTACGCAGGTGGCGAACGTGTGGGACGAGTTCGATCGCGGCTGGTTCAGTTTCTACATTACCGGTCCGTGGCAGATCGGCGAATTCAAGCGCCGGCTGCCGCCCGGACGCCAGGGCGAATGGATGACCGCGCCGATGCCCGGCCCCGACGGCCCCGGCGTGTCGAACGCGGGCGGCTGCAGCCTGGTGCTGTTCAAATCGTCCACCAGGAAGGACGCGGCCTGGAAGCTGGTCCAGTTCCTGTCGCGTCCCGACATCCAGGTGCGGTTCCACGCGCTGACCGGCGACCTGCCGCCCCGGATCAGCGTGTGGAAGACGCCCGAACTGGCCAATGATCCCTATGCGAAGGCGTTCGGCGAGCAGATGACGCGACTGCGTCCGACGCCCAAGGTGCCCGAATGGGAGCGGATCGCGACCGACCTCAAGCTGGTTTCGGAGAAAGCGGCCCATGGCGAGCTGACGTCCGACCAGACCGTGGCGGAGCTCGACAAGCGCACCGACGAGGCTTTGGCCAAAAGGCGGTGGATCCTGGCGCGGAGGAAATCATGAACCAGGAGCGCGCCGCCTGGGGATTCGTCGCGCCCGCACTGGTCGCGCTGGGATTCTTCTTCTTCCTGCCGGTCGCCGCCGCGCTGATCCTGAGCTTCACCGATTTCGACATCTACGCGGTGGCGGATATCGGCAATTTGCGCTTCGTCGGGCTCGATAATTACATCCGCCTGCTCCAGACGCCGTTGTTCTGGAAAGCACTGGGCAACACCGCCTGGTTCGTCGTCCTCGGCGTACCGCTCTCGATCATGATGTCGCTCGCCGCAGCGCTGCTGCTCGACAACAAGCTCGCGCGGTTCAAGGGCTTCTTCCGCACCGTCTATTTCGCGCCGGTGGTCACCACCCTGGTCGCGGTGGCGGTGATCTGGCGCTATCTGCTCCACACCAGATACGGGCTGATCAACTGGGCGCTGGGCGGCATCGGCGTGGCGCCGATCGACTGGCTGGGCGACCCGCATTGGTCGATGCCGGCGATCGTGCTGTTCGCGGTGTGGAAGAATTTCGGCTATAACATGATCATCATCCTGGCCGGGTTGCAGACCATTCCCGAGGAACTGCACGAGGCGGCGCGGATCGACGGCGCGAGCGCGTTCCAGCGGCTGCGCCACGTCACCCTGCCCGGCCTCGCCCCGGTGCTGCTAGTCGTCTCGATCCTGACCATGGCGGGCTATTTCCAGCTGTTCGCCGAACCGTACGTGATGACCCAGGGCGGCCCCGTCGAGAGCACCGTCTCGATCCTCTACTTCATGTACGAACAGGGCTTCCGCTGGTGGAATCTGGGGTTCGCCAGCGCGATCGCGTTCGTGCTGTTCCTCATCATGTTCGCGCTGACCCTGGTGCAGCTCCGGATCAGCGAGCGGTGGACGCGATGAGGCGCGCACGGCTGCTGACCAATCTGGCGCTATGGGCCGTCGCGCTGTTCGCGATGGCCCCGTTGCTGTGGATGGTGTCGGTCAGCCTGATGACCCCGGGCGAGGCGTCGTCCTTCCCGCCACCATTGTTGCCGAAACACCCGACCCTCGGCAATTTCGTCGAGCTGTTCGCCAATACCGACATGGCGCGCTACCTCGTCAACAGCCTGACGCTGGCGACGCTGGCCACATTGATGTCGCTGACCTTCAACGTGATGGCGGGATACGCCTTCGCCAAATTGCGGTTCCGCGGGCGCGACAGATTGTTCCGGTTCCTGCTGACCGCGCTCGTCATCCCGGCACAGGTCGCGATGATTCCGCTGTTCCTGATCTGCAAGTCGCTCGGCATCGTCAACAGCTTCGCCGGCGTGCTGGTGCCGTCGATCGCGACCGTGTTCGGCATCTTCCTCGTCCGCCAATATGCGCTGTCGATCCCCGACGAGATGCTCGAAGCGGCGCGGATCGACGGCGCGAGCGAAAGCAGGATCTTCCGCTCGATCGTGTTGCCGACCTTGAAGCCGATCCTCGCGACCTTGGCCACGTTCAGCTTCCTCGGCTCGTGGTCCGATTTCCTGTGGCCGCTGATCATCCTCAACGACAGCCAAAAGCAGACTCTGCCGGTGGCGCTCGCCAATCTCAGCCGCGAGCACGTTCAGGATATCGAGCTGATGATGGCGGGCAGCGTGGTGACGCTCGTCCCCGTGCTCCTGCTCTTCCTGCTGCTGCAGCGTTACTACATTGCCGGACTGATGGCCGGGAGCGTCAAGGGATGAGGAGATTGATCTTGGCCCTGACCGCCGCAGCGACGATCGCCGCCACCAAGCAACCGCCCGCGCCGCCCCCGCTTCCCGAAGGCGTGCAGACCGCGCAACCCGCGCCGGCCGAGGGCGGCTATCCGTATCTGATCTTCAAGCCGCGCGGTTACGATGCCGACAAGACGCAGAAATGGCCGCTGGTGATCTTCCTCCACGGCTCGGGCGAGCGCGGCAGCGATATCGAAATGGTCAAGAAGAACGGCCCGCCCAAGATCGTCGCGCAGCATCCCGGATCGCCGTTCCTCCTGGTCTCGCCGCAGCTCGAGGCGGCCAGCGACGAAGACAGACGGTGGGACACGGCCAAACTCGACCAATTGCTTGCCTCGATCCGCGCAAAATATCGCGTCGATTCGAGCCGCATCTACCTGACCGGCCTCAGCCTGGGCGGCTACGCGACCTGGGCCTGGGCGCTCCGGCATCCCGAGCTGTTCGCCGCCATCGTTCCGGTCGCCGGCCTGTCCGAGGATAAAGACCTCGACCCGTGCGTGCTCAAGGACATGCCGATCTGGGCGTTCCATGGCGACCAGGACGATGTCGTCGATCCCCAACAAGGCTTCGCGATCGTCAAGCAGGTCGATGCCTGCAAGGGCAGCGTGCGCCCGAAGATGACGATCTATCCGCAGACGACCCACGGATCGTGGGAGCCTGCCTATGACGACCCGGCGATGTGGCGCTGGCTGCTCGAGCAGCGCCGCACCGTCCCCGCCCCCGGCGATCCCCAGCACAACAGCAAGAAGAAGGCCGACAAGAAATGAGTAATCCGTTCCCCGACGATTTCCTGTGGGGATGCGCGACCGCGGCATACCAGATCGAGGGCTCGCCGCTCGCCGATGGCGCCGGCGCGTCGATCTGGCAGCGCTTCAGCCACGACCCGCGGCTGATGGCGGCCAAGGGCGATACCGGCGATGTCGCCTGCGACCATTATAACCGCATGGCCGACGACGTCGCGCTGATGAAGCGGCTGGGGCTCAAGGCCTATCGCTTCTCCGCTGCCTGGGGGCGCGTGCTGCCCGACGGCACCGGTCGCGTGAACGAGGCGGGGCTCGGCTTCTACGAGCGGCTGGTCGACACGTTGCTCGACAACGGCATCGAGCCCTTGTGTACGCTCTACCATTGGGACCTGCCCGCCGCGCTCGACGACAAGGGCGGCTGGCTCAATCGCGACAGCGCGGAGTGGTTCGCCGACTATGGCCGCGTGATGTTCGAGCGGCTCGATGGCCGGGTGAAGAAATGGGTGACGCTCAACGAGCCTTGGGTAGTGACCGACGGCGGCTATCTCCACGGGGCGCTCGCGCCAGGGCACAAGAACGTCTTCGAGGCGCCGATCGCCAGCCGCAATCTGATGCGCGCGCACGGCGCCGCGGTGAAGACGTATCGCGACGTCGGCAAGCACGAGATTGGGCTGGTGGTGAACCTCGAGCCCAAATATCCGGCGTCGGACTCGTCCGAGGATCAGGCCGCGACCGCGCGCGCGACCGCGTACATGAACCGCCAGTATCTCGACCCGGCGATCCACGGCACCAACCCCGCCGAACTCGCCGACATATTCGGCGAGGCGTGGGTCGACTGGTCGGCGGAAGACCTCGCGCTGACCAAACAGCCGATCGATTTCGTCGGGGTCAATTACTATACGCGCAACGTCACCAAGGCCGACGACAGCTTCCCGGTGCGGGCCGGCATGGTCGAGCAACCGCAGGCGACCTACACCACCACTGGCTGGGAAGTGTTCGGGCAAGGGCTGACCGACGTGCTGCTGTGGGTGAAGGACAATTACGGCGACCCGGTGATCTACATCACCGAGAACGGCGCCGCTTTCTACGATCCCCCTGCCGCGTCGCAGGGGCGCGTCGAGGACCCACTCCGCGTTGCGTATTTGCGCGAGCATATCACCGCGATCGGCAAGGCGATCGAGCAAGGCGCGCGGGTGAAGGGCTATATGCTGTGGTCGCTGTTCGACAATCTCGAATGGTCGCTCGGCTATTCGAAGCGGTTCGGCATCGTTCACGTCAATTTCGCGACGCAGGAACGCACGCCCAAGGATTCAGCCAAGCTGTACAGCGAAGTGATCGCGACGAATGGCGGGTGTTTGGGCTGACCTAAATCCTCCCCGGCACGGGGAGGGGGACCGCCGGTGGTGGAGGGGGCCCACGATCGCAGGCCTCCTCGTTTGTGGCTAGTTGGTCGCGGGCCCCCTCCACCATCGCTTCGCGATGGTCCCCCTCCCCGTTCCGGGGAGGAATTTGATCAATCCACCAATCTCGTTTCCACCGTGGGCCCGCTCTCCAATGTCCGGTGCACCGGGCACTTGTTGGCGATGACCAGCAGCCGGTCGCGCTGTTCCTGGGTGAGGTTCCCCTCCAGCCGAACGTCCCGATGCAGGACTTCCAGCCGCGGACGCCCGCCCGCCGCGGCGGCGCAATCGTCGGCATGGCGGCGCTCATGGCGCAGGATGACCTCGACACCCTCGACCGGAATTCCTTCGGCGCGTGCGACCAATTCGATCGTCATCGCGGTGCAGGCGCCGAGCGCCGCAAGCAGCAGATCATAAGGCGTGGGCCCCAGGTCGCTGCCGCCCGATCGCAGCGGCTCGTCGGCCAGGAACGTGTGCCCCGACGCGTCGACCAGCTGGACGAACGGCCCCTCCCCCGACCCGACACGCACGCATCCTTCGGGCAAGGCGTCGGGCGCCTTGGCCGGCAACAGGAACGGCTCGACCCAGGCGGCGATGATCGACGCGGCATAGGAAGCGCGGTCGGCGTCGGTCAGCAAATGGTCGGCGCCGTCGAGCGCAACGAAGCTTTTGGGATGCTTGGCGGCGTCGTAGATCGCCTTGGCATTCTCGATCCCGACCACATCGTCGGTCGGCGCGTGGAGCACGAGCAGCGCTTTCCTGAGATGCGCCAGCCGCGTCGCCTGGTCCTGTCCCTTTGCCGCATCGAGGAAGTCGCGGCTGACGCGGAACGGACGCCCGCCGATCGCGACCGTGCCGACCCCTTCGGCCTCGATCCGTGCGGCGTCGTCGGTGCTGATATGATGCAGCGCATGCGCCGGGTCGAACGGCGCGCCGATCGTCACCACAGCGCGCGACGACGGAATATGCTCGGCCGCGGCGATCACCGCCGCGCCGCCCAGCGAATGGCCGATCAGGATCGCGGGCGCGCCGATCGTCGCTTCGAGATGCGCCGCGGCGGCGACGAGATCGGCGACATTGGCGCCGAAATGGCTGTCGGCAAAATCGCCCTCGCTCTTGCCGAGCCCGGTGAAGTCGAACCGCAGGGTCGCGATACCCTGCGAGGCGAGCGCGGTGCTGACGCGGCGCGCGCCGTGGCTCGCCTGGGTGCAGGTGAAGCAATGCGCGAACAGCGCCACCGCGCGCACACGCCCGGGCGGCAGTTCGAGCGATCCCGCGAGCGACACGCCCGCCGCATTCTCGAACCGAACCTCTCGCGCCATCCTCGCCTCCGTTGTCGTTGGAGTTCGGGGCTATAGCATGCAGGTTACCGTTCGAAGGCCCGTAGTGGTGAAAAGCAGTGTTTTGATTGGCGCGCCGGGGTTGGCGAATGCGCTACTGCCGGGTCGATCCGCTTAACCCCGCGCTTTCTGCCTGCCGTCACCCCGGCCCCGGTCTATACACCCCGTGCCGGGGTCCAACGTGCAGCCAGCGGAAGGCAAGAGGCTCCAAGCGACAGGCTTGCCGCCCGTCAGCCGGGACGAGCCCGGCATGACGGGTGTAGTCGCTCAGGCGTGCGCCTCGGCCAGCGTCGCCTTGACACTGT
>DASVNU010000280.1:0-3319 GCA_036383655.1 Sphingomonas sp. | reverse complement strand
CTCCTCTTCCTCTGGGTCGGTCGACGCCGTGCCGATTGGGGCGCGAGTCGGCTGACCCATGAAAACACAATGGCGCCCATGGCCAAGCCGGCCGGCGCGGCGGCGTGCGCGCGGGCCTGGGGGCCAGCCGCCGCCGTGCCCTCCGGCGCGAACCGAGAGCGCATACGCGGCCTGGACACGAAGCGCGACCTCTGGCGGCGCCCGTCGCCGCCAGTGTGCGCACCGCTGAAACCGCGCTCAATTGAGGGGCGTTGCGGGGGCGGAGCCGCCCGCAGAAGGGGTCCGATGCGACCTTGGCGCGTCGGCAGGGGAAGACTTTCCCCTCCTAAACGCCGTCGCTAAAGCTCAATTTTGCGATTTTTTACGGGTACGAATTGGAGACGAGTCGCCTTGCTACCCAGCCTCGTATCCAAGTTACGGCCCCCGGAGGGGGAAATCATCGCCGATTTCTGCGGGTGCGAATGGTGCTGCCGGTGAGGATTGAACTCACGACCTCAGCCTTACCAAGGATGCGCTCTACCACTGAGCTACGGCAGCACTCACGCAGGGCCACTGGCCACGACGGAGGCGCGCCTATGTCCGCCGACCCGGATATTGTCAAGGCGCGGTGGACCGGTTTAGGTGATTCACCAAGATGACCGTCAAGGACGACAAACCGGACCGCGCCGCGCGCCTCGCCGCGCAATTGCGCACCAATCTGCGCCGCCGCAAGGAACAGGCGCGGAGTGCCGTGGAGGTCGAAACCACGAAAGGCGATGACGCGGGGCGCGCGGACGATTAAGCAGCACCGCCATGAATCGTCCCAAGCTCTCGATTGTCGTCCCTTGCTATAACGAGGCGCTCAGCCTCGAAACGCTGCACGGCCGCGTCACCGCCGCCGCCAAGGCGGAGGTCGGCGAGGATTACGAGCTCGTCCTGATCAACGACGGCTCGAAGGACGACAGCTGGTCGATCATGCGCCGCTTGTCGCAAGGCGATCCGCGGCTGGTCGCGATCAACCTGTCGCGCAACCATGGTCACCAGCTCGCGCTGACCGCCGGGCTCGACCTCTGCTCGGGCCAGCAGATCCTGATCATCGACGCCGATCTGCAGGACCCGCCCGAACTGCTCGGCGACATGCGCAAGATGATGGCGGCCGAGGATGCCGATGTTGTCTATGCGGTCCGCCGCAAGCGCGAGGGCGAGACCTTGTTCAAGAAGGCGACCGCCGCGGCCTTCTATCGGCTGCTCGATCGCGTCACCGACACGCCGATCCCGCTCGACACCGGCGATTTCCGACTGATGTCGCGGCGCGCGCTCGACGCGTTCCTGTCGTTGCCCGAACAGGCGCGCTTCATTCGCGGGATGGTCGCCTGGATCGGGTTCCGCCAGGTGCCGTTCCCTTATGACCGCGCTGAACGCTTCGCGGGCGAGACCAATTATCCATTGTCGAAGATGCTGCGCCTCGCGTTCGACGCGATGACCGGTTTCTCGACCAAGCCGCTGACCTTCGCCAGCCATGTCGGCCTCGCGCTGACCGGCGCGTCGTTCCTGCTGCTGATCTATATCGCGGTCGGCTTCTTCTCGGGCAGCGCGGTGCCGGGCTGGACGTCGCTCGCGTTCATCGTCGTGCTGCTGGGCGCGGTACAGATGTTTGTGCTCGGGATGATCGGCGAGTATCTCGGGCGGCTGTACGTCGAGTCGAAGCGGCGGCCGCTGTATCTGGTGTCGGATGTCGCGGGGCCAGTGCAGGGCAAGGCGACATTGGGTTACCGCGCGGAGGATCGCGAGGCAGTGTTCCCCTCCCGCGTGCGGGAGGGGCTAGGGGAGGGCGTGTCGCCCGCTCCAGATACCAAGGCGGCAGAGTAACAGGCCCTCCCCCAGCCCCTCCCGCAAGCGGGAGGGGAGAGTCACCCCTTCGGCACCGCCAGGGTCAGGATCGAAACACCGGGGGTCATCGGCACGCGCCCGACCATGTGGCGCTCGAGCCGGAAGATCGTCTCGAACAATTTGTTGACCGGTCCCGGCGGGGGAGAATCGTCGCTGTCGTCGCGTCCGGTCATCCGCCCAGCCACGCGCGCGGCGGCGGCGAGCGGGAACAGCAATGAGTTGAAATAGCCGAACTTGCGCGTCTCCAGCCCGGCGGCGTCGATCGCCTTTTTCAGGCTGGTCTTCGAATAGCGGCGGTGATGATGGTTCACGACGTCGTGCGCGGACCACATCCATTGGTGCGCGGGTACCGCGATCAGGATCTTGCCGCCGGGCTTCAGGCAATCCTTCATCGCGCGCAACGCGGCGACATCGTCATCGATATGCTCGACCACGTCGAGCACCGCGATCATGTCGTACGCGCCGCGTTCGATCCCCGGCAGCGTGGGCAGCGGCGCGTCGCTGACCGCCTTGTTCAGCCGCTTGCCGGCGATCGCGGCGGCGGCGGGATCGATCTCGATCGCGTCGACCTCACCGAATTGCTGGAGCATCGCGAGATTGTGCCCGGTGCCGCAACCGATCTCGAGGATGCGCGCGTTCCTGGGCAAATCGGCATAACGCGCGACGTAATCGTGCAGGATGTCGCGGCGTGCGACATACCACCAATGCGACGAGTCATGCTCGGCCATGCGGTCGTAAACGATACGGTCCATTATTCGGGGCGATCCATCAGGCGAACACCAGCCAGCGATTGAGGATGAAGGTGAAGATCGTCGCCAGCGCGACCGCCGGCAACAGCGGCGCCCAGGCCGGATAGCCGAGCAGGGCGGTGCCGACCCAGGTGATGACCGCGTTGAGCCCCATGCCCGACGCCTGAACCATGACGAACTTGACCTGCTGCGTGCCGCCGGGCTGGCGCGTGCCGTGGCCCTTGAAGCTCCAGCGGCTGTGCAGGAAGAAGCCGGCGGTCACCGCGACGGCAAAGGCGAACGGGACGGCATAGACGGCGTGCGCGCCACGGAACACCCAGATGGTGAGCGGCAAATAGACAGCCGAGTAGATCAGCGTCGATACGCCACCGGCAATGCCGAAGCGCACCAGTTGGCCCATCAGCCCGCTCTCGCGCCATGTATCGATTTGTTTGAGAATTGCCGTCACAGCCTTGCCCAGAGCGTGGGCGCCCCCCTAAAGCGCTCGGAGGCGCGAGGGAAGCATTTTGAGCAAGATCGAAAGCTGGTGGTCCGACCTGGTCGCAGAACTCGACCGGCACTGGATCAAATATGCGCTGCTCGCCTGGTTCATCGTCACCCTTTGGTATTTCATCAGCGCCTGGCCGCAGATCAGGTCGCTGGGGCTGGGCGATACCGACGACAATATGCGGCTGATGCAGGTCCGCGCGCTGCTCAACGGG
>DASVNU010000279.1:0-7512 GCA_036383655.1 Sphingomonas sp. | reverse complement strand
CGGGCATGGCTACATCCGCGAATGGGGGATGGAGCAATATGTCCGCGATGCCCGCATCTCGATGATCTACGAAGGCACCAACGGCGTGCAGGCGATGGACCTGGTCGGCCGCAAGCTCGCCGCCAACGGCGGCCGCGCGGTACAGACCCTGTTCAAGGTGGTCGGAGACGAGGTCGCGGCGGCGAAGGCCGATCCCGCGACCGCCGATTTCGCCGCGCGGCTGGAAAAGGCCAATGGCGAATTGCAGGCGGCAACGATGTGGTTCCTGCAGAACGGCATGACCAACCCCAACAATGTCGGGGCGGGCGCGCACAGCTACATGCATTTGATGGGAATCGTCGCGGTCGGCCTGATGTGGTTGCGGATGGCGGCTGCGGCAACGAAGCTCAAGGCGGCCGGGGAGGGCGATGCCGCCTTCCTCGACGCCAAGCTGATCACCGCGCGTTATTATGCCGAGCGCATCATGCCCGATGCCGGCGCGCTGCGCCGCAAGATCGAAAGCGGGGCGGAAGCGCTGATGGCATTGCCCCCGGAAATGTTCGCGGCGGCCTGACGGTCGATCGATTGCGGTCTTCTTCTAGCCCTCTCCCGCAAGCGGGAGAGGGTTGGGTGAGGGTCTTCTTTCTGCTTCCGAGCCTTGTGCCGAAACAGAAGAAGAAAGAAGACCCTCACCCTCCCACCGCTTCGCGGCGGGCCCCTCCCTCTCCCGTAAGCGGGAGAGGGAAACGCTCTAACGCAGGCGTTGCTCGACCAGGATCGGGTTGCGGTAGTGCGGGCGTATCAGCAGCAACAGCCAGGGCGTTGGCCGCTCGAGATAGGCGATCTCGCGATAGGCGGGATCGTGCGGGAACGGCTCCGAACCATCCAACATCGCGCTGTCGATCAGGCGGAAGCGATACGCTCCAACCGCCGGCTCGGCCGTGGTCAACTTGCCAGCCATGCCCAGCCGCGCCAGCGGATAGGATGCCCGACCGACGATATGGTCCTCCGCGCTATACTGGCCAGGATGAGCGGCCATGTAGGGCACGACCAGCTTCGCCTGCCAGCCTTGGTCGGGCGCGACGGCAATGGTTATGCCGCCGCCCAGCAGGATCAGGCCGAGCAATATCGATGCGCGCCGCCGCAGCCTGGGGATCGAAAGCGCCGAGTCCATATAGAGCGCGAAGCCGATCGTCGCGGCGGCGACCACGAACAGATAATAGCGCGGCTGCGGTCGCAGCGTGAACACCCAGGTGACGGTGACATAGCTGGCTATTGCGAACAGCAGGAGCAACAGGGGCGCTATTTTGGGCCGGGCGATCGCTCGGTCGCGGAACAACGGCAACGCGCTCAACGTCCATCCCAGGATGACGAAGCCGAATGCCGGATCGATCAGGAAATCGCCCAGCGGATTGACTATCCAATGGAGGCGCGTCGGCCCCGCCGGGATCCAGCGGCTGGCCAGATCGGGGTTGAGGAACGGGCTGCCGGCATAGGTCTTGCCGACCATATGGTCGCTGGCGATCAGCACGTGATGCTGGTCGACATGCAGGCGATAGAGCGGGTCGCCGGTCACCGCCCATAGCCAGACATTGTCGACCAGGAGCGGCAAAGCGAAGCCCAGACCGAGCCAAAGATAGGTCCGGCGCGGCATCCCCGGGTCACGCAGGAAAGCCCAGCCGTAGAATAGCAGCACGAACGCCGCCGTTTCCCGCGTCAGCACCGCGCAGCCGAGCATCAGGCCCGACAGCAGTGCCCAACTCAGGCTGGCGCCGGTCGACCGTCGGGCATGGAGAAACGCCCAGATCGACGTCGCGCTGAACGCGAGCTCGAGCATCTCGGGATAGCAGCTCGTGCCCATCGCATGGAGTACGGGCGACAGGATCACCAGCGCCAGCCAGACCATTGCCGCGCGAGGTCCGGCCAGCCGTACCACCGTCGCCATCGTGACGCCGACGAACAACGCGTAGAACAATCGCGGCACCAGCAGGAGCGAATCGATCGACGGGCCGAACAGCTCGAAAATGCCGGTGACCGACAGGATCAACGGGTGGCGCAACGCCCAATGCGACGTGCCGATCTGCGGGCCGTGAGCATACCAGCCAAGCGCTATGTCGAGATACCGTTGATCGTCGCTCGGCCCCCCGGCGAAGCCCGCCGGATGAAAGAACAACGATAATTCGGCGAGAATGATGGCGAGCGCGATGAACTGCGCCGCATGGCTCCGGTAGAGCGGCGGCGCCGGCAGACGGCGCACCGACCCTATGGTCGATGTCAGATCATGCATTCCAAAAGGGCCCTGGCATAAGCAACTCGTACCTGCCCGCCGCGATGCCCTGGACCATCGCCGCGGGCTTTCATGACGCCCCTGAGGAATGACGTAGCCGATCGCGGCCAGCATCATTCTCGGGGTGGAATAGCTGGGAAAGGCTTCGCGTTCCGGGTCGGCGAGCCAGAACGCGCCTGGGTGTCGACGGGCGAGCGCCCGCGAGAAACCCGCCTCCTGCGGCGGTCGTGGCTGTTACGCTGCGCGGCCGGCGGCGGGCGGCGCTGCTCGCGGGAAGATCGGGTTTATGGCCGCTCGGGGAGCGAGGCGGTCGGCCGCGGCATGGGGGTCGCGAGCGGTTTGGGGGCGGGAGCGGGATCGGCCGGCTTGCGGCGCACGCCGTTCAGCCCGTCGGGTGCGGCCGTGCCCGGCTTCACCGAAAAGGTCATGGTCGGCGGCGTCGCGCCCGGCTTGCCCGGAATCGTCCCGGTCACCGGCGGCGGCGTGAGGGGACGCGTGCCGGGCGGCGGTGTGGTGGTCGTCTGTGGTAGTCCCAGCACCTGGAGCTTCATGCACTCGCCCTTGGACGCGCGCTTGAACTGCGCGCAATTCCACAGTGCCTTTTCGTAGCCATGCGCCTTGTCGCGCAGATAGCTGAACGACATCGTCGCGATCTGCGCCTGGCCGAGCGGGAGGTTGGCCGGCGTATGCGCCCTGTCGGTCCACGCCATCAGCTTGCAATAATCGCGTGCGCCACACGCCTTGGTCGCCACCGCCGGGAACGAATCCGCACCCGCGCGTGCATCGAGCGTGACGAGGAAACTGTTCGGATCGATCGACAGGGGTGAGCCGGCGGTCTCGCCGACGGTGGGGGCGCCTTCGATCTCGGCAGGGTTGACGTTGGCGACGTCGATCACGCCGATATGCGCGCTCGACAGGCCGCCCAGCGCGGCGATGTTCGGCTCGAATCCCGAGACCGTCTTCAGAAAGGCGGCGGGCGTGCCCCACCAGCCGGTCCAGCGGAAGAACAGGTGAGTCTTGATCGCGGCGATCTTGTCGAGGCTCGAGCTCCAATAGGGTACCACCCAATCGGTGTGGTAATGTGTGGCATAGCCGACTGTCGCGAAGACCGATCCGTTGAGCGCGGCGGTCGCCACCTGTCGCGCGCGTTTCCATGCCGCGTCGCTCGGGCGCCAGCGAGTCATCGCGCCGTCGCAGGCGAACGAAAACTGACATCCGGTGCTGCGTTCGGAGCCCTGGAACACCACGCCGCACACCGATTTGGGGAAAGCGGGGTGGCGAACGCGGTTGAGCACGACCTGCGCGACCGCGCGCTCACCCTCGGTGTCGTCGCCGGCTTCGTAGAGCTGGGCGACGGCCAGACAGTCGATCGCACGCAGTCGCGCATCGGTCGAGCCCGAGAACACAAACGGCCGCGCGGCGGGGTTGGGCAGCGCGGAGAACGGCACGTTGGCGTTGAACGCCTTGGCATCGTCCGGGTCGACCGACTGGAACTCGACCGGCTCGACCGGCGGCAACTCGGTCTTGGGCACGACGCGTTGCGGCAGGACGGTCACGCCCTTGGGAACCGGCCGCACCCGCGGCATCAAGGTGACGATCCCGACGGGCGCCAACACCAGCAGGATACCCACCACGCCCATGATCAGGCGCAGCGCAAGCGAAGGGGTACGGGTTGGCGAATCGATCAAATCATTACCTGTGGAGGAGGCGCGCGCATGCCAGCGCAACCCCGCGCGGGCGCAGGCCCTTAGCGCAAAGCGTCCGCTGCCAAAACCCCGAAGCCCGGATTTGTTCCCTGGAGATAGCGTTTTCGTACCACGGCGGCCGGCCCGGCAACGCCGAGCCGTGCACCGCGCGACTCAACTTTCGGGCAGGAATTCGGGCACCGACAGATAGCGTTCGCCGGTATCATAGTTGAACCCGAGCACGCGCGTGCCGACGGGAAGGTCGGGCAGCTTTTGCAGGATCGCGGCGAGCGTCGCGCCCGAGCTGATCCCGACCAACATGCCTTCTTCGCGCGCCGCGCGGCGCGCCATGTCCTTGGCGACACCGGCATCGACCTTGATCACGCCGTCGAGCACCTGGGTGTGGAGATTGGCGGGAATGAACCCCGCGCCGATCCCCTGGATCGGGTGCGGCCCCGGCTGGCCGCCGGAAATGACCGGCGAGGCATCGGGCTCTACCGCATAGACCTTGAGGTTCGGCCAGGCCTTTTTCAGCGTCTCCGCGACGCCGGTGATGTGCCCGCCCGTGCCGACCCCGGTGATCAACACGTCGATCGGCGAATCGGCGAAATCGTTCAGGATTTCCTGTGCCGTCGTCTGGACATGCACGTCGATGTTCGCAGGGTTTTCGAACTGTTGCGGCATCCAGGAATTGGGCGTCTGCTCGATCAGCTCGAGCGCGCGCTCGATCGAGCCCTTCATGCCCTTTTCGCGCGGCGTGAGGTCGAAGGTGGCGCCATAAGCCAGCATCAGGCGGCGGCGTTCGATCGACATCGATTCGGGCATCACCAGGATGATCTTGTAGCCCTTGACCGCGGCGACCATCGCCAGCCCGACGCCGGTATTGCCGCTGGTGGGCTCGATGATCGTGCCGCCGGGCTTGAGCTTGCCGTTGCGTTCGGCCGCCTCGACCATGCTGAGGGCAATGCGGTCCTTGATCGACCCGCCGGGGTTCGAACGCTCGGACTTTATCCACACCTCGCTGTCGGGGAACAGTCGCTGCACGCGGATGTGCGGGGTGTTGCCGATCGTTTCCAGGATGGTGTTGGCCTTCATGGCTGAAGCACTCCGTGTTCGGGGGTCTGTTCGAGAATTTCGGGCGGATCGAAAGACTTTGCAAGGCGAAGTTCGGGGTACAGCCGCGCCCAGAGCAATGTGATGACGATTGCGCTGACCCCGCCGAACACGACTGCGCCGACCGGCCCCAAAAGCGAGCCGAGCAGGCCGCTTTCGGCTTCGCCCAGTTCGTTCGATGCCGAAATCGTCAACTGCGACACCGCGGAGACGCGGCCGCGCATCGCATCGGGGGTGTGGAGCTGGATCAGCGACGATCGAACATAGACCGAAACCATGTCGGCGCAGCCCGCGACGATCAGGCCGGCGAGCGCCAGATAGAAAGCATGGCTCGGCAGGATCAGATGCGCGGTGCCGAAGGTCAGGATACCGAGCCCGAATACCACGACCGCGATCAGCATCTTGAGCCCGACATTGGTCTTCATCGGGCGGAACGAGAAGAACAATGCCGTTGAGGTCGCGCCGATTCCCATGCCGGCGGCAAGCAAGCCGAGGCCTTGTGCTCCGACATGCAGAATGTCGCGGGCGAAGACGGGGAGCAGGGCGGTCGCGCCGGCGAGCATCACCGCGAACAGGTCGAGCGTGATCGATGCCAGCACCAGGCGGTTGTTGCGGACGTAGCGGAACCCCTCGACGATGCGATGGAGCGGGCGGTGGTCGGGCTGCGCCTGGGGTTGGGGTACCTTGCCGATCAGGAAGATCATGCCGAGCGCGACGAGGAAGAGCGCGGTCGAGGTACCGTAGGCGACATCCGGATGGATCGCGTAGAGAAAACCGCCGAGACTGGGCCCGATGATCACGCCGACCTGCCATGCGATCGAGCTGACCGCGATGGCCGTGGGCAGCACTTCGCGCGGGACCAAATTGGGGGCGAGCGCGGAATAGGCTGGACCTGAGAAGGCGCGCGCCACGCCGATCATCACGGCCGCGAGGAAAAGCACCGGCAGGCTCAGGGCCTGGAGCCAGGTCAGCGTGCCCAGCATCACCGTCGTCGCCACCAGCAGGCCGGTCGTGGCCCGGACGATCCAGCGCCGGTCGAATGTGTCGGCCAGCAGTCCGACGACCGGGGTCAGCAAGAACAGCGGCACGAATTGCGCGACCCCGATCATGCCCAGCAGGAAGGTCGATTCCTTGATGCTCAGGTGATGGACGTCACGCGCAAGTCCATAGACTTGCCAGCCGATGATGATCGCCATCGCGGAGAGCGCGACGGTGCCGGCGAAGCGCGACAGCCAATAGGCGCGGAAATTGGCGATACGGAAGGGATGGTCGGCAGGGAACATCTGCCTCGCCTTAGGCAGAGCGGCCCGCTTTTCGCAACCGTGGCGTTGCTTGTCCGTTACGAAGTTTGTGTCGCGGTCGCCAATACCGCAGCGCACGATTGAAACCTGTCGCATACCCGGCCTATAGGCCGCGCTTTCTCCCCTACGGAAACGAGGTTTCCCCGACGTGGCAAAAGCCCCAGCACGCGCGAAAAGCGAACCCCCCAAGGTCAATCGCGAGCGCCCCGACGAGCCCGAACCCTATAAGGCATCGAAGGAGGAACTGCTCGAACTCTACAAACAGATGCTGCTGATCCGCCGCTTCGAGGAAAAAGCGGGCCAGCTCTACGGCCTCGGCTTCATCGGCGGCTTCTGCCACCTCTATATCGGGCAGGAAGCGGTCGCGGTCGGGCTGCAGTCCGCGCTCGACGGTGAGAAGGACAGCGTGATCACCGGCTATCGCGATCACGGCCACATGCTCGCTTACGGCATTGACCCCAAGCTGATCATGGCCGAGCTGACGGGACGCCAGGCCGGCATCTCGAAGGGCAAGGGCGGGTCGATGCACATGTTCTCGACCGAGAAGAAGTTCTACGGCGGGCACGGCATCGTCGGCGCGCAGGTGTCGTTGGGCACCGGGCTTGCCTTCAAGCACAAATATTCGAACGATGGCGGCGTGTGCCTCGCTTACTTCGGCGACGGCGCGGCCAATCAGGGCCAGGTCTACGAATCGTTCAACATGGCCGAGCTGTGGAAGCTCCCGATCATCTACGTGATCGAGAACAATCAGTATGCGATGGGCACCAGCGTCAACCGTGCCAGCGCCGAGGACCAGCTCTATCGCCGCGGCGAGAGTTTCCGCATCCCGGGCATCCAGGTCGATGGCATGGACGTGCTGGCGTGCCGCGGGGCCGCCGAGGAAGCGCTTGCCTGGGTCCGCGCCGGCAAGGGACCGCTCATCCTCGAGATGAAGACCTATCGCTATCGCGGTCACTCGATGTCCGACCCGGCCAAATATCGCAGCCGTGAAGAGGTCCAGGCGGTTCGCGACAAGTCCGACCCGATCGAGCACGCCAAGGCATTGCTCGAGAAACTGGGCGTGAAGGAAGACGAGCTGAAGACGGTGGAAGCCGCGATCAGGAAGCAGGTGAACGAGGCGGCGGACTTCGCCGAGCAGACGCCGGAG
>DASVNU010000278.1:0-5246 GCA_036383655.1 Sphingomonas sp. | reverse complement strand
GACGGGCAATATGCCGTTCTTGACCGCGTTGCCCGAGAAAATGTCGGAGTAGCTGGGCGCGATGACGACGCGAATGCCCAGGTCGCCGAGTGCCCAGGCGGCATGTTCGCGGCTGGACCCGCAGCCGAAATTGTCGCCCGCGATCAGGATCGGGGAGCCGGCGTAGCGCGGATCGTCGAAGATGTTGTCGGGCTGGGCGCGCACCGTCTCGAACGCGCCCTTGCCCAGGCCGGCACGGCTGATCGTCTTCAGCCAATGCGCCGGAATGATGACGTCGGTATCGACGTTCTTCGCGCCCCAGGGATAGGCGCGGCCCTCTACCTTGCGAACCGGCGTCACTTGTTGGTCTTGTCCGGCTTTTCGGGCGGGCTCGGCATGGCCATGGCGGCATAAGCGGCGATGCCGCTCAGGATGGAACCGGCGACCAGCAGGACGAGTACGCGTTTCATTGGCGATCCCCCATCAACTCGCGGACGTCGGTCAATCGGCCCGTTACCGCCGCCGCCGCCGCCATTGCCGGGGATAATAAATGTGTTCGCGCCCCCGGTCCCTGCCTTCCTACGAAATTACGATTCGAGGTGGAAGCACATCTTTGACCAGCCGGTACTTTATCGGGGTTCATTGCCAGGCACATCGAGCATCCGGGCTCACGCCATTCGAATCCGGCGGAAATGAAGATGCGATCGAGGCCCTCCGCCTCGGCCTGCCGCTTGACCAGCCCCGAGCCGGGCACGACCATGGCACGCACGCCGTCGGCGACATGGCGGCCGTTCGCCACCGACGCGGCGGCGCGCAGATCCTCGATCCGGCTGTTGGTGCAGCTGCCGATGAAGACCTGGTCGACACCGACGTCCCGCATCGCGGTGCCGGGAGTCAGGCCCATGTAATCGAGCGACTTTTGCGCGGCGACGCGCTTCGACGGATCGGCGAAGCTGTCGGGATCGGGCACTTGTCCGGTGATCGAAACCACGTCTTCCGGGCTGGTGCCCCAGGTCAGCGACGGCGCGATGTCGCTCGCCGACAGCCGGACGGTCGCGTCGTAGGCCGCCTGGGCATCGGTCGGCAGCGTCCGCCACCAGGCCACCGCTTTGTCCCATTCCTCGCCCGCCGGCGCCATCGGGCGCCCCTTGAGATAGGCGAAGGTCTTGTCGTCGGGCGCGATCAGCCCGGCGCGCGCGCCGGCCTCGATCGACATGTTGGCAACGGTCAGCCGCCCCTCGATCGACAGGTCGCGGATCGTGTCGCCGGTATATTCGAGGACATGGCCGGTGCCCCCGGCGGCACCGATGCGGCCGATGATCGCCAGCACAACGTCCTTGGCCGACACACCGAAACCCAATGCGCCGTCGACGCGGATTTCCATCGTCTTAGATTGCTGGAGCAACAGCGTCTGCGTGGCGAGGACATGTTCGACCTCGCTGGTGCCGATACCGAACGCCAGCGCACCCAGCGCGCCATGCGCGGAGGTATGGCTGTCGCCGCACACCAGCGTCGTGCCGGGCAGCGTGAATCCCTGTTCGGGGCCGACGACATGGACGATGCCCTGCGCCGCGGCCAAGGCATCGATATAGGGCACGCCGAATTCGGCGACGTTGTGGCGCAACGTCTCGAGCTGGTTAGCGCTATCGGGGTCGTCGATCGCGATCGCGCGGCCGGCGGCATCGACGCGCGGCGTCGTCGGCAGATTGTGGTCGGGCACCGCGAGCGTGAGATCGGGGCGGCGCACCGGGCGCCCGGCGGCGCGGAGCCCCTCAAAGGCTTGCGGGCTGGTAACTTCGTGGACCAGGTGGCGGTCGATATAGATCAGGCAAGTGCCATCGTCGCGGCGTTCGACGACGTGCGCGTTCCAGATCTTCTCATAGAGCGTCTGCGGGCGGGTGGTCATGGCGGCGGCTTACTCGCTCCGCGCCCGATCGCAAGCAACAAAGGAAAACTGTTTGCCGGTCAGATTGAAAGAAACGGCGGCGCGGCAGGATCGCCGCGCCGCCGCCGGAGGGGGTTAGCTGCGACTAGTCCGCCAGTTCCGGCTCGTATTCCGTCTGGTCCGCGGTTTGCGGCGTGGCCGTATCGAGATCCTCGATCGCCGAGACCAGCACGCCGATCACGATCGGATTGCCCACTGGCGACGACGTCTCGACGCTCATCTGGCCCTGGTCGTTGAACGTCGTGTTGGTCGTCGTGGTCGATGACGAATCGTTCGACACGTAATAGGGCCAGCAGCCATAGCCCTCATGACTCTCCGAATGCGCATAGGTCTGTTCGTCGGCCGTGTAGCTGACGTTCGATGTGACCGTCTGGCTGATCCCGTCGACCACGATCAGCGCGGTTGCGACATATTGCAGCGTGCCGTCCAACCCGAAGAACTCGGACCATTTGGTCGGATCGCTCCACGTCGACGCCGAATCATCGTCGAACGCGGCCGTCAGCGCGGCCGGATAGAACCACGGGCGATAGTCGGTGCCGCTGTCGGTCACCGACCCCGACGACAGCGCCTGGACCGGCACGGTCACGACGTGCTGATAGGTCGTGCTGACGGAAACGCCCGAACTCGCGAACTTCTGGCTGAAGTCGGTCGCCTCCGAGCTGCTCGAACTGGTGTAGAAATAGCTGCCGCCATCCGAGCTGCTGCTGCTGGTCCACGAATTCGCGAGGTCGGTGCTGGCGGTCGCCGAATCCATCGAGAAGCTGACCGACGGCCCCCTGGCGAGATCCGCCACAAGCTGTTCCTGGGTCATCGTGAACGCGGTCGGCGCGCCCGGCGGCAGGTGGCGGATCAGCAGCTGCGCGATATAGACGGGATTGTCATAGATCGCGGCGTAGAGCGTGGCGCAGCTGGCGGCGAGGCCGGGGTCCATATTCTCCGCCGACCAGATATCGAAATAACCGGTCAGCGCCTTGGTCACCGAGGTCGGCGGGTTTGCCAGGATGGCCGCGCCATTGGCGGCGACATAGGCCGCTTCGGCGGTCTGCCAGGCGGCATAATTGTCCGCCATCTCCGTCTTGAACGCTTCCGAGGCGGGTTCATGGAGATAGCCGAGGATCGTCTGATATTCGCTCGAGAACGTGTCGACGGTCGACGGCGCATAATATTGGGCGATCGATTCGCTCGGGACCTGGTCCATCATATCCCACAAACGCTCGGTGCTGGTGGGCACCAACAGATCACCTTGCGCGATCTGAAAGTCCTTGGGCGACAGCGACAGCGCCGTGACCAGGGAGTTGTACCATTGCGCGGTCAGATTGTGTAAAGCGTCATCCGAAGCAGACATGACTGTTCTCCCGCGGCGGAACCAATAGTTCCGTCGGCTGTGGTGTGTCGGTCAATTGAACGTAATTTACGGATTCGCGTAACTTACTTACGCGACGATGACATTAGCTCAGTTCTACGACACCCAGATGACGATGACGCCGATATTTCGCACCCATTACGGGGCTAATTCCTGTCGCCGATCGCGTCACTCCTTGGGCGAGACATAGGCAGCGTCGTGTTCGAACGGCAATGCGTCCCCGGTTCGCATCGCCGCCAGGATCGCCGCAAAGTCGGTCGCGCAGCGGAATCCCAGCTCGCGTTCGATCGCCGCGGCGTCGTAGACGCGACCGATGCGGGCGGGCAGCGACCACCCCCGCGCCGCGAACAGATCGGCCGCATCGGGAAACAGCCGCGCGATCACCGCGCGCGCATCGTGTTTCAGCTCGACAACGTCGTCGCGCGAAAACGGCGTCGGCGCCTAGACGATATAGGTCGCGAAGCCGATGGCGGGCGCGCGATCGAACGCGGCGACATGCGCCCGCGCGCAGTCCTCGACCGTCAGCCGGCGATTGAGAAATTCGTTTGCCTTCATATTCTCCCCCGACAGATCGCGATGCGTGTCGTCATCCTCGGGGAAAAAGCGCGAGGTGCGCAGCACGATGGTCGGCAGGCCGCTCTCGGCGTGGAGCAGGCGGCACACTTCTTCGGCGGCGCGTTTGGTTACGCCATAGATGTTGCGCGGGCTGAGCGGTCCGCTGGTTTCGTCGAGCCACACCGCCCGATCGGACGTCTCGTCGCGGATCGCCTGAGTGATCATCAACGACGTGGTCGAGGTGAAGACGAACCGATCGGCTCCCGCGGCGAGCGCGCATTCGAGCAGGTTCAACGTCCCCGTCACGTTGACATCGATGAACGCCTGGCGCGGATAGCGCACGATATCGGGCTTGTGCAGCGCGGCGCCGTGAATCACGCCCTCGATCCCGTGGCTGATCATCACGCGTTCGACCAAGGCGCGATCGGCCACGCTGCCGACGACGCGCGTGTCGGGACCGGGAGCGACGTCCATCCCGACCACTTCATGACCCGCGCTGCGCAACATGGGCGCGAGATGGCGGCCCAGCCAACCGGTCGATCCCGTCAACAATATGCGCATTCGCTATCCGGCCTCGATCTCCGCCATTCCCCGTTCACGCGGGTTGCCGCTCCGTGCGCGACGCGTCAGGCCGTGGCCAGCGCCTCGTATTTCGCCGTCGTCTTGGCCGCCACCTCGTCCGCGGTGATGCCCGGTGCGAGTTCGATCAGGCGGAACGGCGATTGGTGGTCGGGGCGCTGGAACACGCACAGATCGGTGATCACCATGTCGACCACGTTCTTGCCGGTCAGCGGCAAGGTGCAGGCCGGGATGAACTTGGGGTCGCCGTTCTTCGACGTGTGTTCCATCACGACGATGATCTTCTTGACGCCGGCGACCAGGTCCATCGCCCCGCCCATGCCTTTGATCATCTTCCCCGGGATCATCCAATTGGCGATGTCGCCATTCTCGGCGACTTCCATCGCGCCGAGCACGGTCAGGTCGATATGGCCGCCGCGGATCATCGCGAAGCTGTCGGCGGACGAGAAATAGACCGATTGCGGCAATTCGCTGATCGTCTGCTTGCCCGCGTTGATCAGGTCGGGGTCTTCCTCGCCCTCGAACGGAAACGGGCCGATGCCGAGCATGCCGTTCTCCGACTGCAGCGTCACCTCGACGCCGGCCGGAATATGGTTGGCGACCAGGGTCGGGATGCCGATGCCCAGGTTCACATAATAACCGTCGCGCAGTTCCTTGGCGGCGCGGGCGGCCATGTCGTCACGGGTCCACCCCTTATTTTCCTGGGCCATCAATCTTCCTTTCTGGCAACCACCACGGGGGGCGGCAAAGCATCGTCTTCGGTGGGGGCGCTACGCTCGGCGTCGAGCCCCATCCAGATCCGGTCGAGCGCCTGATCCTCGGGCG